>JAJDOA010000149.1 GCA_022340405.1 Desulfobacteraceae bacterium | reverse complement strand
ATGACCTCGCCATTCGACCGTTGATCGAATCCCTTCTGCAGCGCATACTGACGTATCCACCGTGCACCAAGGAGGTTTCCATGCCGACATCAACACCAGACGACAAGGAACGGAATTCCGGATCCATGACCGTCAAAAAGGGACTCGCCCAGATGCTCAAGGGCGGGGTGATCATGGACGTGGTCACGCCGGATCATGCTGTCATCGCCGAGAAGGCCGGAGCCGTGGCTGTCATGGCCCTGGAACGGGTTCCCGCCGACATCCGGGCCCAGGGCGGCGTCGCCCGCATGTCCGATCCGGGCCTGATTCGTGAAATCATGAGCGCGGTGAGCATTCCGGTCATGGCCAAGTGCCGCATCGGCCATTTCGTGGAAGCGCAGATTCTTCAGGAAATCGGTGTGGACTACATCGACGAGAGCGAGGTGCTTACACCGGCAGACGAGCAGTACCATGTGGACAAGCACGCGTTTACCATCCCCTTTGTCTGTGGCTGCCGCAATCTTGGGGAGGCGCTTCGTCGTATCGCCGAGGGGGCGGCCATGATTCGCACCAAAGGAGAGGCCGGTACCGGAGATGTGGTGGAGGCCGTCCGGCATGCCCGCACCGTGATGGGAGCGATCCGTCGGCTGCAGACCATGCCCGAGGAAGAACTGGTGACCTACGCCAAGGGGCTCGGCGCGCCTGCGGACCTCGTCCGGGAAACCCGGGAGTTGGGGCGGATGCCTGTGGTGAATTTCGCCGCCGGAGGGATAGCAACGCCGGCCGATGCCGCCATGATGATGCAATTGGGCGTGGACGGCGTCTTCGTAGGTTCGGGCATTTTCAAGAGCGCCGATCCGGCACCGCGGGCCAAGGCCATCGTCGAGGCCACCGCCCATTTCGACAATCCCTCCATACTGGCCAAGGTGAGCGAGAACCTGGGAACGCCCATGGTCGGCATCAACGTCTCCTCTCTGGAGGAGGACGAACGGCTGGCGAGCCGTGGCTGGTAAGGGTGGGGCCCCGCATGTTGGCGTTCTGGCGCTTCAGGGCGGCGTTATCGAACACGTCCGCATGCTGCGAACAGTGGGGGCCGAAACGGTGGAAGTACGGCTCCCTCACCAGCTGGAAGGGCTGGATGCACTTGTCATTCCCGGGGGAGAGAGCACCACGATCGGCAAGCTGGTGGTCCGTTTCGAACTCCTCGAACCGCTGCGGATATTCGCCGGCCACAGGCCGGTGTGGGGAACCTGTGCGGGTATGATCCTCCTTGCGCGGGATATCGGCAAGGGAGAGCCCCTGCTCGGTCTGATGGATATCTGCGTGGAGCGAAATGCGTTCGGGCGACAGACGGACAGCTTTACGGCAGCATTACCGGTGCCCGCGCTGGAACAGGGTGTCGAAAGGCCCTTCCCGGCCGTTTTCATCCGAGCTCCCATCATCCGCCAGGCGCGGGGCAAAGCCACGGAGCTCGCCCGACTTTCCGACGGTTCGGTGGTGGCGGCCCGGGAGGGGCGTTGGTTGGCCACTTCGTTTCACCCCGAACTGACCGGCGACGACCGGTTTCACCGCTATTTTCTCGAAATGGTCCGGGAATCGGTTGCGCTGCCTTGAACCGGCCTCGGTGAGCGCGTTCCCCGTCGCAGGCGGCGGGAGGTCTTCAATCCGCTTTCCGTCCATCACCCGATTTGCCAGCACGCATACAGCAGCAGCGCTGCAGATATCCCCTGCAGGCCCAGCCTTCCCGAGCGTGTGAACCGCCACGGGGGAAGCAGAAAGGCCACCATGAAGCCGGCACAGCACCAAAACGGCATGAACAGCCGGCCGTTTCCCGGCTGCCAGGCTGGAAGCAGCGAGGCCAGATAGAGATAGCCGGCCAGGGCGACCGCCACGGCTTTCAGGCGCCGCGGTCCGCGCACCAGGGCCTTGAGCCAGGCCGGACCCACCAGTATCACGGCCAGGGGACCGAACCAGGAAAGAAACGGCGTCGAGGCCCATTGCACATGGAAATCCACCGCCGCCCCTCGGCCGTGGAACACCGGCGATAGCAAGGAGTCGGAGAGCCACTGGACCACGGAAGACAACGAAATGCCCCAAACGGCGTCCACCAGGTGTTCGATTCCGGGCGTTGGGTCGAGCGCCTCCAGCAGATAGCGGAGCAGATTGGCCAGGCCTCCGACGAGACCGTCCGCGTTCCACGCCGGCGTTGTTGAAGCCGACATCCCGACCGCCGGATCCGGGCAGAACAGCATCCACGGCTGTGCAAACACCGCCATCGGAATGGCGGCGAACAACAACCAGCGTCGGGACGCCGCAGCCAGTGACCACCAGAATCTTCCACCGTGCCGGCGATACAGCACGAGGCCTGCCAGTCCCAGAAGAATGAACGGCAGCACGAAGCCCATGCTCCCGGCGGAAATGCAGAAAGAGATACCCAACAACATCAAAACCAGGTCCACAGGAGAGGGCTGCTCCACGCATCGGTACAGAGCCAGCAGCACGAATACGGCTGCGGCCGCTGTGGTGATCTCCACCCCCGGAGTGACCGAATGCAGGACGAGTCGGGGTGCGCTGAGCACCACCAGGGATACGGTGATCGCAGTGGGTGGCCAGGCATACCGGCGGGCGAGGGCGTAGCTGGCGAACCCCACCGCAAGGTATGCCAAGAATCCGAAGATTCCCAGGCCGAAACGGATATGATGCCGCAGCACCAAGTGCGGCAGGATCGCCTGATTGAAGGATCCACTGTTTCCCGTGCGGCAGAAGTCAAGCCACCGCTGAAGATCCAACACGGGCCATAGCGCCTCCCATTGTCCAAAGCCCGAAGGGGCGATCATGGCCTGAACAAACAAAAACCCCATGGCAATGAGCAGCAAGCCGGCCGGTATCGGGTGCTGCCGAAGAGCCCCACGCAGCGGACCCCAAACCAGGGAGACCGGTTTTCCCTGCAACAGAACAACGGCCGCCACCGCGATCAGAACGACCTCCAGCACCGGCGACAAAAAAACCATTCGGGTCAGCATTGCCGTTTGAAACACAAAAGAGAGGAGCATCATCGTGCAGATGATGCCATAGGCGGCGGCTTCGGCGAAGGTCCAGCCACGCCGTTGAAACAGAAGCATAGCGGCCCAGACCAGCACCGCCACCTCGGCGGCGGCGGTGGACCCGATCCATATGGCTGCCGGTGAATGAATCATCGCCACGAGGCTCGCTCAGGATGGGTCCGTGGGGTCGTCACCCTTCGGCTCGGCATTTTCCTCCGCTTCCAGGTGGTCGACGATTTCCTGCATGAAGTCCCGCATCTCGGTGGCGTATTGCAGGCAGGTGGGACAATAGACTTTCCGTCGTATTTTGTCGTGATTTTCGATGTGGTGCCAGTACCATCGTGGATAGGGTGAGCCCTTGCAGAATTTCTGTCCGGTGTACTCAGCGATGGGACAACCGAAACAGATCAGCATGTAGTAGATGCGGCAGGGAGGGCAATCCACTACACCGCCGTCGGAACTCTCGCCGGCGATGATGCGATTCCATTTGGCAACCGATGATTTCATGATCTTGAGCTTGTTCATTGCAAACCTCCAGTCGCCGGCAACCGAATCCGTTTACCCCAGGGATCCGCAATGGAAGGCTCCCCACCGCCCCGGTACCCGGGATTTTCGCTCCGCTACAACAGGCGGAGGGGAGTGCTCTCGCTGAAGCCGCTTCAGGCGGCCCGCAGGTTTTTCCAAAACGGACGGTGGACGTGTTGGCATCGGGTCAGGGCGTAGTCGATCCGTTTCCGGTCCGCCGTCTCCAGCCATTCGTCTATCCGCGTGGTCGTGGTTTCGGTCAGCTCCTGCAATACCCGGTCGACGCACAAAGGCAGGGTTTCCAGGTGATATCCCCCTTCCAGCACCAGCACCAAGCGCCCTCCGCAGCAACGGTCCGCCACTTCCATCAAACACCGGGTCAGGCCCGAAAACCCTTCTTCGGTCATCCGCATGCCTCCGAGCTTGTCCAGGCGGTGGGTGTCGAATCCGGCGGAAACCAGGATTAGATCCGGACCGTACTCCTCGGCCACAGCAGGCAGGACCCGCTCGTAAAGGGCTACATATTCCGCATCTCCGTAGCCTTTGGGCAGGGCCAGGTTCATCGTGAACCCTTCTCCCTTGCCTCTTCCGACGTCGGTGAAAGGCCCCGTTCCGGGAAAATGAGGAAACTGGTGAGAGGAGAAGAAGAATACGGAGTCGTCTGCTTCGAAGGTGTGCTGGGTGCCGTTGCCATGATGGACGTCCCAGTCCACGAGCAGGATTTTCCGGACACCATAGTGATCGGCAGCAAACCGCGCGCCCAGCGCTACATGGTTGAACAGGCAAAAGCCAAGCGCCCGGCTCTTTTCGGCGTGATGACCGGGAGGGCGGACCAGCGCAAAGGCATTGTCGACCGTCCCGTCCATGACGGCGGAAATCGCCTGGAAAAACCCTCCGGAAGCCCGGCAGGCCGCTTCGAAAGAATCCGGCGAGGTCCAGGTGTCCGGTGTCAGAACCGTCCGCTCCCTTCCGGCGGTGGCCGCCAGCCGCTCCCAGTACTCCGGTGTGTGCACCCGCAGGATTTCCGAACGCTCCGCAGGGCGAGAAGGGATAGAAAGCAAACGGGATGCGGCCGGGGTGTCTTCCAATTTTTGGTAAATCGCTTCCAATCTTCGGCGGTTCTCCGGATGTCCGTCGTCGGTGATGTGATGCAGATAGCAGAGGTCGGAAACGATGCCGCACGTTCGCATGAATCAAACCCTCGCTTGCGGATTGCCGGCGATGAACGGAACGGTCAGAACGGCGCAGGGAGAGCGGCGCAGCAGGCTTTCAGTGGTGGATCCGATCAGTGTTTTTTTTACAACGCCAGCCCGTCGAACCCCCACGACGAGCAAATCCGCTTGGTTTCGTGCCGCGTAGGCGGTAAGCACTTCCCCCGGCACACCCGGCAACACATCCGTGTGTACGTCTCCTGCGCGGCGGTCCAGTTCCTCCACCGCCTCCTTGATCCGGCGACGAATCCGCCGCTGCAGTTCATCCTGCACCTGGGTGTAGGGCCCGTTCATGGGGTCGATCACCTCTTCGTTAAACGGTGATTCGGCAGCGTGCACAAGATGCAGCTCTGCACGGAGTTTGCGGGCCATTCGAAGCGCAAATCGAACCACGGCTTCTCCTGATGGGTCCAGCGAGCAGCCGGTGACGATGCGGCGGAACCCCGTCTCAGGACTTCTGCCCTTTTGGCTCCGTTCCACCCACAACGGTGTGGGGATGCTTCTTGCCGTGCGTTCCACGATGGTGCCGAGCAGAAGCCGCTGAATTCCGGACAATCGATGGCTGGCCGCCACAATCAAGTCGGCGTCTCGTTCCTCGCTAATTACGGCGAGCGCTTCCACTGGGTCGCCCGAGCCGATGACGATTTCGTATGGGGCCAAAGCGCCCCGTATGCGTTCCTCGATCCGTGCCCTCGCTTCCGTTGCCCTGCGATTGCCCATGCGGGAGCGGATGCCCCCGTCGATCTCGGATATCGGCTCGGCAGGAAAGGGAACGGAATGGAAGAGAATCAGTTTCCCGCCGAAGGCATTCGCGATATGGGCTCCGGCCTGGAGGACGGCGTCGGTGTACCGTGAAAAATCGATGGCGCATACGACGGTTTTCATAAACCTTTTCTCGCGGCTATTCCGTTCTTCGGTAACCAGCGGCGGCCATGACCGCCCCGGCAAATCGTGTCCCTATAGCTTTTCAGTTCGATCTATGACAGGCGGCAGCGGCGGCTGTCAAGCGCTGTCGGGGTTCCGGTCCTCGGTGCGTGTAGAGTGCGCTTCGATGAAATCGGCGGCCAGGCAGGCTAGGGGCTGTTTCTAAAATGTCTTTTGGCCCCATCTCGGCGTCGGGTCCTCGTTTCCAGTCCTCGAAATACGGCAGTATTTCTGCGGCTGAAAACTCGAATCCTCCTTGTCCTTGAACCAAAATGCGAATGTAGAAACAGCCCCTAAAGCCTTTCCCGTCCGGATCCGACCGTCCTCATTTTCCGGAGGGGCCGCCTCTGCCAGATGGAGATACACAGGTCGAAATCTGCAGGTGACCGCCTGCAGCATACGGCGTACCTGCCCGATGCGAAGACCCGCGGATGTCTCGGCACTGGACGGCATGTCGCAGATGCTGTCCATGTCCACTTCCATTCCCGCCGGTCGTTTGTTACCCGCCAGAAATCGCAGAGCAGCTTCGATCGTAGACCACCGCTCCCCGCTTTACCACCTTTTCCACCGTATTCACCCCGATATGATAGGGGATGAAACGGTAGCTGGGAAATTCCAGAATGATCAAGTCCGCCTGCTTCCCGGGATCGATGCTTCCCACGCGGTGGGCGCGATCCAGGGCTGCCGCGCCGTTGAGGGTCATGGCACAGACGGCTTCTTCCGGTGTCATTTGCATGGAGAGGCAAGCCAGCGCCATGACCAGAGGGATGGACTCGGAAAAGCAACTGCCCGGGTTGAAATCCGTGGCCAAAGCCACCGCACAACCGCGATCGATCATTTCCCTCGCCCGCGCGTAGGGCTTGCGCAGACCAAAGGCCGTTATGGGCAGCAACACGGCTACGACCCCCTTTTCGGCTATGGCCGTGATGCCCGCATCGGACGCCTGCAGCAGGTGGTCGGCGGATACGGCCCCCACCGAGGCGGCCAGTTCCGTACCGCCCATAGGCACAATTTCGTCGGCATGCAGCTTCGGTTTGAGCCCCATTGCGGAGGCTTTTTCCAACCAGCGGCGGGACTGGGCAAGGTCGAAGACATCCTTTTCGCAGAAGACGTCACAGAATTCCGCCAACCCCTGTTCGGCGACCTCGGGCAGAACCCGATCGGTGAGAAACGCCAAAAACCCGTCCGCATCACCGGCATATTCCGGCGGCACGGCGTGGGGTCCTAGAAAGGTGGATACCACGTCCACGGGGTGTTTTCGGTCCAGTTCCCGGGACACGGCGAGTTGGCGGATTTCGGTGTCATGATCCAGACCGTACCCGCTCTTGGCCTCCACAGTGGTCACGCCGAACTGCAGCATGGAATCCAACCGGCGCATGCCGCTTTCGTACAACTGCTCGAAGCTCGCCCCCCGGGTGTCGGCCACCGTGGAAGCGATCCCTCCACCTCGACGCATGATCTCCATGTAGTCGGTGCCCTGCAGTCGCCAGGCATACTCCTTCTCGCGGTACCCACCGAAAACCAGGTGGGTATGGGCATCGACAAAGCCGGGCAGCACCGCTTTGCCTTCGGCCTCCACGAAGACGGTTCCCTCATCCCGCAGGCGTTTTTCCTCCGACGGGGAAAGAATGGCCTCTGTCGGCCCCACTGTTCGAATGACTCCGTCGGAAATGATCACCGAGGCGTCTTTGATGATGCCCAGCTCGGACATCTCCGCACCCCGCCTGGCGGAGAATCCGCTGCAGGTGACCAGCTCCGAGGCGTTTTTTATGACCATCCCGTCGCTCATCCCTTCCTCCCTTGCCCGCCGGCCTCCGCTTCCTCCAAAGCCTCGGCAATCCGGTCTTCCCGGCAGGAGAAAGGCAGGGTGACCTGCTCTCTCCCGCTGCCATCCCGGTGTCGTCGCCGGCAGGTTTCGACGGCCGCCTCGTTGCCCGCCCACGCGCGTCGCGCGACTCCGATCATGACATCCCAGGGGATTGCCCGGGCGATGATGCGATCCACGCGCTCGCTGCCGTCTAGAACCAGTCCGAATCCGCCGTTGATGGCCTTTCCGATTCCGACCCCCCCGCCGTTGTGCAGGGCCACCAGGCTCATGCCCCGGGCTGCGTTTCCGGCGAAACAGTGCACGGCCATCTCGGCCATGATATTGCTGCCGTCCCGAATGTTGGCCGTTTCGCGGAACGGAGAATCGGTGCCGCCGGTGTCGTGGTGGTCCCGGCCGAGCATGACCGGTCCGATGTCGCCGTTTCGCACCATCTCGTTGAATTTCCGTGCAATCCGCTCTCTCCCTTCAGCGTCCTGGTAGAGAATCCGGGCCTGGGTGCCCACCACCAGATGATGCTTTCCGGCATCGCGGATCCAAACCCAGTTGTCCCGGTCCTGAAAGCCGCGCTCCGGGTCGATGCATTCCATGGCCGCCTGGTCGGTTTTGCGCAAGTCTTCGGCCTTTCCGCTCAAGCAGACCCATCGGAAGGGACCGTAGCCGTAGTCAAAGAGCAGCGGTCCCATGATATCTTCCACATAGGAGGGGAAGATGAAGCCCCCGTTGGGATTTATGCCGTTTTTACAGACTTCCGTCACCCCTGCGTCGTACACCGCCTTGAGAAAGGCGTTGCCGTAGTCGAAAAAGTAGGCGCCTCGCTCCACGAGGGTTCGAATCCGCTCGAAGTGCAGCCGCAGGGAACGGTCCACCCGGCTCCGGAACCGCTCCGGGTCGGTCTGCAACATTTCGGTGCGCTCCTCGAAGGTCATGCCCTGGGGACAGTAGCCGCCGCTGTATGCGGCGTGGCAGGATGTCTGATCCGAAAGCAAGTGGATCGGGACCTCTTCCTCAACGGCAAACGTCAACAAGTCCACGATATTACCGAAAAATGCGATGGAGCGAGGAATGCGCTCCGCCAGTGCCTCTTCAGCCAGCTGGAAAGCCCTTCGGGGATCGTCGGTTACCTCGCCTACCCACCCCTGTTCGTGGCGGGTCTGGATGCGGGAGGGGTCCACTTCTGCGACAATGCCGACGCCTCCGGCGATTTCCACGGCCTTGGGCTGGGCTCCGCTCATTCCCCCCAGTCCCGAGGAGACGAACAGAACACCGGCGAGATCCCGGTCGTGGTCCAGGTTGAACCGAATGCGTCCGGCGTTGAGAAGCGTGTTGTACGTTCCGTGAACGATGCCCTGGGGCCCAATGTACATCCACCCGCCCGCGGTCATCTGACCGTAGTTGGCGACCCCCAGCGCTGCCGCCCGCCGCCAGTTCTCCTCGTCGTCGTACATCCCCACCATCAGGGCATTGGTAAGAATGACCCGGGGAGCCTCCGGAGACGAGGGAAACAGCCCCAGCGGATGGCCAGAGGCCACCACCAGGGTTTGCTCGCGGCTCAAGCGGGAGAGATAGGCGCGGAGCAGGCGGTACTGCATCCAATTCTGGCAGACCTGTCCCGTTTCTCCGTATGTGACCAACTCGTATGGGTACAGCGCCACCTCGAAATTCAGATTGTTGTCGATCATCACCTGGAAGGCCTTGCCCTCCGTACAGCGGCCGGGATAGTCATCCAGCGCTCCGCCGCGAATGGCTCCCGGCGGTCGGAAACGGTATCCGTAGATTCGGCCGCGGGACAAAAGCTCGTCCACGAATTCGGGGATCAGGCGTTCCTGCCAGCGATCCGGTATATATCGCAGTGCATTGGCTACGGCCAGAACGCGGTCCGCCCGGGAAAGATTGAGTTGGCGCTTGGGTGCGCGGCGCACCCCCTCGACGAAGGGGGGGAGGGCGGGCAGACGGTCGAGGCAGTCGCCCAGATGGTGGAAGGCTTCCATGCCGCCGTTCGGTGGGGTTTTCATACGTGTTCCTCCTGGCAGGACCACCCAGACTGAGCGCCTGGAAACGGAAACGGGGTTATGGTTGCGAGACCGTCAAGGCCTACGGTCCCGATATCGCCCGCAGGTCGGGGTCCGGGGAGCGGCGGATGTGAACAGTGAGGGTTGCGGTGTGCCCCCGCGGCGATGCTTGCGACGGATGAAGTGCCTCCTGAACAGGGCCAGTATAGTCTTGGGCCGGAGGAATTTCAATGTTTTGACAATTGGAAAGAATCATCGTTGGTGCTACACTTCGGTTGTCCGGATTCCAGTCCGAGGCACCGGTGACGGAAGCGGCCTGTCGTTTCGCCGGGCCGCTCCGATATCACTTTCCATCCTGCAACCGAAGGAGGCCGATGGTGAAACTCACCGAGTTCATGACCACCAACCTCAAATTCGTGGATGCACACAGCAGTGTGTACGAGGCTATCGAACAGATGGTGGATTACCGGATCCGCTCCCTTGCGGTCTGCATTTCCAAAGAAAAGGCCGAATACGGGGTGATCACCGCTCGGGACATCGTCGTTAAGGTGATGAGCAAGGGCATCGATCCGGCCGAGGCGAAGGTGGGCGACATCGCCACAACACCGATGTTGTGCACCGACGAGAATGCCACCATGCACGAGGCGGCCCAAATCATGGTCGACAACAGCGTCGCTCGGATATTTGTCTGCGGAAACGGCGGACCGGTCGGCGTGGTGTCCTTCATCGACCTGATGAGCGCGGCGCTGATCGCGCGTGCGAGAGGGGATCATGCTACTCGATAAGCTTTTTTCCAAGGGCAGGAAAGAGCAGGTCGTCATCGAGCGTATCACGGAGCACATCCGACTGCTGGAAGTGGCCTGCGAGGAAATGCGGATCGGCATGGAGGGGGGGGACCTCCGGCGGATTCACCATGTGCTCCGGCTGGAAAGGGAAGCGGACGCGATTCGCCGGCAGATCATCGCGGCCGTCTACGAGGGGGCGTTTCTCCCTTATCTGCGCCCCAATCTCTGCCGGTTTGCCGAGAACGTGGACCGCGTCTTCGATGCCATCGAAGAAACGGCCTACTGCTACCTGGAGATGAAGTTGCCCTCGTCCATCCGCGACCATTGCCTTCGGATAGCCTTTTACAACGTTCGTATCAGTGAAATGCTGCTCATTTCCTTCCTTGCCATGCTCCGTGGAGATCGCTTGCGCGAGAAAACCCTGGCGGTCCGCATCTACGAAAAAAAGATCGACGACCTCAAGTTAGAGATTCGGAGAAAATTGCGGAGCCTCCCAGTGGAGGGCTTCTGGGAAGGGAAGGCCCTGTCGGATTTTGTGACGGGTTTGACTTCCATCAGCGACATCGTTGAGGATGCGAGCGACGATTTGCACATCATGCATGTGAGCATGCGATAGGCCGGTCCCGACATGTGGAAACTCCTCAGCGGCCTTTTTTTCGGCTGGAGCCTGGGCGCCAACGATTCCGCCAATATTTTCGGTACCGGCGTCGCCACGGGAACGGTCCGCTACCGGACCGCAATCGGGCTGACAGCGGCTTTCGTGGTCGTCGGTGCGATGGCGGAGGGGCCCAAATGCATGACGACCCTGGATGCGTTGTCCCGCATTTCTTCCATGGGGGCGTTTTTCTGTGCCCTGGCCGCCGGTTTGACCATTGCCACCCTCACGGTCCTGGCCATCCCCGCTTCCGCTTCCCAGGCCGTGGTGGGCGCCATTGTGGGCGTGGGCCTCCTTTCGGGAACAGCCGACCTCTCCCCTCTCTACAAGGTCGTCGCCTGCTGGGTGTTTACTCCGGTGGCCGGTGCGGTGTTCAGCTACCTCCTCTACAGGATTATTGAAAGGGTATTGAACCGAACCGTGCGCAGCATCACGCGCCGCAATTTCCTTTACTTTGTCGGTATCTTGACGGCCGGCTCCTACGGCTCTTACTCCCTGGGCGCCAACAATGTCGCCAACGTCACCGGCGTGTATGTGAGTGCCGCCCTGCTCACACCGACGGCGGCTTCGTGGATCGGAGGGATGAGCATCGCGCTGGGTGTGCTCACCTACAGCCGAAAAGTGATGACGACCGTCGGCAAGGGGATCGTTCCCCTGGATCCTTTCTCCGCGTTCATCGTGGTTTTCGCCGAGGCGGCCACGCTGCATGTTTTTACGCAGGTGGGCGTTCCCGTCTCCTCCTCTCAGGCCGTGGTGGGGGCGGTGGTCGGTGTGGGACTGGTCGGCGACTTACGGACGGTTCACCTGTCGACCCTCGGGCGTATCGGGCTGGGCTGGGTCATGACCCCGGTTGCAGCAGGGGCTCTGGCGGCGGGGCTGTGCCATGCCTACACGCTGTATGGCCGCATACAGACACCGTAGAAGTCTGGATCAGCTATTCTGCGCTCTCCGTCTCCGCGAAATACTGGGACAGTGCGTCGCTGTCGTCGGACGTGGTCAAAAACTCCACGCAGACGATATTTCCCCTTATGCTTCGAATCACGCTATCCTTTTGCACGAAACTCCGGTCGGGATCGTCCAGGCTGAAACGGAGCAACAGGGGATCGCCGACCTGCATGGAGCGCTGTGCGTTCACCTCGAAACGGGCACCGGAAAGGGAAATGTCCTTGAAATGAATGAGCCCCCGGGTCTGTATCCGGTCGTGGATGTACGCGCCGCTCAACTGGACTTCCTTCCGAAAATGCCTCCGCCGATCGGGGAGGAGAGAGAAGTTCTCCTTGCACGAGCACCGACACCGCAGGCTTTTGTCGGGTGCAGTCCCTTCGACATGGTCCAGGTCCCTTTCCCATATCCGGTTGCAGAACGGGCACTGGAATTGCACACGGTTTTTGAGGTTCCGTTGAGCAATTACCTTCATTCGTAGGTCCTTTCTCGATAACCGTTTTGTCCCGGGCATCCTGTCTCCCTCGACCTCCAGCTTCCAGCTGGAAGGCTGGGTGAGAAGAGCCTATTGTTCCCTTGAAGCGGTGGAAAGGATTTTTTGGGAAATCCCTCCCCGTTTTAAATGTTTCAAAAAGCAGGTGAAAGACTCCCTGCACATCGCGTGAACCTTTTTCAAATATAAAATGTTTTTTTCGATGGCTTCCGAATAACAGTCCCGGTCCAGGTCATGCCATTGACGAAAGTGCGGCCGCATGTTGCCACCGATTCCTTCGAATTCCTCCCGCAGTCGCTTTTTGGCAACATTCTCGTAGAAATGGCTTGTCTTTTGCAGCAAATCCAGTGCCGATTCATATGCCGGCAGCCCCGCCTCCTCGAATTCTTCGTAGAGCAAAAGCAGCTTTTCCAGGTACAGTCGATCGGCCATCTGGGCCAAAAGATCCGCGGAACCGACAATGTATCCGAGTTGGCGCAGCGATTCCGATGAAAAAGAGAGCGTTCGGGGGGATACGTTCAAAATCGTGCATCGTATGAACAGATCTCCGATATCGATTTCCGGAGCGGAATAGCCGCGTTGGGAAAGGTATGAATCCAGGACGGAGATGCTTCTCTCCTCGTGGCCGACGGTGTGCTTCGCGCCCGTGCCCTTCGCATCCGACTCCTCCTGTATCAAGCCCGTATCGTGGAAGAGCGCCGCAAGCATGGCCAAAAGCGCGTGCCGGGACAAAAAAAGATGGCCGTTGAGCATGCAGCCGTGAATGAGCCGTGCGGTGGCCAGCACCACATACAGCGTATGTACCCAATCATGGTAGCTTGTGTTGGATGCACGGAACCCGGGATAGCTTCCGTGAAAAAGCCGGTGCACGTCGAGGACGGCCTGCTCGAAGGAGTGCAGCTCCTCTGCCGTAAGGAAATGGGCTACGATGCGCACCGTTTCCTTCTCGGCGACCCCCGGATCCAAAGATATCCGATCCTCTCGTTTCCTGTTCCAGGCCCGCTCCCCCATGAACCGCCTCTCGTGCTGGAAAGTATATTTGTGGTATATGACATATTTTGCGGCTCGGTGAAAGCTACAGCAAAAATCGAGCCAATCCTGCGGCTTTCGGTGCATCCGTTTCCGAGACGGTATGCTCATCGGAGGGTGGCGGAGATTTTAAATTTAACTATTTGTTATTATTTGTTTTTATTGAATTGTATCATTGGCATTACGAAGGGGGCCGATGAGTGAGCAGCGGGCGAACACCCGGCGAGCAGACGGAATTTTCCATGTTTTGCAGGAAAAA
>JAJDOA010000140.1 GCA_022340405.1 Desulfobacteraceae bacterium | reverse complement strand
CCGTGTGCAGCGCCGGTTGTCCGACTCCAGAACCGAAACCAAAAGCCGCACCCCGGGTGGAGGCCGTAAACACCCCGAAGTCTTCCGAGGCGCGGAAGGGCTCTTTCAGCCGAATCACGGGAAGCGCGGCCGCGGCTGCTGCCCTCTCGAGCAAACGGCAGGCGTCGGGATCGTTTCTCGTGGCTGGAAAGAGGTCGCTCCAGAGGGTCTCCCACTCCAGTGCGTCTTTGGCCGCCTCGTCGCCCACAGCCGCTGCGGCCGCCTCGGCCAAGGCATCCATTCCCTCCTCGGTGTCCGCCCGGAGCGTTGCCATGATTTCGGCGTCTCCGGCAGAGACCCCGAACCCGGGAAATCCGAGGCGAGCGTGAACGATGGTTGCCAAAACGATTCTTCCGGGAAGGGCCGCTTCGGCCGGCAGCCGGTCCAAACGTTGGATTAACCGCGCCAGCGCGAGTGCAGGGTTCTTACCCTTTTCGGGCTCGGAGGCGTGGGATGTGGTCCCGACGAGCCGGGCGGTCAATCCGCGTGAAGCGCAGTAAAAAACACCGTTGCGGATGAGAATCGATCCCTCCGGGAATCCGGGGTGATTGTGCAGGGCGAAAACCCAGTCCAGGTGAAGACGGCCAAACCGGGGTTCCGCCGCCACGGCAGCCGCTCCCTCGGCGGTTTCCTCGGCCGGTTGGAACAGCAGGACCACCTTCCCGCGGGCCGGCCGTTTTGCCGCCAGCAGCTCGGCGATTCCCACCATAATGGCCATATGGCCGTCATGGCCGCAGGCATGGGCCACACCCTCCTTGCGGGAACTGTGCGGCGCCCTGCTATGCTCCTGCACCGGAACCGCATCCAATTCGCATCGGAGCATCACCGTCGGACCGGGCCCTTCACCGTCGAACACGAAAGCCGTCCCGTGCCCGCCCAGTTTCCGGAGGATGTGGGCCGGGCGGCATGCGGAAACCCGTTCCAGCACCATTGCAGCAGTGGCTCCTTCCGCGCCGCTCAACTCCGGATCCCGGTGGAGCTGCCTTCGAAAATCCGTCAAATCCCTGAGGGAGTTCTCCATCGCTTCCAGCAGCGACATTGCATCGTCCTTTCCTCTTTATTCCTGTTGCGTCACGACCCATCGGGCGAAATCCGAAAAAGAAGAAAAGGCCCGGTCCGGTCGGCAATCCATCAGTTCTTTCCCACGGAAGGTTCCCCATAGGGCGGCCACGGCAAGCACCGGATAGCGGCTGGCTTTGGCGGCGGCCATGTCGTGGACGTTGTCTCCGACATAGATGCCTCTGGCCCCCGGTGTCCCGCCGTATCGTTCCATGGCCAGGTCGATGCCGTCGGGAAACGGCTTGGATCGCTTCACTTGGTCTCCCCAGATAAAAAAGTCCACTTCCTGCGACCAGCCCATCTCCATGACCGGAGCCGACCGGTCCGATGGCCGGGTGGTCACCACACCCAGCGCCAGGGCGTGCCGTCGGATCCGGGGACGCTGTTCCTCCACACCGGCGTAGGGGCGGGAGAGCGTGTTGTGGTGTTGAAGATAGAAGCGGGTAAACTCTGCATACATCCGATCCACAACCGCCGGATCCCGGCATTCTGTCTGCCGGGCAAAATAGGCGAAAAATTCGCGGGCGAACCTTCCCCACAGCGGCAGCAGTTCCCGTCTGGACACACTGCGACCGAGGTGCCGCCGCACAATGGGAGGAACCCCCTCAAAGTACAGGCGTGATGTGTCGATGAGGGTGCCGTCCAGGTCCAGCATGACGACCGTTTCGCTCATGGGCATCACTCCAACCAATCCACCGAGAGGACTCTGCCCTTCTCAAAGGTGATCAAGGCGCCCGCACCGCCGTTTCCCAAGGTGCAATTGACCACCTGCGTCGAACCGATCCGGCCGATTCCGCCCGCTTCGTGAATATGCCCGCACAACATCAGCGATGGCAGCGTGGTTCGCACGACTTTGGCTATGGATCCGCAGCCGGCGTGCCATCTGCCCAGAACCCTGTCCACCACCCCCCGGGGAGGGGGGTGTGCCACCAAAATGGTCTTCGGGCGAACCAGCGCGCTCAGCTTTTCCATCGCCCGGCCCTCTCCGATCCAGCGGATTCGTGTGGCAAACGGCAACGGCACGGTTCCGCTCACCCCGACGATATGCTCGCCGCAAACCGATGCCTCCCGCAAATCCATCGGAACGATGCCGGGAGTGTTGGACAGGACCCGCCTTGCCCACGGAGGATCGGCGTTGCCGAAAACGGTGAGGACCGGAACCGGCAGGCCGGCAAGACGGTCTCGCGTCCTCTTCGGTGCCAGCCAGCCGGTGACGTCTCCGGCCAGCACCACCACGTCGGGCCTGCAGTCGGCAACCGCACGGCACAGGCGGTCGAGCCGGTTTCGTCTTCCGTGAATGTCTGCAGCGGCGTACAGATGCAACATCGCCCCCGTTGCCATGGTTACGGTTGCCAGCGATCGTGCGCTTTAGTATCGTAATTGAGAAACCCTTGGCAAGAACCGATCCATCGGAGGGAAACCGCGGCATGCAAGAACCGGAACCCACTTCTGAGGGCGGAATGCCGGTGCACATCCCGGGCGCGTTGGACGGCATCCTCGTTCTGGACCTTTCGCGCATGCTCCCCGGCCCTTATTGCTCCATGATTCTGGCAGACCACGGAGCGCGTGTCATCGCCATCGAAGGGCGCCGGTTCCAGGCCGACGGTCTGTACTTCGACACGGTCAACCGCAACAAGGAGCATATGTCCCTCAATCTCAAGTCCGATGTCGGGCGGGACATCTTCTTTCGACTGGCCGAGCGGTCCGATGTCGTGATCGAGGGGTTCCGTCCCGGCGTGGCGGAGCGATTGGGGATCGGGTATGAGGCGGTTCGGGAGCGCAACCCGGCGGTGGTGTACTGTTCGATTTCCGGCTATGGGCAGACCGGTCCGTGGCGGAAAACCGCCGGCCATGATCTCAATTTTCTGGCCCGGTCCGGGGTGCTGGATCTCATCGGATATCCGGATCGCCCGCCCGCCATACCCGGAATCCAGATTGCGGACATGGCCGGCGGCGGGCTTCAGGCGGCCGTCGGCATCCTTCTGTCCCTGTTTGCCCGGCAGCGCACGGGCCGGGGGCAGTACATCGACGTTTCCATGACCGACGGTTCGGCCGCTCTGCTGCCCCTTGCGTGGTGGTTTCGGCAGCGACGGGACGGCGCACTGCGGCGCGGGGCCTGGATGCTCAGCCACGAATACGCCTGCTACAACGTCTACGAGACGGCGGACGGCCGGTTTCTGGCCGTGGGGGCGTTGGAGGACCGGTTCTGGCGCAGACTTTGCCAGGGGCTCGGCCTCGAGGAGTTGGCCGACCATCAATACGACGAGGACCGGCGCGCGGAGATCGTGAAGCGGTTTCGCGACCTGTTTCGAACCCGGTCGCTGACCGAGTGGGAGGAGAAGTTCGCCGACATGGACGCCTGTGTCTGCGGTGTGCAAACCATGGACGAGCTGGCCGAGGATTCGCTGTTTCGCAAAAGGGAGATGGTGGTGGACCTGGAGGGAGCCGACGGCGCACCCCTGACCACCCTTGGGGTGCCGGTCAAGCTCGACCGCACTCCCGGATCGGTGAGGACGCCACCGCCGGCCTTCGGGGCCGACACCCGCGCCGTGTTGCGCGAGCTCGGTTACCCGGAGGACCGGATCGATGCATTGTACAGAGAGGGCATCGTGTGAAAGGAGACCGACCATGGCTCGCAAGAAGAAACGTTACCAATCTCTTCCGCCCCAGGAGTTGGACCGCTGGATGGAGGAAAGCCGTGAGATGCTCCTGGTAGACACCCTGCCGCCCGAACAGTACGAACGCCGCCACCTGCCCGAAGCCCTGAACTTGTGCGTTTTCGAAGTCGTCTTCCTAGAGGAAATTCGAAACCTGGTGCCGGATCGTGGCCATCCCATCGTTGTCTACGGCGACTGCTGGGAATCGTTCGAGGCGGCTGCAGCCGCCGAGAAGCTGGTCCGCGACGGGTACCAAAATGTGTTCACACTGGAGGGGGGAATCTGCGGATGGCAGGAGGCCGGGTTCGAGATGGAGGGCAGTGCGTTGGACTGCCCCCTGGAGTCATCCGATCAGTTTCGCATCGACCGGTCGGCCTACACCCTGGACACGGATCGATGCTGGCTTCGATGGATCGGCCGAAACGCCAACGGGGCGCACACCGGAACGCTGCGGATCCGGTCCGGTTCGATTTCACCCCAGGGAAAAACCGGATTCAGGGGGGTTTTCACCGTAGACCTGACCTCCATGACCAACGAAGACGTCGAGGACCCATCTCTGCGCCGGGTTCTCATCGAGCATCTCATGTCGGATGATTTTTTCTTCGTCCACGAACATCCGGAGGCGGTGTTCACCCTTCGGTCCATGCGTTTCGATCCGAAGGCGGATCCGGGCAGCACCAACTGTGAAATCAGCGGCCGTCTCAACCTTCGAGGAACCGGAGCGGATCTGCGGTTTCCGGCCACCGTTTCGCGACTGCCAGATGATGAGATCTCGGCGGAAGCCCATTTCGACTTCGACCGAACCCGCTGGGGTGCAATCTACGGTTCGGGAAAATTTTTCCGGTATCTGGGTATGCATCTGGTCTACGATGACGTGACGGTGCAGATGCACCTGGTGGCCCGGCCGGAAAACTAGGGGCTGTTTCTAAATTGTCTTTTGGCCCAATCTCGGCGTCGGGTCCTCGTTTCCAGTCCTCGAAATACGGCAGTATTTCTGCGGCTGAAAACTCGAATCCTCCTTGACCTTGAACCAAAATCCGAATGTAGAAACAGCCCCTAAGGCCGGTCGATCAGGTGTGCAAGTACACAAAGGAGCTTCGGGTCATCCCGGAGCCGACGCTGTCGAAGAGGACCCGGCGTGCGTTGCGCAGGGCCTGGACGTTGCGGTTGATTTCGTAGCCCTGGATGCGGTCGGGCTGCAGTGCTCCCCGCTGCAGGTCGTAGAACAGCCGCTGCATGCAGACCACCGAGCAGTTGCCGCGGTTGTGAATGTTGGTGACCATCCGGTCGGCCAGATAATCCGCCGCCGTTGTGCGGTCCTCGTTTGCCGGGTCCCCCAGCACTTGCTCCAGCGTCAGCGGCAGCATGGCGAAATTGGCCTGGTGCTCCACGAGCAGATCGATGTCCTCCATTCCCAGGCGATTGCGCTGCAGCAGACGCCACAGATGCCGCCTCGCACCCCGCGTGGCGTACTGGAAGACGCCTTTCCCGTCCATACTCCCGAAGATGCCGTCAGCGGTTTCCACCGCTTGAATGAAGTCCCCGAAGCAACCGTGGGTGACCGTGGCCGTGTCCACCACCCCGCAGGCGGGCGGCTGGAACTCGGCGCCACGGCTTTTGTGCACGACGATGCGGGCGGACGCATCGTTTGCCAGGAAAACCGATACCACGATCTCGTATTTGCCGGAGTCGACATAGGCCCCGGCCACCGACTCCACCGTGCGAGGGTCCGCGTCCAGGGTCATGACGTCGAAAGCGAATCCGTCGACATTGCGGTCGTAGAAATCCAGCGCATCCCGAAATTTTTCGAAAACCCCATCCCGAATCGCATCCGGATGCTTGCGCTCTACCACCTGATGCTGGATCCGTGCCGCGATGGCCGGGATCCGGTGCACGAGACGACCCAGCTGATTGTCCACGATAATGCCGTCAAAGGCCTCTCCGCCGGTTGCCTTCAGGACCGCCTCCGCCACGTGGCCGGCTACGTCCGGATCCGACGGCGGTTTTGTCACGAAGGGCTCGGAAGCGGAGGCCGTTCCCGTAGATGAGGCGGACCCTCCGGTGCGCAGGGCTGTGGCCATCGCGTCGTCGCCGAAAAGGATGCTGGCCGTGCCCAGAAACGCCTTTGCACGATGCAGATTTTCCGCGCCAACGATGATCGATAGATCGCCTTCCTGGAGAAATCCGGTCAGGGACAGCATGAAAACCAGCTCCACAGCCACGTTGTATCCAGGGCAACCGGCGTACAGGTCCATCGCGATCCGATCGGGAGCAAGACCATGCAACCGCTGCAGGGGGTATCGGACCAGCGGACCGGGGTCGATTTTATCCTCACCCACGTTGGTGGCGCCGATCATCAGCTTGATCCTCCCCGGATCGATCTCGGCCGAGCGCATCAGGTCTTCCAGAGCAATGCAGCCGATGCGCTCGTCCTCGGGCGCCGCCATGCGGGTGCGCACCCCCATGCGTTCCTCGATGGTTTCGTGAGTGACGGGAATGCCGTGTTTGAACTGCATACCCCGTCCGGTGAAGGCCGAGTTGTCGACCACCGTTCCTCCGTTCCATGCTCCCTGTGCGATGATGTCCAGCACTGGGTCGTTCATCAAAGCCATCCTTCCGGGAAAAGGGTCCTTGCACAAACCAGGGTTTTCATATGAAACCTTCCGGCTTCGGTCAAGGTGCAAATCGCAGGTCCCGAAAGCCGGTTCTCGTTGCAAAGCCGCCCCGAAAGGCGTATTATAACATAGGTTCGTAAGCATTCGTCGGGCGACCCAGATTCCGATCCTGGACCTCAGCATCTGCCCGATTCCGGGCTTCTCCTTCGCCTTCAGACCCACTCTCCTACCGACGCCCATTCTGTCTCTCTTGCCTCGCCGGGCGGGAACCATCGGTGACTCGTTTCAACCACTTCTCTGGGGGTGAATCATGGCTAATTCAGCAGACAGCGGATTCGTTCGACATTTGCAGGAAGTGAAGGCCGGAAACCGCCGCTTCGAGAACGCGTTTCAAGGCGTCGCCCGGATGATTTTGGAAAGTGATATCAACAAGGTGGTGGTCAAAGGTAAATCCACCTACGATTTCAGCATCTTCCGAAAGGGAAAGAGGCCAGTCATCGGTATGTACGACGAGATCAACAGCTTCGTCTCCTTTGTCAAGGATGCCGCGGAAGGCGGCACCTCCGCGGAGATGGCCTATGTCCTGGTGGGCGAACCCGGCAACGGAAAGACCTTTTTCGTCGAATTTCTCTGCAGTCGATATCGGGAATTCATCACGCAGGGGAACAACCGCAAGTTCACCTTCCGATTCGTCCACATGGATCGGCTGGGCAAGTACGGGCGCATTACCACCATCGAATCCCAGACCTACGAGGATCCCATGGTGTTGGCCATGAACCTGTTCGAAACCGCCGAGGCAAACCGGGAGTATCTCGCCGCGGAAGCCGGCTTTACGGAAGAAGCGATAGACCGGCTCTGGGACGACCACCGCCCGCTCGGAGCCTGTACCGAGTTCATCTGGAACGACCTGCGCGAGCACACAGGAGGGCGGATCGAAGACATGCTCGATTTTGTCGAGGTGTTCCCGGTTCCCATGAGTGAAAGCCTTGGGACCCTCACCGGCAAATATCCGGCCAAGGACAAAATCACCTCCTCGGCGGTGGACCTCCTCGGCGAGGAGTCGATTCAACGGCTCCTGCACATCAGCGACACGAACAATCCATACCGGTTCGATCTCCGCAGGGGCGCCCTGGCGCGGGTTGCCGGAGGCGGCATCCACTTCAGCGACGAAATATTCAAGAACAAAAAGGACTTGGTACAGGTCTACCTGGGGGTGATTCAGAACCGGACCATCGAGATCGACGGCTTCAAATGGCCCATCGACACCCTGATCATCGCCACCAGCAACAACATGGAGTTCGACCGGTTTCTGTCGGAAAAGGAGGAGGCGCCCATCGTCGACAGATGCCGGATCTGCTATGTGTCCCACAACACGAACTACAAGTTGCAGAAAGAGCTAACCGCATACGCAATCGGCAGCGAGGCGCGCACCACCCTTACCCGCCAGACCCTTCACCAGGATCCGAACCTCAACTATGCGGCATCCGTGGCGACGGTGCTCTCACGGCTCCCCCGGTCGGAAAAGCTCACACCGGTGGAGACCATGAAACTGGCCGCCGGAGAAGTGGCCGGAGAAAAGAGCATCAAAACCCTTGCGGAGGTGATCGACACCCTCAACCAGAACCCGGACATCATCCAGCGATTCGGACAAAAAGGCCTCGGCCAGCGGAATCTCGGCCGTGCCGTACAGCTGCTGATCGAGAGCTCCGAGACCAACGAGGGCGAGTGCATGTTTGCCTACGACGTGTTTCGATCCCTGGAGCGGATCGTGCTGGACTATGTGATCGACGCCAACGACCGGGCCAAGTATCTGGAGGACATCAAGACCGCAAAGGGCCTGTACCGAGAGCGGGTGATGACGGAGATGTTCAACGCCTACATGGATGAGCCGCTGGCCATACGCAAGGACGTGATGAACTACGTCAACATGATCATCGGCATCGATGCGGAGAATCTCGGCCCCGACCGAATGTGGAAGTACAAGGACCCCCAGAGCGGAGAGCTCAAGGCCCTCAAGATCGACGAGCGCTACGTCAACAGCGTCGATGAGCGCTTGGGACTGAAGACCGCCGAGCAGCGCGAATCGTTTCGAACCTCCATACGGAAAATCTACGGTCAGAAGATCTCCGTGGATCCGGAGTACGATTTCATGGACAACCTGGAGCTGGTCAAGGCCGTGACCGATGTCCGCCTCAAATCCGACATCGCCGGTGCGGGCAGCCTCATCGGGGCGTTGGCCAACCGCACCAACGAGGAAAACCAGAAGCTCTACGAGCGGATGATCGACACCATGCTCAACAAGCTGGGCTACTGCCGCACCTGCGCGCAGAAGACCATCGAGTATTTCTGCACGCAGGAGGATGAGAATTGATGGGAGGAAGAAATTTTTCTGCCGCGGATTTCGCGGATTGCAAGGATTTAGAGCGATTGCCAAAAATTGGCGCTGATGGATATCCGGAATCCCGATTTTCGTAGGGGCGGGGTTGATCCCCGCCTGGGCGGAGGTGGACAGGCCACCGTGGCATCGGCTTGGCGCCGATGCGGGAGGGGATGAACCCCTCCCCTACGGAACTTGCTGGATCGGCGGTGGCGGCAAGGGGATTGATTTATGGCGATGACGGAAAGGCAATGTTTCAGGGCAAGGATGCGACATCATTGATGTGTAGGGGCGGGGTTGATCCCCGCCCGAACGGGGCTGGACAGGCCATCGAGGCATCGGGTTGGTGCCGATGCGGGAGGGGATGAACCCCTCCCCTACGGAACTTGAGGGTCTTTGACGGTTTTCGAAAGAAAACGGTGAGGTCGCCATGAACGAAAAAGACATGGCCATACTGGAGGAGCTCAAGGCCAAGGGGTTGACGCCGGAGCAGGAGGAGCGGTTCCGGAGTGAGCTGGCCGGCGTAGAGGTGCACCGTGTGCCGGAGCCCGGGGCCGGGCCCCGTGGAGCCTATGCCCATCACGACCTGCTGGATTTGCAGGATTTTCCCCGCCCGATGCCCGATCCCACCAGCCGCCTGCGCGGCATCGACGAGCTGCTCGAGCGGGACCGGATGCGGGAAAAGGACGGGTTTCCGCGCAAGATCCGGGTTGGACGAATGATCAAACCCGGTCGTGGCGGCAAGGACAAGGTGGTGGTGGTTCCCACCACGGTGGAGGAAAAGCTCATTCACGACACCCGCTATCCGCTGGCAGGGGAGGAACCAGGTGAGGGCGGCTCCGGAGAGGGAGAGGAAGGCGACGTGGTCGGCGAGCAGCCGGTGCGCGAATCCGAACAAGGTCAGGGGGCCGGGCCCGGCCAGGGAGAAGGCGGGGAGCACGATGTGGAGTCCAGCGCCTACGAACTGGGACGGATTCTGACCGAAAAATTCGAGCTGCCCAACCTCAAAGACAAGGGGAAGAAACGGTTTCTCACCCGCTACACATATGATCTTACCGACCGGAACCGGGGTGTGGGCCAGGTGCTGGACAAAAAGGCCACTCTGCGTCGGGTCGTCGAGACCAACATCCATCTGGGAAATGTTTCCCCCGAGGAGGCCGTCGATCCCACCCGCCTGCTGATCGCACCGGGCGACAAGGTGTACCGGGTGCTTTCCCGGGAGAAGGACTACGAGTCCCAGGCCGTCATTTTTCTGCTGCGGGACTACTCGGGGTCCATGAGCGGAAAGGTCACCGAACTGGTGGTCGCCCAGCACGTCCTCATCTACAGCTGGCTGCTGTACCAGTACGCCCGTCAGGTGGAAACCCGCTTTATTCTTCACGATACCGAGGCCAAGGAGGTGCCCGACTTCAACACCTACTACAACGCATCCGTGGCCGGAGGCACCCGGGTGGCCAGGGCCTACCAACTCGTCAACGAGATCGTGGAGCGTGAAAGCCTCGACCGCGATTACAACATCTACGTATTTCACGGAACCGACGGGGACGACTGGGACACCGAAGGCAAGGAAACCGTGCCCGAAATCGAACGAATGATCGGCTACACCAGCCGGGTCGGCGTCACCGTCATTCGGCACGCTGCCGAGCGCAAGACGGAAGTCGAAAAATACCTGGAGGCCTCGGGCCTGCTGGAGAACAAGCCGGACCTGTTGCAGATGGACGCCCTGGACGAGAGCGCCGACGAACCGCGGCTCATCGAGGGGATCAAAAAGCTGATCGTGTAGAACCTATCTCAACATTAGGATTTTCGTTCCCCGGGTAAAACCCGGGATCGTCGACAAGGTCAAGGAGGATCCGACGCCGAGATTGGGCGAAAAGACAATTTTGAGATGGGGTCTAAACCGAATCCGGCAAAGGGAGGCGGTGCCGTGGAGTTGATCGACCAGCACACCAAGGGGATCATGGAGGGCTGCAAAGAGAGGGCCCGGGATGCCGGCCTCCGCTTCCAGGACGAGACGCTGGAGTACATCGTCACCAACCGGGATCTGCTGGAGCTTTCCCCCAAGCAGATGATCCCGACCTTATACGATTACTGGGTCCACGACGTGCGCCTGCTGCAAGAGCGCGGCAAGTACGAACTGTATCCGCACAACCCCTATGAAACCGTGATCAACACCCGGCCGGCCGTCTCCTTCTACAACGACAACAATCCGGACTGGCTGAACGTGATGATTTTCTACCATGTTCTGGCCCACATCGATTTTTTTCAGAACAACCTGTATTTCCGCAACACCTGGGAGGACGACTTCGCAGGCCAGGCCCTCTCCGACAAACGCGTGATCGCACGGCTTCGGTCCGAAAAGGGCCGTTGGGTGGATTACGTCATCGAATTCGCCCGCGGCATCGACAACCTGGTGGGATATCACCGGGAGCTTTCCCGCGGGCATCGGCGTTCCGTCCGGAGACCCAATCGGGTCGACTTTTACTTCGACGTCTTCCTCCAGGAGACCCAAAAGGTTTCCGTAGCAGACTATGTGAAAGAGATCGAGCGGTACAACGCCTGCCGCAGGGAACAGGCCCATTCCGCTGAAGACGCATTTTTCTCCGATGTGGAGAAAAAATTCCCGGAGTTCCATTCGGTTTACGAAAAACACGTTAAACAAAAACAGGCACCCTGCACCGACCTGATGCAGCATCTCCTGGAGCGGTCTCCCAAACTCCGTCTGGAGGAGAACCGGTGGATGAAAACCGTCCTTCAGGTGGTGCGCAACACCTCTTTGTTCTTTCAACCCCAGATCCGTACCAAAATCATGAATGAAGGGTGGGCCAGTTTTTGGCACGAACTTCTCTTTCTCGACGACGACCGCATCCGGGGCCACGAGGTGGATTTCGCACGTGTCAACGCAGCGGTGACCTCCCTTTCCCGGATCGGGTTGAACCCCTATGCCCTGGGCATGCGCTTGTTTGCCGCCATCGAGGAAACGGTGGACAAGGGAAAGCTCTCCTATGCCTACCAGCGGCTGCAGGACACCAGGCTGCGGCAGCAATACGACACGAAGGCCGGTGGCGGCAGGGCGTTTATTTTTGCCGTGCGCGAAAATTTTTGCGACTTCACTTTCGTTCGAACCTTTCTCGATCAGGATTTCGTGGACCATCACCAGCTGTTTGTGGCCGGACGGCGGCTGAACCGGGAAAAAGGGGTCTGGGAATACTTCATCCGCAGTCGAAAGGCCCTCGACTATCGGCACATGGTGGAAGCGGAGTTGTACCATCCGCCACGAATCGAAATCGAGTCGGATAAGTGCAGGGAGCCCGAGCTGTACCTGAATCATGTCTTCGAAGGACGCCCTTTGGTGAAAGAGTACATCCACAACACCCTGCTCGGCATCGAATTTTTGTGGGGAGCCGCCGTTCACCTGGAAACGACCGAGGCCGTCCCCGCACCGGGAGCCGAATCCGGGCAGGTGGACGAAAGGGCTTCGATCTATGCCGAGGAGGCGGAGGTCACGCCCAAGTTCCGTTGGGAGCGGGTGGTGTACACCGTGCAGAAGCGAAAAATGACCCGGCGGGTTCTCTGACCGCCTACGGGAAACCGAACCGATCATTCCACCTCCGTTTGCAAGATGACTGACGGGGGGAGACCCTACGGAGGTCCAGGCATGGAAGAACCCACGACGATTCCGGAAACCGACAAGCCTGAAACGGTGCTCGGCGAACAGATCGAAGATGCCATGAACCGCTTCGACCAAAGCCTGAAAGAGCGCCACCAGCACCCCTCCTACACCTTCGAGCAATTTTTGCAGCTGCTCCTGGAGCGGCCCCGCAGCATCATCCGAAACGTGTTCCAGGTGTTTCACGATATGGTCACATCCTACGTCGGAGAGGGATACGACGAATACCCCGACGACCCGGAGTCGATCCATTTCGTTCTCTTTGACTGCTCCGAGCTTTTGGTGGATGAAACCGACCACCCCTTCTTCGCGGACCGTTTGTTCGCCAACCGTTTCATGGATCACGTCGCCGCCTTGCGCAGGGGGGCCCAACAGAACAAGATCTACATCTTCGACGGTCCGCCCGGTTGTGGCAAAAGCACTTTCCTCAACAATCTGCTGATGAAATTCGAGGAGTACAGCAAGACACAGGAGGGGCTTCGCTACGAGACGTTATGGCGACTGGATCGACAGGAGCTCTGCCGCTACGTTCGCGGTGAGCCCATGCCCCTTTACGACAAGGTGATTCAGCTGCTGGACACGGTACCCGACAAGGGGGAGGACGCCCTCGAACCGCCGGGCGATCCCTGCCAGCTTCCCCTGCCGGACGCATCCGTCGGCGGCAGTGGTCCCGGCGGTGCCGACTATATCGAAGTACCTTGCCCGAGCCATGACCACCCGATCCTGATGATTCCCAAGCACTACCGTCGTCAGTTCTTCGACGATCTGTTTCTGAACGATGAATTCAAGTGGAAACTGTTCACGGACAAGGAATACGACTGGGTGTTCAAGGAGCAGCCGTGCACCATCTGCTCCTCGATCTACTGGGCGCTCATGAACCGGCTGAAGAGCCCGCGGCGCGTGTTCCGAATGCTATACGCCAAGCCATATATCTTCAGCCGCCGCCTGGGAGAGGGCATCAGCGTGTTCAACCCCGGCGACAAACCGATGCGGCAGAATGTGCTCAGCAATTCCATGCTCCAAAACCGGATGAATGCACTGCTGCGGGACAGCAATCAGGTGCGGTACATTTTCTCCCGGTACGCCAAGACCAACAACGGCATCTACGCACTCATGGACATCAAGTCCCACAACGTCGAACGCCTCATCGAACTGCACAACATCATCAGCGAAGGGGTCCACAAAGTCGAGGACCAGGAGGAATACGTCAACTCTTTGCTGATGGCCCTGATGAATCCGGAGGACAAGAAGAATATCCAAGAGTTCCAATCCTTTTCGGACCGGATCGAATACATCCACATCCCCTACGTCCTCGATTTGAACACCGAAGTGAACATCTACCGGAACATTTTCGGAAAGCACATCGACGAGAGCTTCCTGCCGCGGGTGCTCCACAATTTCGCACGTGTAATCCTCTCCTCCCGTGTAAATCCTCGATCGGACGCGCTGCTGGAGTGGATCGGTGACCCGGCCAAATATCGGCGCTACTGCGACGACAACCTCCTGCTGCTGAAGATGGAAATCTATACCGGGCACATTCCGTCCTGGCTGAGCGACGAGGACCGAAGGCGGTTTACCGCCAATCGAAGGCGCAACATCATCGCCGAGTCCAAGGCCGAGGGCGACAAGGGCCTTTCCGGACGCGATTCATTGAAGATCTTCAACGAGTTTTATGCCAAGTACGCCCGGGAGGACCGGCTCATCGACATGTCCACCCTTTGCGTTTTCTTCACAAAAGTCCGGAAAGACCTCAACGAATTTATTCCTCCGGGATTCCTCGACTCCCTGCTCCACATGTACGACTACACCGTGCTGGAGGAGGTCAAAGAATCCATGTTCGATACCAACGAGGAACAGATCTCCCGACAGCTGAGAAACTATCTGTTTGCCATCAACTTCGAGGTGGGCGCTTCCGTGACCAGCCGTTACACCGGAGACAAGCTGGACGTCAGCGACGCCTTCTTCGAGGGAATCGAAAAGAATCTGCTGCAGCCAGATGCCACTGCGAAACAGCGGGTGGAATTCCGGAAAGCCACGCAAAAGGCCTATGCCACCGGAACGCTGACACAGGAAATGATGGTCGACGGAAAGCCTCTGGAGGAGACCCTCCTGTACGAACAGCTCCACGAACGCTACATCCACAACCTCAAGGAGCGGGTGCTGGATCCTTTTCTGGAAAATGAAAATTTTCGACAGGCCGTCAAGGACTACGGTCTGGAGGGTTTCAAGACATACGATCGACGTATCCGCCAAGAGGTGGCCTTTCTGATGCGAAATCTCTGTGATATCAGCCGATACACGGAACAGGGGGCCAAGGAGGCTTGCATTTACGTCATCGACAATGACCTGGCACGCCGTTTCGGACCCGAATCGAAGTCCTAAGGTACCAAAGGGGATCGCTCTTCCGCACGATCGAAACCTCCCTGAAGACCGCAGGCCGGCGATTCCATCAGGGAACCCTTCATTTTTACAACTTTTTCTTTTTCCCGAGGTGTCGGCAAGGAAATCCATGGCCCTCCGTCCCCCTGTTCGGTCTTTTAAAGCGCCGGATTTTTCCTAGTATGCTAACCGTCTGAAACCCAAAAACCTTTGGCAGACACCCCACATATGGCCCATTTTTTTTGTTGACACCCATATGCAGGGGCACTACCGTCTATACATGGTAACCCTTCTCCCCGACACCTACCCTCCCTCAGGCGCCCTGAAACGTCTGCTCCGCAGCCGCCTGGAGCAGCTGGGCGTTGAGCCTCATCTCGTTCCCGGGTTTTTACGAAGTCTATCGGTGGCGATTTTCACGGACCGTTATCACACCCTTTCCCGCGTCAATCGAACCCTGCACTACCTGGGGTGGACGGGCTACGATTTGGACTACCACACCCTCCAGCTGGCCATTGCCTGTTTCGAAGCCGATGGATTGCGAAGCCTGGAAAGCAAGCCGGCCCAGTGGTTCGAGCGCCGCTTTCGGGCGGCGTAGTCGCTTCTCATTGAATGGAGTCTGCCTCGGCATTCTGGATGACAGGGATCGTTCTGGGGCTCAGTGCCGGACTTTCTCCGGGACCGCTTCTGGCGCTGGTGTTCTCAGAAACGATCCGGTATGGAGCGGCTAGCGGTGTGCGGGTCAGCTTGGCTCCGCTGATCAGCGATGCGCCCATCGTTGCCGCAAGTTTCTGGGTGCTGTCGCGCTTTTCGGACACCGGTCGTCTACTGGGCGTCATCTCCTTGTGTGGAGCGGCATTTCTTGCATACCTCGCCTGGGAAAGTCTGGCCTTTTGCGGAGCGGAGGTGCAGGCCGCACCGGACCGCCCCCGCTCCCTTCGAAAAGGTGTGCTCGTCAATTTCCTCAATCCCAATCCTTACCTGTTCTGGTTTTCCATCGGCGGCCCGATTCTGTTGCGGGCTGCACAAGCTGGAGCAGTTCACGTCGCGGGATTCCTGGCCACTTTTTACCTGCTGCTGGTGGGGTCCAAGGTGGTCCTGGCGCTCGGGCTGGGCCGGTCCCGCACGCTGTTGAAAAGTCGCCTCTATGTCTATACCATCCGCGGGCTCGGGCTCGTGCTCGGGGTTTTTGCCTTGTTCTTCCTTCTCGAAGGCTTTCGCTACCTCCGCGGCGGCTGATCCGCAGCGAAGGTACGGTTTGCCAAAGGCACCGGCGGTGATTAACGGTTAGCGGTATGAATGCCACCGAACTCCCATCACCCTACCTTGACCGGAACGTTCGGATGTTCATCGCTTTCCGGGTCTTTTTCAATGCCCGGTTTTATTACCCGGTGTTCACCGTCCTGTTTCTGGATTTCGGTTTGAGCCTGTCTCAGTTTGCGTTGCTCAATGCCGTGTGGGCTGCATCTATCGTTCTGCTGGAGGTTCCCTCCGGTGCCTTGGCCGATATGGTAGGCCGCAGAAGCCTTCTCGTATTTGCCTCCAGCACCATGTTTGTTGAGATCCTGATCCTGTGTGTCGTACCCCGGACCGACCCCTGGATCTTATTTGCGGCATTTCTCGTCAACCGACTGCTGAGCGGGGCAGCGGAAGCAGCGGCCAGCGGGGCCGACGAGGCGCTTGCCTACGATTCCCTGTTGCAGTCGGGGATGGCCCATCTATGGCCCAAAGTGCTTGTAACCCAAATGCGGGTCCAGGCGGCCGGCTTTGTCGTGGCCATGAGCATCGGGGCCGCCGTGTACGATCCGGCATTGATGCAGAAGTTGGCGGGCGCCCTCGGGATGGATGTCGCGGTCGACCAGGCGATGACGATTCGGTTTCCGCTGTATTTGACGCTGGCCATGGCTGCAGGTGCCTTGTTCGCGACGGTGGCCATGCGGGAGCCTGGCCCACCGCCAAGCCACGGGCCGGTGGAGGCCCCCGGGCAAGGCCGATCGGTATCGGCGGCGATATCGATCACCCTGCGTGCAGGGTCCTGGATTTGGCGTACACCGTTTGCTCTGGTGGTCATCCTGGCGGGCATGATGTTCGATCACGTCATTCGGATGATCGTCACCATGAGCAGCCAATACTACCGGATCATCGAAATACCCGAGGCCCTTTTCGGCGTGATCGGATCGGTTCTCGCCATGCTGGGATTTTTCGTGCCCCGCCTGGCCTATGAGATGACGGATCAGCGCAGCCCCACCTTCAACCTTGCGGCGCTTTCCCTGATGACCTTCGCCGGACTGGGGGGGCTGACCTTCTTCGTCCCGCTGTACGGCCTCGTACCGATGGTGGTACTGGTCGCTGCCATGCAGATGAACGGATTTTTTGTAAGCAACTACCTCAACCGCATTACCGATTCGCGCCGCCGGGCCACAGTCCTGAGCTTCAAAGGGCTGTCCTTCAACCTGGCTTACGGCGCCATCGGCATCCTCTACTCCCTTCTTTTCTCAACCCTGAGAGCCGCCGCGGCTCGGGAAGGGCTCACCGGCGCAGCTGCAAAGGAGTTGGAGAACGTCGTATTCATACAGAGCGTGGGCTGGTTTCCCGGCTATTTTTTCTTGACACTGGCGGCGCTTTTGGTCTTTGCAAGGTTACGTCTCAACGCCGAAACGGCGTTTCCCACCCGGTCCGCAGCCGAAAAAAGCCGTTCGGCGCGCCCGTGAGAACCGTGGCCCATCACAGGAGATAGCCGATGATACAGCACATGGTCTGCATGAAGTTCAAACCCGATGTTTCCGATGCAGAAATACAGAGACTGGAAAAACTGCTCGATCCCCTGCCGAATCACATCATCGAAATCCAGACCTTCGAATTCGGACGGGATGTCTTGAGGTCGGAGCGGTCCTTCGATTTTGGTTTGGTGTCGTTGTTTGCCAACGAGGCGGCGCTCCAGCGCTATCAAGTGCATCCCGAGCACCAAAAAGTCGTCCGGCACATCCAGGACATCTGCGTCCAGGTGGTGACGGTGGATTTTCTTTACGAATACAAGCCAAGAGAGGACATCGACGCGACCGGTCTCCCGGTGCTCTGAGCGGTGCGACCTCCGGCGGTCATGTCCGGCACCCATGCAACCGCAGCGCGTGATGCTGGAAAGACCTTGTCCGAATGGGCTTCCATGCATTACGATGGAACCCGGACTGGAGTGAATTCGCCTTGAAGCCATCTCAAAATTAGGATTTTCGTTCAAGGTCAATTAGGATTCGAGTTTTCAGCCGCAGGAATACTGTTGTATTTCGAGGACTGGAAACGAGGACCCGACGCCGCGATGGGGCGAAAAGACAATTTTGAGATGGCTTCTTCCCAGATTCGCCAAGGTGTCTATGGAAGAGCTAATCCACCGTTGCCTGCCCACCTACGAGGTGGTTGGAAAAATCGGAGAGGGTGTTTTTGGCAGCATCTACAAGGTACGGGATCGGTTCAAGGAGCGCGCGGTGAAAATCGTCCCCCTCCAGGCCGAAAGGACCCGTTCCTGCCCTTCCGCCGATTCGATGCGCTCCCAGATTTCGAGAGATTTTCACGCAGTGCGCGAATACTACGAGGCCGTCAAAGGCGACGGGGTGGTTGAGATTTACGATTTTTTCCTGCTGGAGCCGGATTGTGACTCCCGCTCGGTTCGGGCGCATCTGCTCATACTCATGGAGTACTGCCCGGAGAACCTGAATGATTTTATTCTGGATCGCTTCCCCCTGGCGCCCCAGGCCGTTAAGGCCTTCCTTCGGGATCTCGCCGGGATTCTGCATCGGCTTTCCCGGAAGGCAGAGGGAGTTTTCGTCGTCACCGACCTGAAACCGACCAATCTGTTGATCGATGCGAGGGGAAAACTCGTGATCGGTGACTTGGGTGGGTTCAAACGCATCCGATCCGTTTCCACGGTGACGGGAGCACAATATTCACCGAGCTGGTGCGCTCCGGAAATTGTATTGCAGGGAGCCGCCCCGGACGTCCCGGCGATTGTCTATGCCTACGGACTGGTGGCCTATTTCATGTGGGAGGGTTGCCTTCCCCACGAAACGTTTGATTTCAGCGAACGTTTCGAGAGAATTCGACAAGAGGGACTTCCCTTTCTGCGGCCGGATATCCCCACCGGCATTCGGGCGCTGATTCGACGGTGCCTTCGTTTTCGGCCTTCGCAGCGCTATGGCGGTTTTCGCCAGGTCGTCGAAGGGCTCGATTCCCTCGGTTCCGTGGATCCCGCTGCGGGTAAACGCGTTTGTGCACGGCAGCCTTCCCAAAACGATGGCCCCCAAACCGTGTCCGACGGAGATGTAACGAAACCGGCTCCGCCCATCGACAACGCGCGATTCGAATCCTCGGAGCCCGATGCGGTTTGGATCGAGCCGCATACCAAGATGGTTTTCGTTTGGGTTCCTGACGGAAGCTATCGTATGGGCGCCCTGCCAGGCGATCCCGATGCCGCCCCGGACGAATCGCCGCAACTGGAGTGCACCGTGGTCGGATTCTGGATGGGCCGACATCCGGTGACCCAGCAGCAGTGGAAGTTGATCATGGGAAACAATCCGTCCCATTTCCGTCGGGCTGACGACCACCCCGTGGAACAGATTCGTTTCGGTGAAGCACTGGCATTTGCGCGGCGGCTATCGGAGCGCAGCGGCAACCGTTTGCGGTTCCGGCTTCCCTCGGAGATGCAGTGGGAATTTGCCGCCCGCAGCGGTGGGAGGAACGAGCGGTTTTCCGGCGGGAAGGATGTGGATGCCGTGGCCTGGTACAGGGGCAACAGCGGTTTGTCGCCGCAACCGGTAGAGACCAGGGCACCCAACGGTCTGGGGCTTTTCGACATGAGTGGAAACGTGCTGGAGTGGTGTTCGGATCTGTATCGATCTCATCTCCGCAGCGCCGCTTCACCGGTGGGAACGATCGGAACCGATACGGGCCTCAGGCGGGTTTGTCGGGGCGGTAGTTGGCGAACCCCGGCGGTGCAATGCCGGACAACAGCCAGAAAAGGCATACCCCAAGGCCTTCGCTACACGGATTTGGGCCTTCGGCTCGTGCGGGAGAAATGATGTACTTGGCAAAATGCAAGTGGGGAACCGCTGTCCGTTTCATGATACGAGAGTCCCTCGAAAAGGAAGGAGAGTTCGTCTACCGCGACCTCGTGGACCTCGGGAGCGACCCGAGCCGGTGGATCGTCTATCCAGGCGGCAATGCCTACTACGTTCACGAATCCGTGGAAGAACGGCTGCAGGATAAGGGAGCCTCGTTTTGCGATCAGGACCTGGACGATCTGTTCTTTCCCTATGTACGGGCCGAGATCCGGGCAAAGGTGGAGTGGGTCCATCGGAGGGGGCATCGTACGCGGCCGACCGCCCCCATAGCCCAAGGCTCCGAACGGGCTCGGCATCACCTGTTCGACAAGCGGCGGATCCTGTTCCTTCGCTGCGGGAGGATGCATCAGGGGAACGTCGGCCGCATTCCGGAAAAGCTTCTACGAGTGCTGAACGGAAAATCCAGGGACGAGATCGAACAATTTCTCATGCGCATGGAGTCCAACCTTCGTCCAAGGGAGCTGAAATCCTACGTTTTCGTCATTTTCGATCTGCAGCGGCATTTCAAGGAATCCTATGCCAGAGCCTATCCGGAGATGCTCACCGTGGCGGATGTCGATGACCGGTTCGTGGAGGACCTCTGCCGTTTGAACGGGGACCGGCAGTTTTGGAACGGGATACCGAAAAGTACAGGACTTCAGGAGTACCTGGTACGGTATCTGATCATGTACTTTGATTACGATTGGGGGCAGAGTCGGTACCTGGAGGACCTGCTGCGCAGTTTTGTCGACAGCAGGAGGCGGTATCGCCCCCCGCCATCGGTCCAGGTGCGGATGGAAGAGGTGGCCACCCTCTTTGGTGATTCTTTGGAAAACCTGCGGAGCA
>JAJDOA010000139.1 GCA_022340405.1 Desulfobacteraceae bacterium | reverse complement strand
GTAAACGACGGGAGGGGACTTTTTCAGCCGGTGGGTGATTTCTTCGATCCTTGCCACGTCCGGCAGGTATGGGTGGGCGGTGCAACGTTCGGGGTAGGCTTCCAGAAAATCGGACAGGGGAAGGGGTGCGGCGTCCTGTAGGTCTCTTGGGTTCAAAAGGGTTGAACTGACCGGATATGCGGACGGCCCCGGTGCATCCCGGTTCGTCGTCATGGCTGTCTCCACGGAGGGGAGGCCGTCAAGAAGGCGGTCGGGCCGGCGCCTTGGCGTTCCCGGCCCGGAAACCCGTCGGTGATCTTGCTGGTTGGCGTCATGCAGCCTGCATGACCCGTTGGCTTACGCTCAGCCGCTCTTTTTGGCCGGTTTTTTTTCGGCCTCTTCGGGTTGGGCTTCTGCGGGTGTCTCTTCGGTCTCTCCCGCTTTCTTTTTTTTCATCTCTTCAGCGCTACCTGCGCTTTCGGTGGAGCCGCTTCCGTCGCTGCCGCTGGCCGGCTTCACCTGCTGTTCGGTGCTGCCTGCACCGGGTTTCGCGCCTCAGCCGCTGCCGCTGGCCGGCTTTACCTGTTCAGTGCTGTCCGCACTGGGCTTTGCGCCTCAGCCACTGCCCGATGCGTGGGCCCCAGGCAGCGAAATGCCGCCCATGCTGATCAGACCGGCGACGCCGATTCCGGCCAGCATCTTTTTCAGGTCCTTTTTTTCCATTCTCTCCCTCCCTGATGGATCCCGACCATAGATTCTGTCCATTACAAATTCGATATGAATAGAAAAACGCTATTCTTTTCACTGCAGGAAGTCAAGCTTGCACTTCCCGCTGTCGCGGCGAAGGGTACACTCGGTGCCGGTCTGCAGCGTGGTATCGATTTGGTAAGCGGAAGCAGACCGGCCGGCAGACTTTTTTTGCATTTTTGGCGGCCTCACGATGCAGCAGCCGGCATTCATGGTTGCGCCCCAAATGATTGACATTTGAAGGTAAAATTGAAAAGCTTTGCGAAAATAAGCTGCTACAGCCCTTTTCTGAGTGTTGCATGAACTACGGGGAGTCTTTTGATTGAGCTTGATTTCTTGAAAGCGAGACGCCTTATGTCACTGCACGAACAGAGCCTGATGGCATGCATGGAGCTGGGCAAGGCCGTTACATCGACACTTCATCTGGAAAAAATACTGGTCATCATCTTCGAGCACCTGAACAAGATGATCAAGGCCAAGAATTGGACACTGTTTTTGTTGGATCCGATCCGCCAGGAGCTCCGATTCGAGTTGGTGGCCGGGTTGCAGAACCGATCCCTGTCCAATGTTCGCATCAAGCTCGGAGAAGGCATCGCCGGCACGGTGGCCCAGACCGGTGAACCGATCCTGGTGCCGAACGTGGCGGCCGATACCCGGTTCAGCAGAAAAATTGACGAGATGACGGGGTTTGTGAGCCGGTCGCTCATCTGCCTGCCATTGAAAATTCAGGACGCGGTCATCGGGGTCATCGAGGTGGTCAACCCCGAAGAAGACTACCTTTTCGACGAACAGGCCATGCCGGCACTTTCCATCATCGCCGATTTTGTCGCCATCGCCATCGCCAATGCCCGGATTCACCGGGATATGGTGGCGTTGACGTACGCCGACGACGTAACCGGCTTTTACAACACCCGGTTTCTGCACAAGGAACTGGAAATGATGATCGGAAAGGAGCGGAGGGTATCCCTTGTATTCATGGATCTGGACAATTTCAAAAAGGTGGTGGATACCCACGGACACCTTATGGCGAGTCAAACATTGGGAGAAGTCGCAAAAGTGATGGATTCGCGATTGGAAGAAAACGACGCCCTCGTCCGGTACGGCGGGGACGAGTTCGTGGTCATCCTGCCCGACCAGGGAAAGGATGCGGCCCGAGGCAAAGTCGAAATGATTCGCTCGGCCATCGAAAGCGCGGTGTTACTTGAGCATGCGGGGTTGAACGTAAGGGTAACGGCCAGTTTCGGTATCGCCAGTTACCCGGAAGATGCAGACAGCAAAAAAGCGCTGCTTCGGCTCGCCGACGAGTCCATGTATCGAAGCAAGGAAGGCGGAAAGAACAAGGTAACGGTGGCTTGACCGTACCGGAGCTATCTCCTGGAGCTATCTGCCACAGCCTCTTACGTCCCGCAGTAGGTCACATAGGGCAGTGCGGTGGGCGGCGGCGGCAGGTGGTATTCGTCGTGCGGCGGAGGATCCTCGTAGGGTCGGGAAAGGACCTCGATCAGTCGTTCCATGACGCGGTAGTCCCCCCGCTCCACAGCCGCTTCCAGAGCCTCTTCCACTCGATGGTTGCGGGGGATCACTGCGGGGTTGTGGGCGCGCATGCGTCTTCGGCATGCTTCCCGGGCTTCGGGCTGCCGCTCCATTCGAGCCTGCCAGCGTTCGAACCATTCCGAAAATCCCGGATCACGGAAAACGGGGGCATCCGGTAGGGGTTCGAAACTCAGTTCGCGGAAGGTGTTGGTAAAATCCGCCCGGGCCCGTTGCATGAGGTCCAGCAGGGTCTGTACCAGGGTTTCGTCTTCCGGCTCCTGGCTGAACAGTCCCAGCTTGGCCCGCATGCCGGTGAGCCAATGCCGGCTGAACGATTCCGAAAAAGCCGCTATCACCTCCTCGGCCCGGGAAACGGCCGTCTCCCGATCATCGTCCAACAACGGAAGAAGGGTGTCTGCGAACCGGGCGAGGTTCCACTGCGCGATGCGGGGCTGGTTGCCGTAGGCATATCGGCCGTGCTGGTCGATGGAACTGAACACGGTTTTCGGATCGTAGCCGTCCATGAAGGCACAGGGGCCGTAGTCGATGGTTTCGCCGCACAGGGACATGTTGTCTGTGTTCATCACGCCGTGGACGAAACCGACGAGCATCCATCGGGCCACCAGCAAGGCCTGCCGCTCCATGACCGCCCGCAGCAGCGAAAGACAGGGGTTGTCTTCCGCGGCGAGCTCCGGGAAATGGCGCTCGATCGTGTAATCGGCGAGGGTGCGGAGGCCCTCGATGTCGCCTTTTGCCGCGAAGTAGGCAAAAGTGCCCACGCGGATGTGGCTGGCAGCCACGCGGGTGAGAATTGCACCCTGCAATATCTTTTCGCGCAAAACCGGTTCGCCGGTGGTCGCCACGGCCAGGCTGCGCGTCGTCGGAATACGGAGGGCGTGCATCGCCTCGCTGATGATGTATTCCCGCAGCATCGGCCCCAGGGCCGCCCTTCCGTCACCCCGCCGTGAAAACGGCGTCCTGCCGGATCCTTTGAACTGGATGTCGAAGCGCTCGTCTGTGGGTGTGATCTGCTCGCCCAGCAGAATCGCCCGACCATCGCCCAGCATGGTGAAATACCCGAACTGGTGACCGGCATAGGCCTGAGCGAGCGGTTCAGCGCCCTCGGGAAGGCGGTTTCCGGCCAACATAGCGGCACCCTCGTCGCTTTCCAATGCCTCGGCGTCCAACCCCAAAGATCGCGCTAACGCCTGGTTGAAGACCACAATCTCCGGTTTCCGCACCGGCACCGGCTTCAGCCGGGAATAGAAGGACGTCGGCAGCCGTGCATAGCTGTTGTCGAAACGCCAGCCGAAATTCGGGCGGCTCTGGGAGGCGGCGGTCATCATTTCCATTTACAGGCTTCCTGATGGGTTGATTTCAAACCAGCAACATAAGCGGGATTGCCGGAAGTTCAAGTTGGCTGGGTCCGGTCCCGAAAGGTCAGGTGAATAACAGCCGCTGGATGTCCTTCCGTTGCATTGAGGTGCAGGCGACAATCACTCGTCCGTCGGCCGGGATCTGGGTGCCGTCCTCCGCCACCGCGCAAGATGCCGCCGGTTGCTTCGGTTCGCTTGTTGGGAGCCGTTTTCGCTGCCTAGTTGGAATGTCCGGCCGACTCTGATCTTCGGTGTGGATTTCAGCATTGGCAAAGCCCCGCCCACCAGTATATGATGCCTCCCGATCCATCCTTTCGGCCTTGCCGCAAGGATCTTCTCAGGAGGATGACGGCGGAATGAAATCGTTTCGTTGGAAAGCGGCTGCAGTGGTTCTGCTCATCGGTGCCGCAGCGCTGGTGTGGGCGCTGTGGGCGCGGTTTTCGGAAAATGGCGCCGTTGGTGGACGGCGCGGCGGCCAGGGGCCGGCCCCGGTGGAAGTCGGTCCCATCGAAACCGGTCCCATCGCACGGGTGCGGACCT
>JAJDOA010000135.1 GCA_022340405.1 Desulfobacteraceae bacterium | reverse complement strand
GAGCTACCGGGGATCTCTAAGAAACAAGCGGGATTCATAGGGGATTTTCCGGCGTTCGTCAAGGAAAAATTCGGAGGCTGCAATGCGGGCATCCGGCTGGAGGTACGGTCCGGCGTCCGCTCGGCTGTGAAGGCGTCCCGGCCGTTTTTGACCGCAAGGTGCGGCATCGCACACACCCCTTGCCCGACAACCGAACTTCCATTATCCTTGGCTTTGAATTCGACAAATTTGCATCCCACACCCGTGAGCCCGACATGAACGAAGCCCGTGAACGCGATGTGCTGCTGCGGCGCATCGAAAGACTCGAAAGCCGAAACAAGGCCCTGGAGCGCGAAGCCGGCGAAAACAGAGAGGCGTTGCGATTGATGGAACTGCAGCGAAACCTTTCCGCCGCCATCGTATCCGTGGATACCATCGAAGAGGGACTGCGGATCTGCCTCGACAGCCTTCTTGACGCTTGCAGGATGGACGCCGGCGGTATTTATCTGTTCGACGAGCGCACCGGTGTCTTGCACCTGAGAGTCCATCAGGGTCTGTCCAAAGGCTTCGTGGATCAAGTCTCCCGATACGATCCGGACAGCAGAAATTGCGAATTCATACGACGGAACATTCCCACTTACACGATGAGAAAGGATCTGGATGTCCCCGCCGGCGAGGTGGAACGCCTGGAAGGAATCAAGGGTATCGGTGTGATTCCACTGGTTTCGGAAAACCGGGTGATCGGCTGCATCAACATCGCCTCCCACTCCCGGAAGACCATTCCCGCACCGGCCCGCATCGCCACGGAAACCATGGCATCCCTGATCGGAAACGTTGTCGCTCACGTGAAGGCGAAGGCTTCCCTTCAGCGAAGTGAAGCCCACCTGAATTCCCTGCTGGAGAGCGCCTCCGGCTTTGCCGTATACCGGATGGCCTTCGACAAAGACGCTCCCTACAATTTCCGCAATATCTTCATCAGTCCGTCCATTGAGGAGATCTTGGGCTATACTGCGGAGGAGTGGAGGGTCGGCCACTACTACGAGAACGTCCACCCCGACGATCGGGAAGGGGTGTTGGAGGCTCACAGGCGTGCTTTAGAAACATCCAAATTCGAGAAGACGGCGCGGTTTTACAACCGTAAAAAAAAGCAATGGATATGGCTGCAGACCATTGGTTTGGCGGTGCGAAACGAACAAGGCGATATCGTGGCCGCCAACGGTCTGATGATCGACGTCACCGAAAAGAAGATTGCAGAGGATCGGCTGCGCAAACGTGAAAAAGAACTGGAGATGAAGTCACAACACCTGAATGACACCAACACGGCCCTGGAGATCCTTCTGGAAAAGCGGTCCAAGGAGAAACGAGACACCGAAGACAAGATCAACGTCAACATTCAGCAGTTGGTGGAGCCTTATCTGCAGAAGTTGCGTGCAGCGGGATTGAATGAAGCGCAGAAGACGCTGGCGGATATCATCGGCGAAAACTTGAAGAATATCACGGGCGCCTTTCCGGGTGAGAGAAACTTTATCCTAACGAAGCTTACACCAATGGAGATACAGGTCGCGAACCTGATCCGTCAGGGGAAGACGTCCAAAGAAATCGGAGAAATTCTGTGTGTTTCCCACCGTACCGTGGGATCGCACCGCACCAGCCTGCGCAACAAGCTCGGCCTGAAGAACCGGAAGGTGAACCTTAGAGCTTATCTGCTCTACAACGTTTGATCCGTACGAAATGCTTGGCGGAAAAAGAGACGAGAGGGCTCTCTATGGGGCGAAGTCCTGCCCAACCGGTTTCCAGTTGGCGTCGCGCTGAATGGCGAGATGGTGTGTGATCTCTCCCTCCTTGTTGTGGATCGGGATGATCTTCCATTCCATCATGAAGCGCGATCCGTCCTTGCGATAGTTAATGGCTTGGCCGTGAAAGAGTTCCCCATTGGGCACTTGCTCTTGCAGCCGCTTGAGGACCTCGGGATCGGTTTCCGGACCCTGCAGTATGGTCGGAGACTTTCCAATGAGCTCGTGCGGGCCGTAGCCGGTCAGTTCGCAGAAAGCCGGGTTTACATATACGATGGGGTAGCCCTTCTTGGCCTCTGTGATCGTGACCCCGTTGAAGGAAAACTCCATGGAAGATTCCAGCAGCCGTTTCATGATGTCACGAAAACTGGGATCATCCTGGAAGATGTCGAAGAAGTCCGTCGTGTTTTCCATGGGTGGTCCTTTCTCTGGATCGAGGGGTTGCGCCGAATGCTTTTAATGTAATACTTTTGGGTACATTGTACAATCATCCAGTTTGCGACCACAAGGTCCGCTGCACGCGCAGGGAAAGGGAGCAGCACTGCTTCAGCAGCGAAGGTGGCTGACGGACAAGCGACACGGACAGGGTCGCAGGCAACGGAATGCGGAGGCACTCATGACAATGAAAAAAGAGGAAATCATTCAGAAAATGCAAGAACAGCTAGACGATCTCAACTACCGATGGAGCGTAGAGCGAAACAAATGGGAAGCTCAGGCCCAGAAGTCGGGTGCCGAAGCCAAAAAGAAATTCGATAAAGAAATCGAGCAGCTGCGTTCTCTGCGGCGGCAAATGAAGGAAAAGATTGCAAATCTTGAAGTGGCCGGGGACAATGCCTGGTACGATGTGAAGGAAGGCGCGGAAAATGCTTGGAAAGAACTGAGCGAGGCATTCAAAAAGGCCCGCAGCCGCTTTTGATGGGCCGGGGTGGGGCGCATCAATGCGTGTGGCGCGGGTTTATGCCGGTTGTCAGGATGTTCCATGAACTGGCTCCGGGCCCAACCCGTTACCCTGCGGATTCCCGTAAATTCAAGGAGAATGGAGGTGTCGTGTGGGATTGTTGAGCATCGACGAGGGTCTTTGCAAGGGGGATGAACTGTGTGTGGCCGATTGCCCGACGGCAATCCTTCGCATCGACGAGAGCAAGGGTACTCCCAAGATGATTCCCGGCGGGGAGGAGATGTGCTTGCGATGCGGACACTGCGTGGCCGTCTGTCCCCATGGTGCGCTGGACCACGCCGAAGTGCCACTGGACGGTTGCGACCCGGTCCGCAAGGAGCTGACCATCGGTTTCGAGCAGGCGGTGCAATTTTTGCGCTCCCGGCGTTCGGTGCGTCGCTTTAAAGACCGGCCGGTGGAACGTGACACCCTCCGGCGGCTGATCGATGTCGCCCGGTGCGCACCCACGGCCAGCAATCTGCAGCCGGTGGAGTGGGTCGTGATCGATGGGCGAGAAAAGGTCCAAGGGCTTGCCGAACAGGCGGTAGGCTGGATGCGATCGGTTCTGGCAAAAGACGCGCAACCGGCCTACGCTCCGTATCTACCGAGGCTTGTGGCCGCGTGGGATGCGGGCTCGGACGCCGTTCTCCGGGATGCGCCATGCCTGGTGATCGCGATGGCGCCGAAAGAAGCCGCCAACGGCATGGTGGACCTCGCTTTGGCGCTGTCCTATCTGGAGCTTGCGGCGCCCACCCTCGGGCTCGGCACCTGCTGGGCCGGTTTGTTGCAGGGCGCGCTGCTATCCCATCCGCCGTTGAAGGGTAAGGTGGGCATCCCGGCGGGGTATCCGCACCACTATCCGATGATGATCGGATACGCAAAGCCCACTTACCACCGGCTTCCGTTACGAAAGCCAGCGAAAGTAAAATGGGACTGACGGCAGCCGCACCCGGCCCGACACCGCGGTCGTGTGCACACTGGAGGAGGGATGAAATGCTGCCCTGCGCCTTCGTAGGTGAGGGGCTCCGGAAGCCAGGCGATGAACAGGAAGCGCCATCTCCCTTCGCGCCAGGGGGTTCCGAGAGTAGAGCCGTTTTCTACCCTATCCGTGCCTGGATCCAGCAAGGAGTCTGCTCCAGAATGATGGAGCCTTCATTCGGAGAGTATGGATCCACCTCCTCCCGGCATTTTGCAATTTGCTGCCGGCATGATCATTTTTTTGGGTAGAAGCCATCTCAAAATTGTCTTTTCGCCCCATCTCGGCGTCGGGTCCTCGTTTCCAGTCCTCGAAAACCAGCCGTATTCCTGCGGCTGGAAACTCGGATCCTTCTTGACCTTGAACGAAAATCCTAATTTTGAGACGGCTTCTAGAAAGCCGAATCCTTAGCCTCATAACCTCGCAGCATCGGAGGTGCCCTTATGTTGCACAACCCATTATCCATTCCCCCTCACTACGATTCAGAAATCGTAGGAAAAGTCTGGAGAGTTCCCTACCAACAGCGAGCGGAAGAAGCCAGAAGATGGGCGGAGCAGCATGCCGTAAAACCGGCTTCCCGAGATCGCTTCACCATATGTCTTTTGTTGGTAGACGTTCAGAACACCTTCTGCATTCCGGAGTTTGAGCTGTTTGTCGGAGGTCGGTCCGGTACGGGGGCCGTCGACGACAACCGCAGGCTTTGTGAGTTCATCTATCGAAATCTGAATGCCATCACCCAGATTTCTCCCACGATGGACACCCACCAGGCCATGCAGATTTTCCACCCCATTTTTCTCGTCGACCGGGAAGGGAATCATCCGGAACCATTGTCTCTCATTACCACGGATGATGTCCGAAGGGGCGTTTGGAAGATCAATCCCGAAGTGGTCCAAAACCTAAAAACGGCCCATTCCCTCGATCCTGAATTCCTGCGGCATTACACCGAAACGCTGGACAGGGGTGGCAAATACAGCCTGACGGTTTGGCCGTACCATGCCATGCTGGGCGGCATCGGCCACGCGTTGGTATCCGCTGTCGAGCAAGCCGTGTTCTTTCATACCATCGCCCGGTATGCCGAACCGGATTTCCAGATCAAGGGGGACAATCCGGTGACGGAGAACTATTCGGTTGTGAAACCGGAGGTGATGGACAATTCCAACGGAATCCCGGTGGCGGAAAAAAATGTGGCTCTCGTCGAAAAATTGATGAGCTACGATGCGCTGTTCGTTGCTGGACAGGCCAAGAGCCATTGTGTCGCTTGGACCCTGGACGACCTGCTCGGTGAGATTCGGGAAGTGGACCATCGATTGGCGGAGAAAGTGTACATTTTGGAAGACTGCATGTCACCGGTCGTCGTTCCGGATGTGATCGATTACACCGAGCCGGCCGATGCCGCTTTCCGGAAGTTTTCCGCGGCGGGAATGCATCTTGTTCGTTCCACGGAGCCGTTGGATGCATTACCCGGGATGCCATCGGCTCGTGCGTGACACAGGGGGTTCACGGCATCCACAGGGATTGACCGGATGCAATGCAGCTTCAACTTCTCAGGCTTCGTCTCATGAGAAACGCTTATCGTGACTTCGAAAGGAATGCCAGCCCGTTGATTTCTGTTGCGCAATCTGCGACAAGATTGGGCGGTGCCCAAACCGGGGCGGGGAGGGTGCCTCTGCACCCAAAGCTTTACATGATCCCTGCTGCGGTACCACCAAGAAGGGGAAAGCATGCTCGTTGATGAAAAGGCGATTGAAAAGGCGAGGAACGCTCGCCGCTGCGACGGCGACAATATCCAGGAGATGACCCGCACCTTTACCCGGTTGAACCAGGAGGTTCAGCTATACGTGGACAAGCTTATCGCAGGCAAGCAGCGCCTGACGGAGAAGGAAAAGCAGCGCCTGCAATATCTGCTGAAAGTGCAGAGAATGATGGTTCTCAAGCCGCTGGATCCAGGGGTACCTGTGGCCGAAAGGCTCCAGTACGACAACCAGAATCATAGGGTGAACTCAATTCGTCAGGCCTTGAAGGAGGTCGAACGCCGGTACGGTATGCGCATCCTACCCATAGTTTGAGTCAGTTCCGCTTTTCAAACCGACTCCCGGACAGCCGGCACACCTTCGGTTAGATCTCGTGCCAGCCGTCCGGGACGAAAAAACCCCGGCCGTAGACGGCCGGGGTCACGAAAAGAACCGATTCGGATCTGCTATTGGATGGTCACTTTGTGGCCGTGCCAGGATTCTTTGAAGGGAACCGATATTCTCAAAAGACCCGATGTGAAGGTGGCCTGCGCAGCGTCGGGTTTGACGTCGTGGGCGAGCATGAAGCAGTTTTCGTAACGGAAATCCTCCGCATCCGCCTTGACGCAGAAGCCCTTCTCTCCCATATCGAGGTCCACGGTTTCCTTGGTCGCACCGGCCAGGTCCACACGGATTTCCAGACCCGTGTCGTCGCTGTTGTGGGCGACATTGATCAAAGGTTCAATTACTCGTTTATCTTGATGGTGATGATGGGTCATTGATGTCACCTCCTTGTCGATGGTTTGGCCTAAGATAATATCGGTTGGGTCCGTTTCAACCCCAAGAGTTCGACTCGATGGCATTCGGGTGGGAAGCTGTATCCCCTGTGCTGGCCGGACCGGAACCGCCTCTCTTCTTTCTTGCGTATTTCAGCGTTTTCAGCCACGATACATGAAGCCATCTCAAAATTGCCTTTTCGCCCAATCCGCCAGGGGCGGATAAATCTCGGCGTCGGGTCCTCGTTTCCAGTCCTCGAAAACCAGCCGTATTGCTGTGGCTGGAAACTCGGATCCTCCTTGACCTTGAGCGAAAATCCTAATTTTGAGATAGCTTCATGTAAGCAGAGGGGTCCGGTTCACCGCTGCAACCCTCCGCAGGGCTGCGGGAAGTGGTACGATGGAAACCTGTTTTTCCATACGAGGCGACTACATCGAGCTGATCAAGCTGCTGAAGGCTTCCGGTTTCTGCAGCACCGGCGGAATGGCTCAGGCAGCCGCCTCCGAAGGGCGGGTAAGGGTCGACGGGCAAATCGAGCGGCGCAAGCGCTCCAAGATCCGCAGGGGACAGATCGTGGAGTTCGACGGCGACACCATTCGGGTGGAATGAAAGGGCGCTTCTCTACCACCGGAAGAAGTGTTGGCGGGGTTGGCGTACCGGCCGGGGTGCTTCCATTCTCAGCGACTGCGGGCCTTTCTGGTAGGGACGCTTGCGGAAAGCACGGAAGCGAGCTTGGATGCGATGTGGTCGATCAGCTCGGCGTCCTCCAGTCTGGCCGCTTTGTTCAGCATGTCCAGATAGGTCGAAAGCCCGGGGAAGAGCTCTACAACCTTGGCATCGATCTGGACAGACCCCGGCGAGGATGGTGTCGGTGATGGAAGCGATTCGGGTTTCAGAACGGAAACGTCCGTGCCGAACACCCGCGCCATGGCGGCCAGCTCGCTGTCGGTGGGCACTTGTTTTCCCAGTTCGATGTTCTTGATCTTGGTCCTTCCGGATTCGAAAGTGGTGTCGAAGGCTCTGGCGCCGAAATCTCCCTGGTTCATTCCCAAGCGTCTTCGTAGGATCTGGATCACTTCCGGCTGGGTCAGTTTCATGAGGTCTCCGTTTATCGGACCAGCGGATTCACCTGGGCCAGCAGGTGCATGAAGAAGAAGAACCATCCGATGAAGAAAGACAGGAAGGCTCCGAAGAGGATCACATCCTGCCAGAACTGCTGCTGCTTCCAAAACGGGATCTCCGGTTCGGAGGGCACGCACAGGGCCTGGGCCATGGGAAAGGGGACGATATTGGCGTTTGCCTCCTTTCCGACCCGTTCCGATGGGCGTCTGCTCTGGATTCGGTGCAGTATCAGTTTCGCCAGCCGTTTGTCTTCTACTTTGCGCGCTTCCCACAGCATTTGCATATACAAATCGGTGGTCTCGTCGTAATCTACGCAACCGTCCGTCATCGCACACCTCCCGCCCCTGCGATTACCATATGGAAGCCCCGGATGGGAAAAGTAGCCCGAATCTCAGCTTTTCGCCGGTGGATGCGCCGATAGAATGGACTCAGATGAGCAAAACATTGGCGGTCGACAGAGCTGCATTCGGCCGAAATCGCCTTCCGGCATTGTCGAAGAACTCACAAATCGGCGCCTAAAGCGCTCCTCGGCACAGCCGAGACCGACTGAGTTTCAATTGTACTTGATATGGTACCAAAAGTGGAGCGATAAATTCAAAAAGAGTCTGTTGGACAAGGAATCCGATTTCAATCCAGATCCAGATCCGTTCGGCAGCGGTTACAACGGACAACGCCGCGGAAAACTTTATTGCCGCATTCGGGGCAAACGTAGCGCTCCTCCTCGTCCCGGACCCATTTCTCGGTGCCGAATTCCCGCCGGTACGGAACTGCCCGCAGAATCACCTTTTTGCCGATGGCCATCGGAAAATCCTCGATGTACCGGCAGGGAAACTCGTCGCACTCGTGGCAGCCGGTGTACCCCTTTTCCCGTACGCAGGCTCTGAGCTCGCACTGCTGACAATGCAGGACACGATCGTCGGATAGGCACCCGTTGCATCGAATATCCGCTGTCGACAGCTTTTCGCTGCCGGGAAGGGTTCCCTTGCCGGGAACACCCCCCTTGTAGAGGTTCACCAACCGTTGCTTGAATTTTTCGTTGCCTTCGCGGTGTGCGATGTAGATGGCGCAGACACCGCAGTACAGCCCGCAAGGGGCCAAAAACTCCGATTGGATCGGCATGGCAGCCCTCCCTTTTTCGTGGTATGGACCGTTCATACCACAGCATACACGAACTGGAACATCGGTGTCACCCTCCGGCTTCGACTGGCTCCGGTGAAGAAGCGCTCCCGGCACCAGGATGGATCCACATTTCGCACTTTGCGAAAGCCCCTTTTGCTGAATTTGCATTGCGACAAGGCGGGAGCGTTGGGCGGTAAACATTTCGTACATATGAGATTACGTTTTGGAGTAACAGAAGGGGGGATCAGGAGCCACAATTACGAAATAAGTTTCTAATATAATTATTATTAAAATTTTCTTGCGGCCAGGAAAATGCGTTTACTGGGATTTACTCATAATTACTTGACAATTGCTCAAAAAGAGAGTTAGAGCATTTGCCAAGAGTATGTTTCAATTGAAGCGTCTTTTTCTCTTGTTTTTCGTCGGGGCGGGGTTGATCCACGCCCGTCCGGGGTAGGTGAGCGCAGCAGCGGGAGGGGATAAACTCCTCCTCTACGGTTCGAACCCGAAGCATATGGAAACGGGACGGAATTCTGGCAATTGCCATAGCGTCCAGGACATACGATCCCCGGGAGGAGCGATGGATACGGACGAGGTGCTGAAAAACCGGTGGTGGGTCCGTCTGTTTTTTGCCGGAACGGTTCTGCTGTTTGCCGGATTTGTGGCCTACATCATCACCCATCCGCAGCCGCCGGGTTATGCCCTGAGGAGCGGAGGGAAAGCCTCTTTTCCAAACGACACCGGATCTTTTTCTCCTGGGGACACCGTCACCATCCCGAAGGGGAAGACGGTGCCAGTGGGTGGGATTCTCATCACTTACCTCGGGGTGGAAAACGGACGAATCCGGATGGAGGTGGTCGTGGAATCCTTGGATCCGGACTATGCCTACGGTTTCGGTATTGCAGCCGACCAAGCCAAAGCAGGATTCCGGTCGGGTGGACGGGCGTTCCGGCTGCTTTCGTTTAGCGGTTCACGAGTACGGCTCCGGTTGTTGAATTGAAGTCGACGCTTGACAAAGCATGGATGCGCTGATAAAAACAGACCGGTCGGTATTATTTGAGACGGGACCGGGAGCGTATTGATGCCGAAAAAAGGAGAGCAGACCCGCCGGATGATCGTCGAAAGGAGTCTTCAGCTCTTTTCGGTCAAAGGCTACTACAACACTTCCATCCGCGACATCCTCGAAGCCACCGGTTTGACCAAAGGGGGTCTGTATGGGCATTTTGCCAGCAAAGAGGCTGTCTGGTACGCGGTCTATGAGGAAGCTGTTCGCATCTGGAGGGAAATCGTTTTCGATGGAATGCCGGGCACCGATGATCCCCTGGGACGGATCGATCATTTCATCGTCAGCGATTTGCGCTCCTATCTGGGTGGGCAGGTGTTTGCCGGCGGCTGTTTCTTTCTCAACATGCTGGTGG
>JAJDOA010000131.1 GCA_022340405.1 Desulfobacteraceae bacterium | reverse complement strand
TTACGGCTCACGGCTTACGTCATTGTTCGAAACAACACCGGGCACCGGGCCCGATGGCCTTCCTCCCAGTCGCACATCTCCGGAAAGCTCTCCCGACAGGAATCCTCGGCGCGGGGGCACCTGGGGCGAAAGGGACACCCGGCCGGCTTTTGGGAAGGGTCCGGAACGCTGCCCGGGATGCTGTGCAGCCGCTCTCCACGGCGGGAGCGGGACGGGAGGGCTGCCAGCAAACCCTGGGTGTACGGATGGCGAGGGTTCCGAAAAATCTGGCGCACCCGGCCCTGTTCCGCGATCATGCCTGCGTACATCACGTAGACGCGGTCGGCCACGGCGGCCACCACCCCCAAATCGTGAGTGATGTACAGAAGCGACATGCCGTGCTCGGTCTGCACGGAGCGAAACAGTTTCAGGATTTGTGCCTGCACCGTTACGTCCAGGGCCGTTGTGGGCTCGTCGGCGATGATCAGATCCGGAGAGCAAGCAAGGGCCATTGCGATCATCACACGCTGACGCTGCCCGCCGCTCAGCTGGTGGGGGAAATCCCCGAGCCGGCTTTCCGGAGAGGCGATGCCCACGTCGTTCAAAAGGCTGACGGCATGCAAACGAAGGTTCGTTTCGCTCATCTCCTTGTGGATGCGGACTGCCTCCATGATCTGGTCGCCGATGGTGAAGACCGGATTCAACGACGTCAGCGGCTCCTGAAACACCATGGCGATCTGGTTTCCCCGAACGGTCTGCAGCTGTCGATCGTCCATTTCCAACAAGGAGAGGTCCCTGAAGCGGATCCGGCCGCCGGCAATCTCCCCCGGCGGGCATGAGACGAGACCCAGGACGGTCAGGGCGGTCACGGTCTTGCCGCAGCCCGACTCTCCCACCAGGCAGACCGTTTCCCGGTGCCCCACCTCGAAGGAAACGCCGTCCACGGCGCGGGCCGTCTTTTCGTCGCCCCGGAAATACACCCGCAGGTCCTCGACGGACAGGAGGGGCGATTCGCTGGATTTCTGATGGAAGCCTTCGTTCATGGTCTACAGTCCACTCCAATGGGCTGTTTTAGAGCATTCGTCAAAAGGATGTTCCGGTTGGAGAGGCCTTTTTTTTGCCTTTCGTAGGGGCGGGGTTTATCCCCGCCCGTATTGGGGTCTCGGACTGCAAGACGCCCGCACCGAGTATCGAAGCTCTGAACACAACGCAATCGTCAGCCGCATCAATTCCTCTGCCTAAGCCTCGGATTCATCGCGTCCCGCAGACCCTCCCCGAAGAGATTGAAGGAAAGCACGACCACCAGGATGGCCACACCGGGAATGAAGGTGAGCCAGGGTGCGTCGAAGATGAACCGCTTTCCGTCCGAGAGGATGTTTCCCCAGGTGGCATGGGGGGGCGGTACCCCGAATCCGAGAAAGCTCAGTCCGGCCTCTGTCAGAATCGCCGTGGCGATGCCGATGGTGGCGGAAACCAGGACCGGTGCGATGGCGTTGGGCATCATGTGACGGAAGATGATTCGAAAACTTCCGACCCCGAGGGCTCGGGCCGCCTGCACGAAATCCTGCTCCCGCAGCGAAAGAAACTCGGCGCGGACAAACCGCGTCGTACCCATCCAGGAGGTCAGGCCGATGACGATCATGATGTTGTAGAGGCTGGCCGGCAAAACGGCAACCACGGTCAAGATGAGGAAGAAGCTTGGAAAACACAGCATGATGTCCACGATCCGCATGATCAGCGTGTCCACCGTGAACAGCGGGGCCCGCATCGTGCGCCCGGCCGACCCCTTTGCCGCCGGAGGCGTCTTTTTCCCGCAGGCCGCAAACAGCAGAACCGCCGCCGCCAGACTTGCCGCCGCCCAGATCCAGGCCGCGGATGCGGCCGATACGGCGGAGGCGGAGAAAAACACCAAGGCCAAAACCTGGTAGAGCCGCAGCGACACCGGGCCGTAGTAGCCGGCGATGCCGCCCAGAAAGATCCCGATGGCAACGGAAATGCCGACGGCCACGAATCCCACCGTCAGGGACACCCAGGCACCCTGCAGCATGCGGGCAAACACGTCGCGCCCGAGATCGTCCGTTCCGAAGAGGTAGATCCCGGCGCCGGGAATCTCCTGCGGGCGCAGTGCCTCCACCTGCGGGCGGCTGAGCGGAGGCCGCAGCTTTTCCTGCAGTCGGATCCGGGCCGGGTCCAAGAGCGGGTCCTCGCCGGAGGTCAGCACAAGGCCCGCCAGCGCAGTGCAGAAAAACAGCACGAAGATCGCCAGGCCGGACACGGCCAGACGGTTTTTTCCGAACAGCTTCCAGAATGTTTGCCACCGGCTGCGATGCGGTGCCGTCGGCGCGTCCAGTACAACGTCCGGCTGAAAGGCCGTCTCGGGTTGGGTGTCGCTCATAGCCTGATCCTTGGGTCCACCACCATGTAGAGCAGATCCGATACGAAGGTTCCGGCCAGCACCAGTACCGCCGAAATGAAGTTCACGGTGAGAATCACCGGGTAGTCCCGGGCCAGAATCGCCTCGTAGGCCATACGCCCCATTCCCGGCCAGGAAAAAATGGATTCGATGATCACCGATCCGCCGATGAGCCCCGGGAGGATCAGGCCGAACATCGTCACGAACGGAAGCAGGGCGTTTCGCAGCGCATGTCGGTAGTGCACCGTTTCCGGGGGAAGCCCCTTGGCGCGGGCCGTTCGCACGTAATCCTGACCCTCCACCTCCAGCATCTGGCTCCGGACGTAGCGGGACAGCACGGCGATGCCCCCTGTGGCGCCCAGCACCGAGGGCAGCAGCAGGTGCCAGATCCGGTCCATCGCCGCCTGAAGCCATCCGGTCTCGCCGATGCCGAAGGTGGTCATGCCGATGACCGGCACGTGGAACCGGGTCACCACGAAGATGATCAGCACGTAGGCAAAGAAAAAGCCCGGAATGGAAATCAGCAGGTAGGCCAAAAAGGTGGTCGTCCGATCGTAGATTCCGCCCCTGCGGATGGCCGACCGGATGCCCACCGGAAAGGAAAGCGTCCAGGTCAAAAGGGTGCCCACCACGAACAGCGGCAGACTGTTGAGAAACCGCTCCCAGATCTTCTGCAGCACCGACCGGTTGTCCTTCCACGACACGATGTCGCCCCGGAGCAGGTCCCCGTAGAAGAGGAGGTACTGCACGTGGAGGGGTTCGTCCAGGTGGAACTCCGTGCGGAACCGCTCCACCATCTCCGGGGTGAACTTCGGGTTCATCGGATCCACCTGGCTGGGCTTGCCCGGCGCCAGGTGGATGATGAGAAAGGAGACCACCGACACGAAAAAGAGCGTGATGAGCTTTTGAACGCTGCTGCGTGCGATGAAAGAGATCATGGTTTCAAGGCTTTTTGGTTCGTCGGGTTCGTATCGTTTGTTGGGTTTTTCGGGTTGTTCCGGGTCATGCTTTCTAAGCTGGGCGGCGCTATTCTTCGCTGGAGTAGGGGAGGGGTTTATCCCCTCCCGTCGTTTCCACACCTCGCTGATCATCGTTGTCGATCAGCAGCCGATCCCTACCCATCCGCTGCAAAATCCGGAGCCTCCGGCAGTTTGATCCACCGATTGAAGTAAAAGGTGTAGTTGCCGGTTTTGGTCGGTCGGATTTTTTCGTAGACCGGGTTGCCCTCCGCGTCGGTCCGGCGGATCACGATCCGTCGGTCCAGAACCGCCGTCCACTTGCCCACGTACAAGAAGGTGTAGGGTTGTTCGGCTGCGATGATTTCGTGGAGGCGGTGGCAGTATTCCACCTGCCGGTCGAAGTCGTATTCCCGTCGGATGCGCAGGATCAGCTCGTCCGCTTCGGGATTGTCAAACCCCACGAAGTTGAGCTGGTACGGGCCCGTCTGGCTGGAGTGCCAGATCTGGAACAGATCCGGATCGATGCCCATCTGCCATCCCAGGATCAGGGCGTCGAAGTCCAGTTTGTTCACGCGTTCCTGGATGAACACCGACCACTCCAGCAGGTCGGTGCGCACGTCCACGCCGATCTCCCGCCACGCGTCCTGCGCAATGGCCAGGATGGCTTTGCGCAGATCGTTTCCGCTGTTGGTGATCAGGGTGAACTGCAAAGGTTTGCCGTCCTTTTCGAGGATGCCCTGCGCGTTCTTTTTCCATCCCGCCTCTTCCAGCAGGGCGAGGGCTCCATCCGGATCGTAGGGGAGGGGGGGGATTTCGTCGTCGTAGTATTCGGTCTGTTTGACGAAGGGGCCGGTGATGCGCTCGCCCTGGCCGTGAAGGACGTAGCGGATGATCTTGTCCACGTCGATGGCCATGCCCAGGGCGCGGCGCACGCGGACGTCGTCAAATGGCGCGCGGCGCATGTTGTAGCCGATGTAAGTGTACCCGAAAGAGGTCCCGGAAAAGACCTGAAATCGTTTGTCCTCCCGCAGCCGCTGCACCTGATGGGGCTGTACGCCGTAGCTGTCGACGGTGCCGGCGTAAAACTCCATCTCCTGGGTGAGCGGATCGGGTATGATGCGGTAGACATAGCGCCTGTAGTTTGGAGCGCCCTCCCAGTAGTCGTCGAAACGCCGCAGCGTGATGAACTGGTCCGACTTCCACTCGGTGAACACGAAAGGGCCGCAGCCCACGGGATTGCGGCTGAAGCGGCTGTCGCGCATCCCGAATTCGGACGGGTCGAGGCCGCGCTGCCGGGCCTCTTTCTCCAGGGCCCGGGCGTCGAGAAGATGCTGCGGCAGCACCCCCATCCCCCAGGTTCCGAAGGCCGGGGAGTACAGCCGCTTGTACACGATCTTGACCGTCTGCGGATCCGGCACCTCCACGGACTTGACCGGCTCGTAGTCGGCCACGCGGGGAGAGAGGTTTTTGGGGTTCATGATGGCTTCGTAGGTGAACTTCACGTCGTTGGCGTCCAGCGGGTGTCCGTCGTGAAAGCGCACCCCGGGGCGGAGATGAAACAGCAGCACCGGGTTGTGTTCGGTCGGGGGCAGAAGCTGCGAGGCGATCGCCTTGCGGCGCTCCTCGGCCACGCTCTCCGGGATTGCCACGTGCGCTTCCGGCCGGAAACGGTCAAAGTATTCTTTTCCGAATACGGCCTCCAGGTGATCGAACAGGTTCTGGTCCACCTCGTCCAGTACCAGCCGAATGCGGGCCGGCGCCGAGACCCGAACGGTCACCGGGGTGTCGCCGCCGCCCTGGACTTCGGTCGTGAAGGTGCGGGGCGGCTGCACCCGGACGAGGGCGATGTTGGACAGCGATTCCCGCACGCCGGGCGGCCACTGTTCCGGATGCGTGGCGGCGTCTTCCAGACGCTTGGCGATATCGGCGGCTGTTTCCTCGTTGGCGCCGGGCGGAACGGCAAAGTAGGCCTCCTCGTAGACTTTCCAGGAAGTGGCCAGCCGTCCCCGGAACCGGAGGTCCTCGTCGCGGTCGATCAGCCCCTCGAAGACCAGGTTTTCGATGTCGCTGCTGGAGGAGTCCGCGGAAAGGATGGGATTGAGGATACTGGCATCCCCCGAGGAGCTGGTGATGTACTGTTCGAGACGCTGGGGGTTGCCCCGGGTCTGCTCCTCGTAGGTGGGCACCCAGAAGTAGGACTGCAGGAGCAAGGCGATCACGGCGATCGGTGCGATGATGAGAAACCGTCGGACGGTCATGGCCTGGGTTGCGCCTTCCGGGTGGAGAGAGGGGTTGCTGTAGATGATCTAGAATTCATGTAATATTCTGCCGTGGATTATGCAGATCTCGCGGATTTGCGTTTTTGTTTTTATATGGTGAGATGGTTATCGATGAGAAGTTTTTACCGTCCGTACGGGAGGGGTGTATCCCCTCCCGTTGCGCGAAGGGAATTTCCATTCGCGGAATCCATGCAATCCGAGGCTGCAATTTCCTATTCCTTCCAAAACGAGAGATAGGAGCCGGCCCCACGGGCCGGCGTTTCACACGCCTCAAGAACCTCCGTAGCCCACGGCGACATCATCTCCCTGAACGATCACCGGCACTTTCCGCTGCCCCCCCGAGAAATCCAGCATCTCTTTGAGTCTTTTGGGCTCCTTCTTGACATCGATATACCGGTGGTCCTTGTACGCCTCACGGGCGCGCCGGGTGTAGGGTCATCCGTCCTTGCCGTAGATCAAAACCTCCTCCGGCATGGGATCCTCCTTTATTCAAGAAATGAGCAATCGCCATTGCAGCGGTTGCAAGAATTCCGTTCCGTCTCGGCATGATTTCGGTATGAACCGTAGGGGAGGGGTTTATCCCCTCCCGTTGGCGGTATCAGCCACCCCAGGCGAGCGGGATCCACTCCGCCTCTGCGAAAAGCAAGAGAGAACCCATTTCCATCGGAACATCCTTTTGGCAAATACACCAACAACCGACACACATACAAAGTAGCAGAGAGCCGAGAAAACGGCAACCGGAACACCGCGAGCCTTCCTTGCAGCAAAAAAAAGCCGGATCCCCTTGGATCCGGCTTTACATAACTG
>JAJDOA010000127.1 GCA_022340405.1 Desulfobacteraceae bacterium | reverse complement strand
GGGTCCTCGTTTCCAGTCCTCGAAATACAGACGTATTCCTGTGGCTGGAAACTCGAGTCCTCCTTGACCTTGAGCGAAAATTCTAATTTTGAGATGGCTTCTATTTTCCCGAGAATACAGGCTTGCGTTTTTCCGCAAAAGCCGCAAGCGCCTCCTCGAGGTCTCTGGAAGGGATCAGGTTTGCGCTCACAGAGCAAACGTAGCGCAGCCCGCTTTCCACGAAACGGCTTTGATCGTGGTTTAAAACGTCCTTGGCGGCTTGCACGGCCAGGGGGGGATTGTCGGCGATCTGACGCGCCAGCTCCTCCGCCTTTTGAAACAGCATCTCCGGCGTCGGATGGACGGCGCTCACAAGGTGCATTTCCCTCGCCCGGGCGGCGTGCACCTCCCCTGCAGTGTAGGCCATCTCCCTTGTCAGGCCCTGGCCGACGATGCCCGGAAGGCGCTGCAGGGCCCCCACGTCCGCTACGAAACCCACGGCGGCTTCTTTCAGGCAGAATACCGCATCCAGCGAGCAGAGGCGGATGTCGCAGGCGGCGGCCAGGTTCAGGCCGGCCCCGATGCACCAGCCGTGAACGGCGGCGATCACGGGCTTCCGGCAGCGCTCGATGCTCGAGACCGCCTCTTGGAGCCGCCGGATCTTTTCCAGCAGGGCCCGCTTGACGCCGCCGGTCTGATCCGGTCCCAGGAGCGGACCTATCCAGGACAGGGTTCTTTTCAGGTCGATTCCGGCGCAAAAGCAGGGGCCTTCGCCGGCCAGCACCACTGCCCGGATCTCCTCGTCTGCGTCCAGATCCTCGAAGACCGCGGGAGCCTCCTGCCAGGCCGCCGGGCTCATTGCGTTTCTCCGATCCGGCCGGTTCAGGAAGACCCAGGCCACGGGCGGCTTTTTCACCACACGGTAAAAGGAGAAATCGCTCATCGCTCGGTTTCCACATAGAAGGGCTTGGCGGCCTTTTTCTCATCCCGTATCCGCAGGGCATCCATCAAGATCGCCTGCACATTGTCCTCGATGCGTTTTTCCTTTACCGAGCAGTCGTTTCGAATGAAAAGAACGGATTGCTCCCAGCCGAGGATCTCCAGGGCGGCTTCACGGCCCCGGAGGGTTCCGATACGGGCCTCGTAAAGTTCCCCGCTCCGAAACAGCAGGGAACCCTCTCTTCGGTCTTCTTTGTTGATCACCAGGATGGTGCAGGTCCGGCTGGCCATCTCCACCAGCTGCACGAACATTTCCAGCGAGATGGTTTTGAGCTGGCCCCCCTCCGACTCTTTGTCGAAATAGGCCCGCATCAACTCCACCAGATCCTCCACGACAAAAGGTTTTTCGATGTACTCCGCTGCGGTTTTCTGCAAAGCGAGTTTTTTCTCCGTGGAGGCCTTGTGGGCGGTGAGCACCATCACGGGGATGTCGGGGAAGTTCTCCGACAGGTGGGCGATCAATTCGAAGCCGTCCATGTTGGGCATAAGCAGGTCGGAGACCACAAGGGAAATCGGATATTTTTCCAGCTTTTCCAGCGCCTCCATTCCGTCGGCGGCCAGGAGGACATGGAACAGATCCCTGTATTTTTGGCTTTTTTTCCAGATGAAATTGCGAAGAATTCGGTCGTCGTCCACGACCAGTGCAAAACGCTTCATGGCTTCCTCTCCTCGAGGGGGTGGCATCCTTCCCGTATCGTCTGCAGCGGCTTCGAAGGACCCATTCTGTTTGGTAAGTCTATTTTATGCTATTCGCACTTTTCCTGCAATATTTGAGCGTTTCTTTTCGTTGCCACTTCAGGCGCTGTCCGGATCGTGCCGGCCTCCCCATCGCGTGCGGCCCAGGCCGCCGCCAGGCGCACACCGTTGCTGTTTGCCCCTGTCGTGCTTAGCTTGTCGTAATGCACGAAACCGGCGATGCCGGGACATTCGACCCGAGGGGACCCGACCATGATTCTGCTGGAGGCTAGAAATCTGACCCAAACCTACACGGTGGGAGAGCGTACTCTCAACGTCCTGAAGGATGTTTCCCTTTCGGTGCAGGAGGGAGAGTTTCTCGTGATCGCCGGAAGCAGCGGCAGCGGAAAGTCGACGCTGCTGAGCCTTCTTTCCGGTCTGGACCGACCCAGCTCCGGAAGCGTGCTGTTTCGGGGAAAGGACATCACCGATGCCGACGAAGACGACCTGGCCCAGCTGCGCAATGAGGCCATCGGCTTCGTTTTTCAATCCTTTCACCTGGTTCCTTCGCTGAACGCCCTGGAGAACGTGATGTTTCCGGCCGAGCTGAACGGAGACCCCCACGCCCGCGACCGGGCCGAGCACCTGCTCTCCCAGGTCGGGCTGCACCCACGCATGGACAACTTTCCGTACCAGCTATCGGGCGGGGAAAAGCAGCGGGTTGCCATCTGCCGGTCGCTGATCAACCGGCCCGCGGTGATCTTCGCCGACGAGCCCACCGGCAACCTCGATTCCGACAACGGTCGGGCGATTCTCCAGCTGCTGGAGACCTCTCATCGGGCCGAGGGTGCAACCTTGGTCATGGTTACCCATGACCGGGAAATCGCCTCTGCAGCCGGACGCATTCTAACCTTAGAAGACGGACGACTCTCGTCCCCGAAAACCCATGCTGCATAAATCCTTCATTGTTCGGCAGATCCTGCGGCCCCGCAAACAGATGCTTCTGTTTGCCGTATGCATCACGCTGTCCATGGTGACCCTGGCCTCTGTGAACGGTTTTTCCGAACGGGTCGACGACGCCATGCAGGCCGACGCCCGGCGCCTCCACGGAGGCGACGTGATCGTTCGCTCCCGGTTTCCTCTCAGTCCGGCGCTGACGGCCGCGGCCGCCGCATTGGCCGAACAGGACGGAGCGCGCATCTCGCGCCTGTGGGAATTTTATTCCGTGGTGCAGGCCACCGCTTCGGAGGCCACTCTTTTGTCCAGCGTCAAGATCGTCGACAAAGCCTATCCCCTCTACGGAAACGTGGAACTGGCATCCGGCCGCAAGCTGGAGGACGTGCTCGTCGGTGGTGCGGCCGTAGTGGAAAAGAACCTTTTGGCACGGCTGGGCGTCCGGGTGGGAGACCGCATCCAGGTGGGTCGCCGGGTGTTGACCGTCGCCGACGTCGTCGTCGGCGAACCGGACCGTCCGGTCAACCCTTTTCAATTCGGCCCCCGGGTTCTGATTTCCGAAAAAGACAAGGATTCCCTTGGACTGGTGCAGAAAGGAAGCCGCATCCGGTACAAACTCTACGTACAAACGCCTCCCTCTCTGAAACCGGAAGACGCGGCCAAGCGGCTCCGGGCGGCGGCCATGGAGGATCAGGAGCGCGTGGACACTTTCCGCACGGCCCGCTCCCGCCTCAAGCGGTTTCTGGACAACTTTTTTTTCTTTCTTCGCATCGTCGGGGTCTTCACGCTGGTGCTGGCCGGCGTCGGCATTTCCAGCTCCGTGACGGCCTATCTGCGGGAGGAGAGGCAGACGGCGGCGATTTTCAAGACCCTGGGTGCCCGATCCCGCGTGGTGGTCCTGCAGTACATGGCCGTTCTGCTGGTGTTCAGCCTGGCGGGCGCCGCCGTGGGGGTCCTGATGTCGCTGGTGATCCAGTGGTTTCTGCCCACGCTGTTTGCCGGCATCCTTCCGGCTCCGGCCGGCCCCCCCATATCGTGGCGGTCGCTGCTGGAAGGATTCGGCCTGGGTATTTGCGCAGCCGCGCTCTTCGCTTTCGCACCGCTGTTTCGCCTCAAGGACGTCAAACCCTCCGCCGTCTTCCGCCACGAGGCCGGCAGCCGGGGCGTGAACGTCCCAGCCGTGGCTTCGGCCCTGGCGGCCGCGGCGCTTTTTGCCGCCGTGATCCTTCTCAAGATGGAAGACCTGCGAAACGGCCTCCGGTTCCTGGCGGGAATCGGGGCGGTGCTGCTGCTGAGCGCCATTCTCACGGCAGTCGCCCTGCGGCTGCTCCGAAAGGTCCGGCCCCGACGTCTGTCGATGCGTCAGGCCCTGAAGGGCCTGTTCCGGCCGGGAAACGCCACCGCCCCCATCGTACTGACCCTTACGGCTTCCCTGACGGTGCTGTTTTCCATCTACTTGCTGGAGCAGAATTTGAACGCCGCTTTCGTCCGATCCTATCCGCCCGACATGCCAAACCTGTTTTTCCTGGACATCCAACCCGACCAGCGCGAGGCGTTCACACGGGAACTGGGAAGAGCTTCGATTTTTTATCCCATCGTCCGGGCTCGAATCCTCGCGGTCAACGGAAAGCCGGTGGACCGGGACCGGGAGCGACGGCGCAGGGGGGACAATCTGGGACGCACCTTCAACCTGACCTACCGCCACCATCTGTTGGAGGACGAGGAACTGACGGCCGGCAACTCGCTTTTTCCCGACGGGACCGAAGGCGTCTCCGTTTCCATCCTCGACACCGTCGCGGAAATCCCCGAGCCCCATCTGAAAGTCGGAGACCGCATCGCCTTCCGCATTCAAGGCGTTCCACTCGACGCCACCGTCTCCAGCATCCGGACCCGGAAGCGGGAATCCATCAGCCCCTTTTTCTATTTCGTGTTCCCCGACCGCGTCCTGAAGGATGCTCCCCAGACGATTTTCACAGCCGTGCGCGTGGAAAAAGAACAGATCGCCGAAATCCAGAACCGGATCGTGTCCGCATTTCCCAATGTCACGGTGGTGGACGTGACCCACACGGCGGAGGTGGTCTCGGCGGTATTGCGGAAACTTTCCAAAATCGTGCGCTTTTTCATGTTGTTCAGCATCGGCGCCGGTATGCTCATTGTCATCAGTTCGATATTCGCCACTCGGTTTGCCCGCGTGCAGGAAGCGGTGTACTACAAGATTCTGGGAGCCAGGGGACGCTTCGTCTGGGAAGTCTTCACCCTGGAAAACGCTTGGATCGGGATGATCAGCGGCCTGTCGGCTCTGGCCCTGGCACAAACCGGCAGCTGGTTGATCGCCACGCGATTGTTTCACGTTGCGTACCGACCGTTTGCTGCTGCCTCCTCGGTCATGGTGGTCTCCACTTGTGCAGCCGTGATTCTGACGGGGCTTGCGGCCTCCCGCTCCATTGTCCGAAAAAAACCGGCCCGGTTTCTGCAGGAGCAAACCCGGGAGTAGAAGCCATCTCAAATCGCAGAACACCCCTTTCCACGGAGGCGTTCATGTTCCAAGGCATAGGCCACAGGGTACACTGTCGATGCGGTGAAAAAGCCTTTCGCCTGCGATGGGTGGCGGCGATGATCGTACTGGCCGTTATAGCGGTTTGCGGCTGTGCAGATGAAAGCGATCCGGCGGCCGAAAGAGCCACTTCTTCTTCCCGGACCGGCGGAAGCGTTTCCCGGCAAGAGCCGGTGCAAGGGACCATCGTCTGCATGGGAGACAGCTTGACCGAGGGACTGGGTGTCCAGGAGACCAGCGCCTATCCCGCCCGGCTGGAGGTCCTCCTCCGGCAGAAAGATCTCCGCTGGCGGGTAGTCAACGCCGGCATCTCGGGAGAAACCAGCAGCGGAGCCCTTTCCCGCGTGGATTGGGTGATGACCTTGAAACCCGACATCTTGATCCTGGAAACAGGAGCCAATGACGGCCTCCGCGGCATCGACCCTTCTCTTGTCGAGAAAAATATCGACGCCATCGTCGAAAAGTTCCGCAATCGAGGTGTCACAGTGGTCTTGGCCGGGATGAAAATGCTCCGCAACCTCGGACCGGTGTACACCCGGGAATTCGAAGCGGTCTACACCCGCGTGGCCGAACGCCACGACTTGATTTTCATCCCTTTTATTCTGGAAGGCGTGGCTGCGGACCCGGTCCTCAATCAGGAGGACGGCATCCATCCCAATGCCGAGGGGTACCGGGTCGTGGCGGAGACGGTGCTGCCCTACGTGGTGACGGCCATTTCCCGCCGGGACGGGGATTCCGGTGGCGGGACCGCGGCGCGGCCCCCCGCGCCGCCGCTTCCACAACGCCTGCGCACCGGATGTACCGGCGGCAGTGATCCCATGGACCCCGATCCATTGTCCGAGGAGGTTTCCTCCCTCCCATCGCTTTTGTTTGACAGCGAAAAACTACTTTTCCTATAAGGGAACAGAATTTTGATTCGAAGCGATCTCAAAATTGTCTTTTCGCCCCATCTCGGCGTCGGGTCCTCGTTTCCAGTCCTCGAAATACCCCGGTATTCCTGCGGCTGAAAACTCGGATCCTCCTTGACCTTGGACGAAAATCCTAATTTTGAGATCGCTTCTCCATAAAATCCCGTGCTGCCGATTTCCCAGGCGGCAGAAAGAAGGAGGCATCATGAAAGAAATCCAGACTGTGGGTGTTGTGGGATTCGGCGTGATGGGAGCAGCCATCGGGCTTAACGCCGCCGCTTCGGGGTACCGGGTGATCTACAAGGAGCTCAACGAGGATCTGGTGGCTTCCATGTACGACAAGTGGGTGCTTCAGGCATTGCGCAAACGGGTGGACAAGGGGAAGATGTCGCCGGAGGAGATGGACACCGTCTCCGGCAGAATCACCGGCACCACGCGGTACGAGGACCTTGCCGCCTGCGAATTGGTCATCGAGGCTGCCGTAGAGAAAATGGATCTGAAAATCCAGATTTTCCAGGACCTTTCCAGCGCCTGTCCGCAGGACACCCTATTGGTGAGCAACACGTCGACATTTCTTATCGAAAAGCTGATGGAAAAGGCGGCCAATCCCTCCCGCACCGCCGGGCTGCACTATTTCTTCCCCGCCAACGTCAACAAGCTGGTGGAGGTCATCCGGCAGAGGGAAACCGGCGATGACACCTATGAAGCGCTGATGGAGTTCTCCAAGCGCAACGGTAAGGTGCCCATCACCGTGCGGGATTTCCCGGGTTTTGCCATCAACCCCATTTTCATCTCCAGCTACCTCGTTCTGGATTCCTTCTTGGACGCCGGCGTCTCCGTGGCGACCCTAGAGGACATCTCCCAAAAGACGCTGGGGGTCCGGTTCGGCATCATGTGGGTGCAGAACGGTTCGGGGCTGGGCACCTGCTACCATGCGGGGGAGTCCATGGTGGAGTACCTCTCGGACACCGACATCGGGTATCCCAGCGTACCCGAAGCGCTCAAAGCCCAATTTGAATCCGGAAAGCCGTGGAATCTGGAGGACGAGGCGGTTTCCACAGACGAAACGGTGCGCAAGCCCGTCCGCGAACGCCTCTTGGGAGGAATCTTCGCCATCGCCTCCCATCTCGTCGAAAAGGAGGTGGTATCGATCCAGGACCTGGAACTGGGCGTCCGCACTTCGCTGGCCTGGCCCAAGGGGCCCTTTGCCCTGATGAACGAGTTGGGCATGAACGAGGCCTTGCGCCTGGTGAAGGTGTCCGTTGAAGCAGGAGATTTCAAGATGCCCCGAAAGTTCGGAGACGAAGACCTTTCGCCGTGGCCCCTGTAATATCGAATTCGGAGCCGGCTCCATTTCCCGGAAGAGCCGGCTCCTCTTGTGGCTTCGTTCACGGAGCCTTCGGATGGGACCTCCTTTTGACGACGCACCTCCGCAACCGTCCATGAAAATTCTTCTCGCCTACCCCTACTGCCTGGAAGACCGCATCCATGTCGAGGATGCCGGCGTCGTTCCCATGGGGGTGTACTTTGTGGGGGCGGTTTTGCGGGAGACGGGGCACGAGGTAACCATCGCCAATTGGAGCGCCCTGCGGGACCGACCCGAGGAGGTCGAGCGGGCGCTGCGCGCCGAAAGGCCGGACGTCATCGGCTTTTCCGTGCTGAACGCGAATCGCTGGGCCGCCCTGGACATTGCGGAATCGGCCAAGCGCATCGATCCGAAAGTGGTCACCGTGTTCGGCGGAATCGGTGCCTCCACCCTGTGGAAGCACTTTCTCACCCATTTCCCGGCCGTGGATTTCGCCGTGGTCGGCGAGGGAGAGCGATCCTTTGCGGCGCTTATCGCGTGGTTGGCATCCGCAGACGCCCGGACAGAGGAACCGAAAGGCATCCCGGGCATCGCGTTCCGCCGGGCGGGCCGACCCTTTTGCAGCGAAGACGCGGAGCCGGTTCGGGACCTCGACGCTCTGCCCGACCCCTCCCGCCATTTCACCTACCGGCATCTGGCGCTAACCCGGGGCTGCCCCATGAAATGCTCCTTTTGCGGCTCGCCCCGGTTCTGGGGATCCCGGGTTCGCTTCCACTCCCCGCAGTATTTCGTGGATCAGATGGAAAGGCTGCACCGCAGAGGAGAGAACTTCTTCTTCGTTTCCGACGACACCTTCACCCTCGACAAGGACCGCGTCGTCGCCGTTTGCCGGGAGATTCTGCGGCGAAAACTTTCCGTCAGCTGGGCCGCCATCTCCCACGTCTCCATGGTGGATGCAGACATCCTTTACTGGATGCGCAGGGCAGGCTGCATCCAGATCAGCTACGGAGTGGAGAGCGGGTCACCCGAAATCCGCAGACGGCTTGGGAAATCCATCTCCGACGAGCACATCCGCAGCGCCTTTTCGCTGACAGTCTCCCACGGCATCCTGGCCAGGGCCTATTTCATCTACGGATGCCCGGGGGAGAACTGGGAGACCATCGAGGAGACCCTTTCGCTGATCGAGGCGATTCGGCCTTTGAGCGCCGTTTTTTACATCCTTGACCTTTTTCCGGGCACGGCCCTCTACGAAGACTACCGGAAACGGTCCGGCGCCACCGATGACATCTGGCTGCGGCGGATCGAAGACGTCCTCTACTTCGAGATCGATCCTTCCCTTTCGTCCGAGCAGGTCACGGCCTTCGGCGCAAGGCTGCGAAGCCGCTACTACGAGCGGCTTCCCCGATATGCCGAATCCGTGGAGCTGATCGACCGGAAGGAACTGTACGGCCCTCACGCGGAATTCCTGTCCCGGTTGGCGATGACCTTCGAGTGCGGGGACTATGCCGGCGTGGACGCGATCCCCGACAAGGAGAGGGTGGCGGAAACGCTGTACCGCCGTGCGCTGCGCTACGCAAAGGTGCCGCGGGCCTACCTGGGCCTGGGCATTCTCGCGCAGAAGCGCCGGGACTATGACGGCTCCATCGAAGTGCTGGCCGAGGGGCTGCGCAGGTTCCCGCGGGATCCGCAGTTGGGGGTCTGCCTGGCCGTCAGCCACATGAACACCGGAGATTTTCCCCGCGCCCTGGAAATCCTGCGCCCGCTGGAAGGACACCCGGAGGCCGATTCCTACATCGAAGCCTGCCGCCGGGCCGTGAGCGAGCGGCGTTGATCCCCTCCGGCTGCAACGAACCCATCCGAAAAAGCGGACAGGGACAAACCCCGCCCCTGCGAAGGGAAAGAAAAAGGCCGTTCCAATCGGAAGATACTTTCGACAAGAATTTACGGAATACGACACGACATCCCGGCGGCGAAACCGGCCGAGGCGAGACCGGAGAAATCGGACTTATCCGTGGAGGGATTCTCGGCACGACAGCATCTTGCCGTGTAAACGCTCGGCGTGAAGGCAGAACGCTTCCAGCTTGGCGGTGATCACCTGGGGAAAGGTCGAGCCGTCGCTTTCGATGGCCAGAAACGGCAGGGACTCGACGTTTTCCAATACATCGCGAAGGCAGGGATCATCACCATCGGCGGCCAGTTTGGTTTCCCGGACCATGATTTCGCCCAGGACGGCCTCTGCAATGCGGTTGGGCATGCAGCCGAACGGACCGATGGCGATCACACCGCAGGCCTGGGAGGCGATTTCGGTGAGGGCGCTTCCCACCGTCAAAATGGCCTCCCCGGTATGGTTGGGTGAAATGAACGGCGAGGCGCTTTCGATGAGCTGCTCCACCGGTGCAGTGTCGGCGTGTACCAGCCCGGAGCGAGCTAGCAGATTGCGCAGCCGACTCTCGTACCTCGCCATGAACCTTCGCTTGAGTTTGTGTCCCCACTTTTGCAGCAGACTCATCCGCTCCGCAGCCAGACCCCTTTCCACCAGCCAGTCCGCGTAGTTCATCCATTCCGAAACCGGTGCGCACACCGTGGCAAACCCTCTCTCGGCCAGTCTTTCGGTGAGGAACTGCCGGGACAATCCGTCGCGGCGGACAAAGATTTCGCCGACCAGTGAGATGCGGGGAACCCGGTCGGCCGGCTGGCGAAGTGGAATTTGCCGCAAGCGCTCGGCAACATCCGCCAGGCGTCGCTCCAGCCCCTCGAAGTCGCCTTTGGACAGCGATCCCTGGCGTTCCAGCTCCTCCAGAACCTGGCCCCACAGCATTTCAAAAGTCTCCAGGGCCGACCTACGGTCCGCTGCATTGGCCAGCAGCATGGCGCGGACGTCTTCCATGAGGTCGGAAACCACGATGGCCCACCAGCCCATTTTGTGGAAATCTTTTCCCATACCGGCGTAGCCGTTGTCGGAACTGAGCGACAACAGGGTCACATCGGGAAGCTCCAGCTTCCGTACCAGGTCCTCCATGAAAATCATGTATTGCCCGAAACGGCACGGGCCGGATCCGGTGGCCATGAAATAGACCAGGATTTCGTCCGGGCGCTTTTCGTTGCGGATGTAGTTGAGCAGCGTTCCCGTGGTGAGAATCAAGGGGAGGCATTCCTTGCAGGAGGTGTTTCCCCTTCCCTGTTTCAACACCGCCTCGTCGGAGGGCGGATGAGCAACGGCGTTGAAACCGGCGCCACGAAACAGCGCAGCGATGGCTTCCGACCCGGTACGGCCCATGGAGGGAAAGAGAACCGTCACCCGCGGATCCTTCATGGGAAGCTCATTGCCGCTGGAATCCACCACCATGGGAACGCCGTCCCGAAGGATGGCCCTTGCCGGGCAGAACGGATGCTCGCCGGCCGGTGGATCCGACGTTGCATCGGCGGTGAGGGACCGGTAGGCGGTGACCACGTCCAGAAAGGCCTCGATGCGTGTCTCCAAACCGGCATCCGCCGTGTGGCTGTCCAGCTCCAGCGTCAAGGAGGGCTTCTGACCCATGATGTTTCGAAAATAGCCGATGACGAAGGAATCCGGACCGCAGGAAAAGTTGGTGATATAGGTGCCGAACAGCTGCGGATGGCGTGCAACGAAGCGGGCGGCCTGCATGATGATCTGGCCCATCCCCCAGTACATGTGCCGTTTGGTGTTTTCCCCCTCCAGCGGCAGGAAATCCAGCGGTATGAGTTTCACGCCGCGGGAAGCGAACTTGCGGGGGATGCCCATGTGTGCCTCCCCCGCAAAGGCGTTGTAGGGCCGACCGAACAACACCACCGCCATCCGGTCCGGATCCTCCTCCAGCTCCTGCATGGCTTCCCGGCCGAGCCGCTGCATTTCGTCAAAGCACTCCCTTTGCCTTCGTGCGGCTTCCCGAAACGCCCTGCGTGCCGCGGCGGGGCGCTTGCCGATTTGGACGGCCGCCTGCACCAGCGGCTCTTCGGCAGCGGACAGTCCGGAGGTCAGATCCAACAGCGGCGTCAGCAAACGCATACCGCCCTTTTGCAGAGCCGCCAACGGTTCGGCAAAAGCGGTCTGCAGGTAGTACGGTTCCGCCTGCACCAGCGGGCAAACTTCCGACCGGGTGCTGCCGTTTTGGGAAGGCACAGCCTTGAAATGGGGAAGGAACAGGTAGTCGGGGGCGGGGTCCATCTGCGTCAGCGGAAAGAAAAAGCCGTGGGACAGCTCCACGGGATAGCAAAATGCCGCTCCCCTGCTGTCGATGCCGCGAGTGGAGGGCTCTTCCGCCAGGACGATGTCCATCCCCAGCCGGGAAAAAAAGGTCGCATACAGGGGATAGTAGGTGTTGACGAGAAAACTTCGATGGATGGCAATCCGCTCGCGTTGCTTGGGTGTCTTGGGATCCACGGGCGCTACGCCATAGGTGTCGAACACCAGCGCCTGCCGCCGTCGAACCAGCTCCAGTTGCTGGATGTCGAAATTCAGCTTCTGTCGGATGTTGTAGTACCGATTGCAGGCCCCACCGAAGGGGTGCCGCTGACCGTCCACCTCGATCATGGTGATTTCGCAACGCCGGTCGCAGCGCTCCTTGCCGCCGGCGCAGGTGAAGGTCTTTCCGTATCGGACTTCCCGGTCGGCCAGATCGCGAAGATCGTAGGAACCCTTTTGCATGAGACCGGAAGCGATGCGTTTCTGCACTTCGAGGGCGACCCCGAAAGCCCCCATCAGGCCCGGTTCGGGGGGTACCACAATGGGTTTTCCCACCAGTGTGGCCATGGCCAGCGGGACGGCGTGGTTGTAGCACACCCCGCCCTGCATGAAGATCTTTTCCCCCACAGGCCGATTGCCCTTTACGCGGTTGGTGTAGTTCATGCAAATGGAGTAGACCAACCCGGCCACGATGTCCGCGTGCTCGATGCCCTCGTGGATGGCGTTCTTGATGTCGGATGAAATAAATGCCGCGCACTGGTCGTTGAAGTTCGGAGGGCTGGAGCCTTGCAGCGCAGCCTCCGCGATGTCCTCCATGGCGATGCCCAGCGTTTCGTATGCGGACTCTTCCAGAAAGGAGCCCGTTCCGGCCGAACAGGCCTCGTTCATCGCGTAATCGGAGGGGACCGCGTTGGTGACATAGGTGTATTTCGCGTCCTGCCCCCCGATTTCGAAAATGGTGTCCACTTCGGGATCGAAAAACACGGAAGCGCAGCAGTGGGCGATGATCTCGTTGATGACGCCGTCGGTGAGTGCGTGCAGACCGGCGATCTGCCGACCGGAGCCGCAAACGCCGAGACCCACGATGGAAACCTCCCCGGGGTCCAGGTACGCCTCGATCTGTCCCAGGATGTCCCGGTAGCAGCGGCGGGAGGCGCCCACCGGGTCACCGTTGGTGCGCAGGTACACGGATGCCAGCATGGCCTTGTCGGCGGTGCGCATCAAAACGGCCTTGGTGGTGGTGGATCCTACGTCGAGACCGAGGATGCAGACATCGCCGGATCGGACCCGATCGGTTTCCATGGTTTTGAAAACCACAGAGGGCCTTGCGATTTCCAGAGGCGGCAGCCGATCGAATGAGGACTGATCGCGCCGGAACAAGTCCTCCATGCCGGGAAAAGGCTGCGTTTCGTGGTCCATTGCCCAGAGACCCGCCCCCAGCGCTTCGAACACCGGAGCGGCATCGGGAACGACAAGGTTTTCGATGGCCTGCTCCAGATAGCGAACCATCATCTGGTTGCGGGCGGTTCCGCCCACCAGCATAATGTTCCGCCGTTCGACTTTCTTGAGCAGTTCGATAATCTTGTCCGCCATCATCCGACACAGACCCGCCGTGACCCTGGATTTGGGAACGCCCTTGTTGGTGGCGTGGGTGCAGTCGGACTTGCAGAACACCGAGCAACGTCCGGAAACATGATGCGGCGTCTCGGTCGCCGCCCAGCGCGCCGCCTCCTCCAGCGGCACGTCCATCCGGCGCAATTGCTGGAGGAAGAACTCCCCGGTCCCGGAGGCACACTTGTTGCCCGTGCGAACGGTGGAAATCTGGCCGTTGCCGTCCAGAAGGTACACCATGAAGGTTTCCCCGCCGGCGGAAACAATGGCCGGACAATGTACGTCCGGCGGCTTCACATGACGGTAGGCCCGCTCCACCGCTTCCGGTTCCGGCAGGGACGACAGGTTGACGAAATGGCGGAAACGTCGTCCCGTGGCCGCAATCCGGTCCACGGTTTCCAGGGGGAGCTCCTCCAATGCTTTTTGCAGTGTTGCCTTGGGATTGCCCTCGTGAGGGTGACAGGCGGTATTCAAAATCCGTGTGGAGGGGCTCGGTCCGCTCGGGGGGTCGGGATGCGTCTCCAGCAGTACCGTGCTGATGGTCGAGGCGCCCAGGCACAATCCAAGACTGCGAACGGCGGTCCCTGCGGAGCGAGAGTTCGAGTCGGAGGATACAGCGTGAACGTCGGGGTCTTTCTTTGGGGTCATGTGCCGACCTCCGACTGGGTTTTCGGAAACAACATGGGCCGTGCTTCGGTGGAGGGCTCCGGCCGGTGGGAAACCGACCCCTTCCGTTCGCAGCGGCCGGGCAGAACACTGTCGATGTACGACGCAATGCAATCTAATGAAACCACGAAAAACTGTCAAGTCGGCTTTCTCCGCATCTGCCGCGGAGATCCATCGGAATGCGATTGTGGGGGCTGGGATTTTGTTCTTGTCTCTTTTTTTGATTTTATCCTAAAACGGAACAAAATTCTGGCAATCGCCGCAAAACCCGAACCCAGCCCAAGTCAGGAGGAGTGGATGGCCAAAAAAATCTTGATCGCTTTCGACGACTCGGAAAACGCCATGCGGGCGGTGTCCTACATCGCGGAAACCTTCAGCCCGAATCACACCGTGACGCTGTTTTCTGTGGTACCGGACACGCAGAGCATGTGCGAAATGAACAGCCCTGAGCTGACGCCCTATTTCCGGACCCAACAGAACGCTTTTTGCACCCTGGAAGACCAAAAACGGCTTCTGCTCCAGGATGCCATGAAAAAGGCCAAGGAACATCTGGTCGACGCCGGCTTTGCCGAAGAGCGGATCCAGCTCCGGCTCGAGAAACGCCAGAAAGGCATCGCCAGGGACATCATCGCCGAGGCCGCCAAAGGCTACGATTTGGTGGTGCTGGGCAAAAAAGGTGTCTCCGGCGTCAAGGATTTTCTGCTCGGAAGCACTTCCCAGAAGGTGCTTTACGGTGCCGGAGACGTCTCCGTGCTTTTCGTCGGTTGATGTGGAGCCCGCGCCGATTTCCGCCGGGAGGGTCCCTGCAGCGTGACCTTTTGCACTGCCATCCGTGAACGCGAGCGGATCGAAGAGACACTTTCATCGCCGAACAGCGATTTCGGTGCCGTGTACATGTCCGTTCATTCGTTGTGCCGCCTGCTGGCTCACCACCCCGACGCCATGAGCTTCCGGACGCTGCACTTGATGGGGCAGGTCTGGACGCGGCCGTCCCTCGGCGGGCAGAAGCAGGCCTATTTTCTCTATCGTCTGATCAGCGAAGCCCTGGTGGCGGTTCTGACCGGTACGGCCGCGGATCCTCTTCGGGAGGGCGCCAGCCGATTTCTCAAGCATGCCGCAGAAATCGGCTCCGGAAGACAGCAGCGTGCGGCGGCCGAGGCGCTGGGGAGCCTGCCGATTCTCATCCAACGACCGGAAATCGAGAATTCCCCGCCGAAGCGGCTTTCCCGGATCTCCGCCGAAGCGTTTTTTCGGAAGCGAGGCCTTGCCCGGCCGGCCGTTCTGGGAAGGAGCCTGGTGGCCTTCCCGGCAGGCGGGAGCGCCGGCCGGCCGCTCGTGCTCAAGGTGGCAGCCGGCCGATCCGGTCTGAAATCCCTGACGGTGGAGGCGGCATGGATGCGCCACTTACAACAACGATCCGACTGTCGGCGCCCGCGTTTCGACCTCCCCGAACCGGTCCGGTCGGAAACGGGGCCTCTTTTTGAGCTGACCGGCCCTCCGGCTTGGGCCCGCAGGTCGAATCTTCCGGCGTTCGCCCTTGGCTTTCACGCCCCCCGGGACTATTTTCGCTACCCCAACGACCACCGCCCCCGCTTTCGAATGGGCGAGGCCCTTTTTCAGGAAGTACTGATACGGAATGCGCGCCTGCTCGGTTCCCTGACCGCCGACGGCATCGTTCATACGGCGCCAATCCCCCTGTTTCACAACCGCGTGCAGGCCGGTCGCCGGGCCGACGCCGGGCGCTACCATTGGTGGCGCGGCGGCCGTCTGGACCGGTGGCTTCATTCGTGCCGCTACCCCAATTTCGGGGCCAGCGGGGTCCGGGACTTCGAGCACTTCGTCCCCTTCGACGGGTCCATGCAGGGCCTTTTCCGGAGCATCGGAAGCCACCTGCTGAGCCTGGTCCTCGTGACGGCCAGCTACTTCCGCCACCGCAAACCCGACCGCATCGGCCGTGACGCCGACGGCAGGCCCGTGGACGTTCGGGAGGTGTTCGACATCGGTTTGCTGCGGAAACTGCTGCGAGACGTTTTTCGAAGCTATTATCGGGGGTTTGTCGGAAACCCGCCCAGCGACACCTTTGCAGTGGACTTGAAGCGCCTTGCGCTGCGGATGACCGAGGAGATGGGCGTGGACCGTCACATGGACGAGATGCTGCGGGTGCAGGATCAGCGGGTGATGGATGATCCGCAGTTTCGGGATTTTCTCGTCGGTCGGGGGATTTCCGAGCAGGAGGCGGCACGGCTGGTACGGGGAAAGGAGGACCTGGCGCTCCCCACGGGCCCCCACCTAGGCGGATTCAACCGGCCCATATCCCTGCCGGAGCTCATCGAATACGTCGGTGCCGCGGCAGGGTGCTGCATTGCGGGACGGTTTCGGCAGGGGCAGGCCCCCTAAGGGCAATGGTCAGAATTCTGTTCCGTTTCCCTGATGGTCCTTTTATCGAAATCGGGATCGAAATCGCTATCGAGCATTGCCGTTGAACAACCGATTTCGATCCCGATCCCGATTTCGAACGCTTGCCAATCGGAACCTATTTTTGACAATCGCTCTTAGGGACCGAACCGGATGGGTGCAGCTCATCGGTACTGACGGTAGTCCACCCCGTACTTTTTGGCTTTGTAGTTGAATTTTCGAACCGTTGTCTTCAACAGGTCCGACGCCGCCGTGCTGTTGCCCCGGGTATTTTTCAGGGCGTCGATGATCATTTCCCGCTCCAGATTGGCCACCGCCTCTTCCAGAGACAAGGCTGGCAGGGTGTCGGACTCGACGCCGGTCTGCAGCGTGGGCGGCAGATGGTAGCTGTGGACCACGCCCTCCTCGCACAGCAGCACGGCCCTTTCGATGCAGTTTTCCAGCTCCCGGACGTTGCCCGGCCAGTGATAGGCCATGAGCATGTCGATGGCCGGTGTGGAAAAGCGTCGGATATCCTTGTTGTTTTCCTTTGTGTACTTTTCCAGAAAGTAGTCCGCCAACAAAAGGATGTCCGTTTTTCGCTCCCGAAGAGACGGCATGTAGATGGGAAACACATTGAGCCGGTAGTACAGGTCACCACGAAACGTGCCCTCCTCCACGGCCTGCTCCAGGTTCTTGTTGGTGGCGGCGATCACCCGGACGTCCGTTTTCAGGGTCTGCTGTCCGCCCACCCGCTCGAACTCCTTTTCCTGCAGCACGCGGAGAAGGTTGGCCTGCACCTCCAGTCCGATGGAGCCGATTTCATCCAAAAAGATGGTCCCCTTGTGGGCGAGTTCGAATTTTCCCGGTTTGCGCTTGATGGCCCCGGTGAAGGCGCCTTTTTCGTGGCCGAACAGCTCGCTTTCGATGAGGTTGGCCGGCAGGGCCGCGCAATTGACCTTTACGAAGGGGTTCTTTGCGCGCAGGCTGTTGTAGTGAATGGAGTTGGCCACCAGTTCCTTACCGGTGCCGCTCTCGCCCCGGATCAAAACCGTGGCGTTGCTTTTCGATACCTGGGAGATCATCTGAAAAACCTCCCGCATCTTGTTGCTGTTTCCGACGATGCTGGTGATGTGATATTTGTTTTCCAGCTCGGCGATGAGACGCTTGTTTTCCTCCCGGAGGCGTTCCTTTTCCAGCCGGATCTTCTCCAGATTGATGACGTGACGCGCCACCATCGTTGCCACCACCGACAGCAGCTTCGTTCCCTCCTGCAGGTCTAACGTCTCGTCGAAAGGCCTGTCCGCACTCAATGCGCCGATCACCTGGTTTCCTTTTTTGACCGGTACGCAGATGAAGGAAATCTCGTGATCGGATCGAGACCGGCGAGCCGCAGTGCGATCCAGAAACAGCGGTTCTTCGCTGATCTTGGGAATGGCCACCGGCTTTCCCGTCTGGATGACTTTTCCGGTGATGCCCTCGCCCACCTTGTAGCGGCCGCGCTCCATGGCGGTGCGGCTCAGCCCGTGGGCGATTTCGATGAATATTTCGTTTTTGACCGGATCGAGGATGGTCACGGTCCCGCGGGACATGTCCATTCGATCGGACAGAATATCCAGGACCTTGTACAGGGACTTCTTCAGGTCCAGGTGCTCGTTGAGCGCCTCGCCGATTTCCCACAACAAGGTGATTTCTTCGATGCGTTCATGTTTGGCGTCGGCCATGCTCATCGGCTCTCCAGGTCTGGTGAAAGGTTTGTGCTGTACAATTTTGTAAAGTTTGCAGCCTGGATCGATTCTGTCAACCAAGCAACGACGTTTTTGTCATTTTTTTTCAGATCGTGAACCGGCAACAGCGGGAGAATCCAAATCAGCAATGGTCCTCGACGGGCTGCGCAGCGTCTTCAAATCCGCCGGAGAAGAAGCGAATGAGGAGAGAACAAGCGATGTCAGGCCTGGTTCCGCCGTGGCTCGGGGCAAAGCGCTGAGGCGCGGCCGCTCTTCACGATAAGGAGGAGGAACCGTCCAGCCCCCGCAGGACGGCTGTGCATACTTCATCGGCCGTGAGCCGGCCACACGCTATGGTGATGTGCTGGTATCGACGATACAGCGGCAGGCGTTTTTTCCACAAACCCTCCAGGCTTTCACCTGGCTCGATGACAACCCCTCTGGCACTGAGATCGCCCAGCCGATTTTGCAGGACCGGGAGCGGAACGTCCAGGAAAACGATGGTGCCCAGCGTGCCCAGGTGCCCCATGGCGGGTCGGCTGTAGACCACGCTGCCGCCTGTGGCGATCACCTGCCTCCGGGGTCGGAGAGACTGGATATGGTCGGCCTCCACCCGGCAGAAGCCGGAGTGGCCCTGGTCGCGGATGATCTGTTCCAGCCGCCTGCCCTCCCGTGTCTGGATCAGGAGGTCCGTGTCCAGAAAACCGAGACCCGTTTGTTTGGCCAACAGCACGCCCACCGTGCTTTTGCCGGAACCGGGCATGCCGATGAGTATGATATTGTTTCGCTGCATCGGTTCTTTCCACGAAAGAGGGTTGGCCGATCCGCACGGCTTTGTCAAGGGCGACAACCCCCATGGCTTTTCCCGATCCCGGGACACGGTTGAAAATGCCGGCCAGAGGCGCTATGGTCCGATTCGAATTCGATATCCGAACCGGAAAGGAAATCCTGTGAAGCTTCTTCTCTTCGGCAGCAGCGGACAGTTGGGAACCGACTGCCTGCGGGTGTTCACCGAGCCGTTCCGCGTTCAAGCGCCGGACGAGAACGCGCTGGATCTTCGCCAGGAGGGGCCGGTGGCGGACGTTTTCTCAGCCTTCCGGCCGGAAGTGGTGGTCAACTGTGCAGCGTTTACCCGGGTGGACGACTGCGAGACCGACACGGAAACAGCTTGGGAGATCAACGCTGCGGTGCCGGATCGACTGGCGCGGCTGGCCCGACAGTACGGAGCCCGGATCCTTCACGTCTCCACGGACTATGTCTTCGATGGT
>JAJDOA010000138.1 GCA_022340405.1 Desulfobacteraceae bacterium | reverse complement strand
TTTTCGACAAAGCATTGGAGATGCTGCCATGGAAGAGACCGATTTGCGAGAATGGATCGCAGTTCACGGAAAATCTCTTTTCGACAGGGGATACACCTCGGGGGGATCCGGCAATATCAGTGTCAAGCTGGACGACGGCATGCTGGTGACGCCAACCCGTTCCTGTCTCGGAAGGCTGGATCCGGACCGGATCGCGAAACTGGATCCGGAGGGAAATCATCTGACGGGGGACCCGCCGTCCACAGAGGCGGTTCTCCACATGGGGGTATATCGGGCAAGGCCGGAAGATCGGGCCGTCGTTCACCTGCATTCCCCGTACGCCGTTGCCCTGTCCTGCCTGAAGGGCCTGGATCCGGAGGACCTGCTGCCGCCCTTGATGGCCTATTTCGTCATGAGCATCGGTCGTCTTCCCCTGGTTGCTTTTCATCCGCCGGGCAGCCGTCGCCTGGCGGCGGCCGTGGAAGAAAAATGCGGCTCTCACCGGGCCGTGTTGATGGCCCATCATGGAACCGTTGTGGCCGGGAAGGATTTGGTGGATGCTGTATACGCCGCCGAGGAGCTCGAGGAGACAGCCCGGGTGTTTTTCCTGGTGAAAGGCGGCGACTATCGCACGCTCGGGCCCGAACAGATTGCGGAGCTTCGAAAACGGTATGCCTCCGGATAGAAAACGGTTGCCCATCCATCCCGCTTTCAGACCTGCCGCCGGGGCGACCCGGTGGATTTGATCGGGGATCTCGGAAGGTCGGATCTCCCGCCGTCGAGATATAAACCAGGGAGGTGAAATCCATTGCTTGCCGTCACCGCGGCTTTTGTTGTAAAATAAGCGTATGCGGAACAGTTCGCCGCAGCCGTGCAGGCTCAGGCGCGCCATTCGCTGATGCGGGAAACGGACGGCCACCCGTTCGATGTCTGATTCGATCCCCAGGGTCGAACGCGCTTCTTTCTCTACGAAATCTGCACCGATTCGCCGGCCTTCAAGGCCCACCTGCAGACGCCGCACTTCATCGAATGTGACAACCGGTTTCGAGACCGGATTCTTTCGAAAGCTGCCCTCACCTGGAACCGCAACGAAGAAGGATACCCTGCTGACCAGCCCGATGGCGATGCGGGCTCCCGCCTGCCCGCGGCCGGGAGGCGGCCCCATGCACTGCAGTCCGCCGCTCTTTCAGGAAATGATGCAACAGGGGAGGAGGCTCGCAATGGCTATCGTTACCATTTCCAGGCAAATGGGCAGCTTCGGCAACCAGGTCGCCGAAGAGGTCGCCTACCGAACCCGCTACGAAACCATCGACAAGCAGAAGATCAGCGAAGCGCTTTCAGGGCGCGGTTTTCCAGCCGAGGCGATCGAAAAATACGACGAGAGAAAACCCTCGTTCTGGCAATCCTTTTCCTACCAGAGGGATCGGTTCCTTCTTCTGATCAAGACCGTCATCTACGATTTTGCCAGAAAGGACCGCGTCGTGATCGTCGGCCGGGGGGGGCAGTTTCTGCTGAAGGATCTTCCCAACGTCCTGCATGTCCGCATCATCGCCCCCGAAGAGGATCGGATCCGTCGCCTCATGGACCGCAACCGTTGGGACGAGAAAAAGACCGCTTCGATTCTACGGAGCAGCGACCAGGACTCCGCCGGATATATCCGCTCCTTTTTCGGGATCAATTGGGACGAGGAAGCCCTATACGACTTGGTGCTGAACACCCGAGCGATCCCGGTGGAAACGGCGGCCGACATGATCGTTACGGCCCTTGGGGTCCGTAAGGTGTCGGAAGGTTCCGCCCGTGCGCGGGAAAAACTGGACGATCTTCTGCTGACCCTGGAGGTGGAGTCGGTCATCATGGAAATCCCGGGGTTGCATTGGGATCATCTTTCGGTGAAAGGAGGTGTCGTCCACCTGGAAGGCGTCGCCTATGCCCGCAATACCGTGGAAGACTGCAGGGAGGCCGTTTCGGCAATTCCGGGGGTGAAGAGCCTGAACGATCAGATTTTCATCAGGTCCGGCATCGGGGAGTGAAGAGATTTCGTCCGGCGTCCGCCCGGGCGGGATCACCTAGAGCGGGATCGGCCGCCCAACCACCGGTCTCTTGCCCACCGGATGGGGAAAAACATCGACACCCGGCGCTGATACGCCGCGTATTCCCCTCCGAATTGCAGTCTCAGCTTCCGCTCCTCCAAGTGTGCCCCCACAATGAAATATCCGGTGAGGGCGATGTTGGTCAGGATTGCTGTCAAATCCAGGGGGCGGACCCAGATGATCAGGATGCCCCCGGTGTACCAGGGGTGGCGGACCAGGGACAACACGCCGCTGGTGTCCAGCGAGCAGTCTTCGGTGAGCATACCGCAACTGGTTTCACTACGGAGCTGCCGGAGCCCGAGAAACTGAAAAAAGTCGTAGCGGTGGGATCCGGCGGCGAAAAGCCACAAGGCGCAGCCCGCCAGGAGGAGTTGAAGAACCCGCCACGGCCCCTGCCAGGCAAAGAGAATCGGCCCCCTGAGGGAAAAGGCGTAGACAAGGACCGGAACCAGGGTCGCCAGGGCCACGGTATTGAAGAAAATGCGATAAAACCGGAATCCGTGCGGAAACCGCCTGTGAATCCGATCCATGACCGACGGTGCGATCAGGGCGCTGTGCAGTGTGCACCATGCGGTCCAAAACAGAATGAGAAGAAGGTATCGGCTCATGGCCCTCTCCGAAAAGCGTTCCCTGTAGGGTATCTCAAAACGGGTCGATTTCTTCAAGCGAAAGCATTTTCCGGATGGACCGACGGTTATCACAGGTCGAATCTGTCGGAGACGAGGTCGCAGAGGTGCTCGCTGATGGGAATGGCCGATGTCGCAGCCGGTGACGGTGCGTTGCAGACATGGAAGGTGCGGTCGCTCTCGGCAAAGAGGAAGTCGTGTACCAGCGTCCCGTCCCGTTGAACGGCCTGGGCCCGGATACCGGCGGGATAGGGCAGTAGATTGCGCAGGCCAATCCCGGGGCAGTACCTGCGGATTCGACGCAGGTAGCCGGTCTTGAACAGGGAGTCCCTCATCTCCGAAATCCCCGATCCCAGGTTTTCCGCAATCACCCTCCAGAATCCAGGAAAAGTGAGCATGTCGGCGATGTCTTTGCCGCTCACGTTGATCCCGCCATAGCCTTCCCGCTTCCAGCCGAGTACGGCATTGGGTCCGACGGTCACCGATCCGTCGATCATCCGGGTGAGATGAACCCCCAGGAAGGGGAGATCGGGATCCGGAATCGGATAGATCAGGTGCCGAACGAGGTCGTTGAGACGACCGGAAAGCCGGTAGTACTCTCCTCGAAACGGGATGATTTGAAAATCGATTTCGATACCGGTACTCTTCGCGACGCGGTCGGCTTGCAGTCCGGCACAGGCCACCAGATAGCGGGCCTGGATGGTGTCCGAACGGGTTCGGACACGGACGTCCGAGCCGGTTTCCTCGATGCCGACGACCTCACATCCGGTGCGAATCTTCCCCCCCAGGGCAGCGAAGAGATCGGCCATTTTGCCGGTGATGCGGCGGTAGTCCGTGATGCCGGTCGCCGGCACGTACAGGGCGCCCCGACCGATGATGTTCGGTTCCATCCGGCGAAGCGCCGACGCATCCATCCGCCTCACGACAATGTCGTTTTGCTCGCAGCGTTTCTCCAGCGCCTCCATCCGCCGGTATTCCAGCTCATCGGTGGCCACCAGCAGTTTGCCGCATTGTTCCACCGGCAGGTTGTGATCCCGGCAGAAACGAAGCGTCGCTTCAGCACCGCGTTTGCAGAACTCCGCCTTCAGGCTACCCGGCTGGTAATAGACGCCTGCGTGAATCACTCCCGAGTTGTGGCCCGTCTGGTGTCCTGCCGGATAGGGCTCCTTTTCCATCAGGACCACGGCCGCATCCGAAAATCGCTTTTTCATCTGCCAGGCGGTGCAAACCCCTACGATGCCGCCGCCGACGATGGCCATATCAAAGGTGGTCACGCTTCCGTATCCAGATCCTCGTTGATGGCCAGGGCTTCAGGGGACAGGATTCCGTCGGCAACGGCCAGGGTTCGAATCAGATTCAGAAAAGTTTTGGGAAGGGGAACCTCCCGGTCCATGATCAGGATGCCCATCGCATCGGCCCGGGAAAGGATGGCGCTGCTGTCCACGCCTTCGTGGCTGTCGCACAGAAACTGCATTCGCAAAGCGTCCGTGAGGGCAATGCGAAAGGTGTCGAAGGCCGCGGGGATGGCACGAATTTCGGCCTCCACCGCGGCGCGGTTTTCTTCCAGGAAAGAGGCGAAGGGCTCTCGCTCGTTCGCGGTGCCGAACAGTTCGTTGATTACCGCTCCGCTCAGTCGCTGGATGTCCTCCTGCCCGCGCTCCGGGTATTGCTTGGAACAGCGGTCTTTCAGGCGTTTGAAAAGCATCACTTTGACCAAGTTTATACCGTCGCGCAGGACAGGGACCAGTTTGTTTTCTTCCACACTCTGGACCTTTCTCCGTTGTTGCGGAAAACGGGAATCGTTGCAGCCATGGCCGCCTCGCGGTGAATGCAGCACTTTATCAAAGGCGCCGCCAATTGAAAAGGCCGGGTGCAGCGCACCCGGCCCGGTCCCGTCTCGGTGTCTTACCTGCCGCCGAGCAGCCTAACAGCAGCAGCAGCAACACTCGTCTTCCGCCACCTCCTCGGTGCCGCAGAAACTGTCATCGTCCTCGTAGCAGGCCCAGGGGTCGCGCAGATAGGAGTCCATCACGTTGCCGGTGCTGCGGGCTCGGGATTCTTCCCGACGGGAATCCTCCTGCTGATCTTTTCTGTGTTCCATTTCGAAAACCTCCCTTGGGGTCGTTTTCGGTGTTGATGTTCGGTGTCGGTTTTCTCCGACACCCATAACATAACCCGAACGTCAGGGTTGTCGAGGGTGCGGTCTTTCCGATCCACCCTCCACAGCCGAGACCCCATCAAGGAAAAAATCCGCGAAACCCGCGAAATCCGATGCAAAAAAAGCGGATCCCCACGCTCACTTGATTGCGTCCGCGTATTTTCGGTACAGGCCGCGGAACTGGTGATAGGTCAGACCCAGCATCTCGGCGGCTTGTTTTTGGTTGAAGCGGGCAGCTTTCAGGGCATCCTGAATTCGTCGAATTTCCAGCTCCTGTATCGCTTCCTTGAGGGGTAGGGTTCTCCAGTCCGGTAGGCCGTTTTTCGGTGAAAGGGCCTCTGGCCCCTCCGGCTCTTGCGGTGTCTCTTTTTGCGGGCGCTTGCCATAAGGGTAGCCGAAGGGATCGATCTCCACCTCCCGGATCAGCGGACCCTCTGATCGACAGACGGCCCGTTCCACCACATTTTTCAGCTCCCGGACGTTCCCCGGCCAGTCATACCTTTCCAGTTCGGCCACGGTGTCTGCCGTAAACAGAGGCGGCTCCTCCCGGCGCAGCTCCAGGGCCATTCGGCGTGCGAAATGCTCGGCCAGCAGCTGCACATCACCGACCCGTTCGCGCAGCGGGGGCAGAAACAGCACCTCGAAAGACAACCGGTCCAACAGATCCCGCTTGAACCGCCCCTTTCGTGCCTGCTTCACAAGGTCCGCATTGGTGGCAGCGACGATGCGCACGTCCACCCATACGGGCCGGGTGCTCCCGACCCGTTCGAAGCTGCCGTATTCCACCACCCGCAAAATTTTTTCCTGCACCTCCAGCGGGGTGTTGCCGATTTCGTCCAAAAACAGCGTGCCGCCGTCGGCCGTCTCGAACCGGCCCGTCCGACGGGCCACCGCACCGGTGAAGGCTCCCCGTTCGTGACCGAACAGTTCGGCCTCCATCAGAGAGGGCTGCAGGGCGGCGCAGTTCAATGTCACCATCGGCCCCTTCCAGCGGAGGGACAGATAGTGCATGCGAACCGCGGCCAGCTCCTTGCCGGTGCCCCGCTCCCCCACCAGCAGAACCGGACGATCCACCCGTGCCACCCGGGACAACCGATCCTGAAAATCCAGGAAGGCCTCGGATTGCCCCAAAGCTTCCATACTGCGGCTTTCCGATCCAGAACTCGGATTCCCTATGGAAGTGAGGTATTTCATGGCATTTTATACCGTAAATAAGCTGAAAAAACTAATTTATGGTTAATTTAACCGAATCGACATGACACGTCAATACCCGAAGGATTCATGTGAAATCAAAGGCTTGCAGCCGAACGCCGTTGTGGCACGAAATCTGCTCTGCCGTAATGGCAACATCAACCCGTCGGTAGTCATGGAGGATGATCATGGGAATTTTCACCCGATTTCGCGACATCATCGGATCCAACATCAATGCAATGCTGGATCGGGCCGAAGACCCGGAGAAGCTCATCAAGCTGATGATCCGTGAGATGGAAGACACCCTCATCGAGCTGAAGGCATCCTGTGCCACGGTGATGGCCAACCGGAAAAAGGTTCAGCGAGGGCTGGAAGACGCCCGATCCCACGAGGAAAAATGGGAGCAACGCGCGCGGCTGGCCGTGGACAAGGGCCGCGATGAGCTCGCGCGGGAGGCGCTGCTGGAAAAACGCAGGTTCACCCAAGCCGTGGAGGGGATGGAGATCGAGCAGGAGAATCTCGCCGTACTGGTGGAGCAGTACCAGGACGACATCCGACAGCTGGAAGAAAAACTGGCGAGCGCCCGGGAAAAGCAGCGGGTCCTGGTCCAGCGGCATCTACGCGCCCAGCGGAGCCGGAAAGCCCAGGAAGAGATCCGAAAGATGGACAGCTACGAAACCATTGCCAAGTTCGAGGAAATGGAAAGCCGCATCGAGCGCATGGAGGCCGAGGCGGACCTGGTGAACTACGGGAGGCGCCCGACGCTGGAAGAGGAATTTGACAAACTCGAAGACGATGATATTGAAAAGGAGCTGGAGGCGATGAAGTCCGCCGCCCGTGACCGCGGCGAAACGACCGAATAGCCCCGGGCCTTTTCCACCCTATTCACGATCCATTGGAGTCAACGCTCATGTCCACACCGGTATTCGTCGTCGCCATCGTGTTCGGTTCGGTTGTACTGATCCTGGGGATCATCGCGGGAACCATCCTTATGGCCATACGGATGCGGCATGGTGGCGGCTTCCGCGCAGACCGGAACGCGGAGGCCGAGGAGGCGCGCATGATTCAGGAAATTTTCCACGGCCTGTCGCGGCTCGAGCAGCGGGTGGAAGCGCTGGAGACCATCCTGATGGACCGGAAAGGAAAGGAAGGCGATCGATGAGCTATAGCCAACGACGCGGGCTCTACCGCTCCCGCAGCGGCGCCATTCTGGGCGTCTGCAAGGGACTGGCCCGATATTTCGACTTCAGCGTGTTCTGGGTCCGCTTCATCGCGGTGATGGTGCTGCTTCTTTCCGGGCTCTGGCCCGCGGTGGGAATCTACCTCATCGCCGCCCTGATGATGAAGCCCGAACCGTTGCGTTCCTTTGCAAACCAGGACGAACAGGATTTTTACGACACCTACATGGACTCGCGGCGCCGAACCGCACGCCAGCTGCGGCGCCGCTACGAGAACCTGGACCGCCGCATCCGCCGCATGGAGGATCGGGTGACCTCCCGGGAATACGACTGGGAATCGAGAATGAGCAGCGGATAGGGTCAGGAGCCCTTTGAACCGGCCGGCAGGCGGGCTGCCGGCGGCATTTCATCGATCATGCGTATCCGGCGCCATCTGCCGTGCCGGAACCGACCCCAGGAGACGGCGAAGAGGCTGAAGATGTAGAGGATCACACAAGCCCATGCCGCCATCAATCCGGCATCCAGAATCTCCACCAACACGTACAGCGGAACCCCCATCACGAAGACGGAAAGACCGCTGACGGCCTGCATGATAAATCGTGTGTCGCCGGCCCCTTTGAGCGTGCCAACGTAGACCATGTACTGGGCGTCGAAAAAGATGTAGACCGTGACCATCCACAGCAGGAGAATACCCTCCTGACGCATTGCCGCGTAGGCCTGCGGAGGCAGGTTGCGGGGTCGAAACAGGTCGATGAGCGGCCCCGGAAATCCGAGATACAACACGGCGACGGCCGCCAGGTAGACAAAGGCCATGTGACGGGACTTTCGCGTCACTTCCTCCGCGTCCCCGGGGCGCCGGTTTCCCATGCACTGCCCCACCAGTGTGCTGGTGCCTACGGAAAGGCCCAGCATGGGCATGAACGCCAGTGCGTTGATGGAGAATACGATGTTGGTCACGGCCAGTTCCAAGCGGCCGATCCGACCCACCATCAGTGAAAAATACGCGAAGGCCAAAATGTCCATCGTCAACTGCAGCGAACTGGGAACCCCGTATCGCAGCAGGCGGCCCATGCTTGACCGGTCCGGCCAGACGACACGGCGGACGGCATATCGACGGTCGTGCTCCCGGCTCATTACGAAAACCGACAGCAACCCGGTCACCACCGACCAGGACACCACCGTTGCCAGGGCCGCCCCATGGATGCCCATCACTGGAAAGGGCCCCACGCCATTGATCACGGCATAATCCAGCGGGATGTTTACCATTGCCCCGACGGCATGAAACATCATCACCGGACGGGTGATCCCCAGACCCGTGAAAAAACCGGCCAAGGCCGCACCGGCCACATGGATGCCGGCACCCTGCATCAGTGTGGAAAAATACACGGCCTCCAGCTGTCTCACCGGTTCCGGATGCCCGGCAAGGGAAAACAGCGGTTCACCGGCAAGGGCGATGAGCGATGTGGCGAGCCCCGCAGCCAAGGCCAGCCAGAGCGCCTGCCAGAGGATGGGGCCGACATCTCCGTGCCGTCCTGCCCCCGCATACTGCGCCACGAAAACCGAGCCGTAGCCGACGATACCGGCAAAGAAGGCGATGAACAAGAAGGCGGTGATGCCGGCGGGCAGTGCGGCGGAAATGGCTTCCACCGAGTGGTTGGCCAGAAACACCCTGTCGGTGAACTCCATGACCATGACCGAGGCGGTGGAGGCCATCAGCGGGGCGCTGACGTCAAGGATCGTCCGGTACCCCGGCTGGTATCGATGATCGTCGATGGCGGTCATGATCGTCCGTTCGACTCCCGCGTCTCTTTCGTCAATGGCGGCCCGCCGCCGCACTCCACGGGCCGATACCACACCTGTTTCGGAAAGGCCAGGGCCCGGCCCATCGAACCCCCTGTCCGCACCCTCGACAAGACGGACGTTCGGGGGTATGGTGCTGCCCGATGTTCGGTGTCGGATGTCCTGTTGGAAGGACGAGGGGTGAATCCCGCAGCGGCGGAATCCCCGGAATTCGCACCCAACCTATCGTTACCCCTGAGATCGGCGGTATCCGTGGATCGAAATCAACGTTTTTTCCATGAAGAACCGGCAGAGGCCCTGGATCGCGCGCGGCTGAGGCGCATCGAAAATTTCGACTCGGACCGGGGATGTTTCGCCTGCGGCCCGGACAATCCGGTGGGGCTGCGGATGTCGTTTTACACCGACGGCACCGTCGTCGTATCCTGGCTGAAAATCCCGGCACCGCTGTGCGGGTGGCGTTCGGTGGCGCACGGCGGCATCGTCACCACCGTTCTGGACGAGGTCATGAGCTGGACCGCCCACCATTTGATCCGCCGGCTGATTCTCACCAAATCCATCCGCGTGGATTTCAAGCGGCCCCTGTACACGGAGAGAGAAATCCGGGCCGAGGGGATTGTTCGTCAATTGAACAATGATCGGGAGGGTGTGCTTTGCGCGCGGATCGTGGACGATCGCGGGCGGATCTGCGCCACGGCCGAGGGCACTTTCGCGTTGCTGACGCCGAAAGTGGCGCGGCGGCTGGGCATCATCGAAGAGTCCATCGTGGCCAACTTCGAGCGATTTTTGCAGGAACCCTCCGACTCCGTCGGAGGTGGAAACCCATAGACACGGTTGCCGCCGGCGCGGAAGGGTTTCACCGCGGCGGGCAACAAGATTTTGCATACGGGATGTCTTGCGTATAGATTGAAAGAGATAGATTCGGTTGCTCTGCCGGCCGTACGCCGCCTCAGGATCGAAACCAATGACGCTCGGAACGAGACAAATGCAAGACTACTATGAGCTGCTGGGGGTGGAACCGCAGGCCGATTTCGAGCAAATTCGGCTGGCCTACCGCGGGAAGATCAAGATATGGCATCCGGATCGAAACGCGCACCGGCTCCGGGAGGCCGAGGAGATGACCAAGATCCTCAACGCCGCGTATTCCGTTCTGAAGGACCCCGTGCGCCGCAAGCAATACGACCGGATCCTGCGGTATGCCCGATCGAGCAGCGTGAAGAACGGCCTGGAGGAAAGCACCTTTTTGCGCATACTGCGGAAGGCTTCCCCGGTGCTGGGGCAGATGGTGGAAAGTACCCGCGAACTCTACCATTTGTTCGTCGATGCAGTAAACGGAAACTATCGCCTCCATCCCGTTTCCCTGACGATGATCGCCGGCGGACTGCTGTATTTTGTCATGCCGATGGATTTCATCCCCGACATGCTCCCCATCGTAGGATTCTTTGATGATGTGGCGGTGTTGGCCACCGTGATCAACTCGCTGCAGACGGAACTGGCCGCCTATCGGAAGTGGAAGCGGAACGCGGGCGCCGCCTGATCCCATCGCCTGTCATTTCCTTCTCCAAGCCCTTTCCCGACACAAACCCGGAAGCCTCCATGTCCGGTGTCGCATTCTCGGCGGCGCTATCGTGATACCAGAAATCGGTCCACCTTGGATTTGAGCTGCATTTTCACCAGCTCCGCGGCACCGAGCTTGCCCCGGGTCCGACCCAGGCGTATGGTGGATTCCACCATGTTTCGGGGAACCTTTGGCTGTTGATGATCCGGTCGCCGCTGCAGGGAAAGCGATCCGGTGGGACAGGTGGACACGCAGAGCCCGCAACCGATGCAGCGGCCTCTGTCCACGCTCACGGTTTTTTCCGTTACCGACAGGGCCTCCATCGGGCACCGCTCCAGACAAAGCTTGCACCCTTTGCACGTGCCGCTGTCCGCGGAAACGGAAAACGGCGAGGCGATCAGCTCCGCTGGCCGGGGATACCGCCGGACGTTTTTGAGCACCTGGCAGCAGCAGCTGCAGCAGCAGCAGATGTTGACGATCTTCTGCGCGTTGCTGGGCTGCAGCACCAGACCGGTTTCCTCGGCCTTTTTCAGGATGTCGAGGGTTTCCTGCAGATCGATGGGCCTGCCGACACCCCGATGCCGGTAATAGTCGGCCCCCAGGCCGAAAATGAGACAGGCCTCCTCCGGCCGGTCGCACCCGCCACCGGCCATGCGGTGTTCCCTCCTGCAGATACAGGGTGCCACATGGAATTTTTTCTGCCGGGCAACCAGCTCTTCCACATTTTCGTAGGCGAGGACCTCGGGACGGGACTGAATGCTGGTGCGCACCGGTACGGTTCGAAGCTGCGGGGCTTTTTCCCACACCCCCGCCTCGAAAAGGGTGGGGATGTATTCGTTCATGTCCCGGATCAACTCCGGATCCAGATCGTTTACGTGGTATTCCCAGATACCGATGACATACTGCGCCGCCATGTAAAGGGGCGGCCGTCGGCCCCGAGCGATGCGGAAAACGAGCCCCTCTGCGGCCATCTCCTCCAGCCTTCGGGAGGCTTCCCCGGCGGAAAGTCCGGACCGGCGAGCGATGACCCGGTGCTCCTCGGGAATCAGGGTTAGAAACGGTGCAAGCTCCGCCTGTTCCGGGGAAAACAGACGGCGAAGGATGCGCAGTTCGACGCCGCTTTTCGTCGGCGGAAATCCGCCGGGCAGGCTGTCGAGGTGATCGGCCAGTTTTCGGTACAGGGCTTCGTTCCAGGACGGCATGACGCACACCTTTGTTTGGACGGGCAATGCAACGGCAGTGGTATACAAATTCCGGGGGGAAGGGGGGTTCTCTTCTCGGGCCGCCGATCCCCTGTCAAAAGGGCTATTTCCTACCGCAGACGCCGGCACATTGCAACCGTCCCGCGATCCCATTCCACCATGCCCATTTACGTGGATGGGAATATCGATGATAATCTGTTGACATCATCGGGGGCGGCCTGAGATGAGATTGCTGCTAGAGGCCATCTCAAAATTAGGATTTTCGTTCAAGGTCAAGGAGGATCCGAGTTTTCAGCCGCAGGGATACTGGAGTATTTCGAGGACTGGAAACGAGGACCCGACACCGAGATGGGGCGAAAAGACAATTTTGAGATGGCCTCTAATCGATTCCAGCAGGCTGCATCCCCTGCAGGGAAAGAAGGCCTCTTATGACCTACAACTTCGACCCGGACCGTTGGTTCGACAACGAAAAAGCCTATCTGGAGCTGCGCCGCAGACGTGGACAACTCACCGAGGCGGCCTTTCACGAGGCGCTTGCCGTTTTGCAGCGACGCTACGACGAGATGTGGAAACGCCTCGACGGCAGCTACCGCGTCGATCCGAAAGCGTCCTGATAGGTCGAGGGAGGGAACGATCGAAATGAAGTCTTGTCCGGAAGCGGAAAACCGAACGATTCACGGCAGAGACATCCGCATCACCACCTCCGAGTGCGGCAGCCGTCACCTTCTCGTGGAGGGGGAACTCCGGGAGGAACGGCGAATACCCTACACCGCCGTGTCCGGTGAACGGCGAGATCCCCACACGGTGCACCACATGGTCGTTCGCCTGCGGGTGAACGTGAAATCCCTCACCGTGGAAGAAGCCGAGGCCGTCGTTCATCAGGCGCCGCACTCCGAGTGCCCCGCCACTGTGGACAGCATTCGCCGGCTGGAGGGCATGAAAATCCAGCCGGGGTTTTCCGGCAGGGTGCGGCGCGCCATCGGCGGCGTCAACGGGTGCACGCACCTGACCGCCCTGGTGCTGGCCATGGCACCGGCCGTGGTCCAGGGTTTCTGGGTCCACCGCATGCAGGGGGAGAAGCCGGTCGAGCCGTCGGAGGATCTGTTGGACCGTTATCTTGTCGATTCCTGCCGGGTCTGGCGGAAGGACGGCGCCCTGGCGGCCCGTTTCCGCTCGAAAGGCGCTTAAGAAGCTGCGAAATTTGACTTTGAACTCCAACGATGGTGAACTGATGCGGTCGATGCGCCGATTGTTCATCTTGGACCCGCAAGGGCGAGGAGAGACGCCATGTCCGAAAACCACCGGCTTCGGGACTACCAGGCAAAAAGAGATTTCCGCCGCACCGGCGAACCCAATGGCGGCGGTCGAAAGCCGGGAGATAAGCCCGTTTTCGTGATTCAAAAACATGATGCCCGGGCGATGCACTACGACTTTCGACTGGAAGCGGAGGGGGTGCTGAAGTCCTGGGCCGTGCCCAAGGGGCCTTCCACCGATCCGCGCCAAAAGCGACTGGCCGTTGCCACCGAGGACCATCCGCTGGAATACGCCGATTTCGAAGGCGTCATTCCCGAAGGCCAATACGGCGGCGGAACCGTGCTCGTATGGGACACCGGCAGTTATCGAAATCTAAAGGAAGACGCCAACGGAGAAGAGGTTCCCATCCGCAAATGCCTGATCGACGGACACGTGACGGTTTGGCTGGAGGGGGAAAAACTCACCGGCGGTTACGCGCTGGTCCGCACTGGGCCCGGCGGCGCCGGAGACCGCAACTGGCTCTTGATCAAAATGAAGGACTCGGAAGCCGACGCCCGTCGCAGTCCGGTGAGCACCCAGCCCGATTCCGTGCTCACCGGGCGAAGCCTGGAGCAGATTGCCCAGGAAGAATCCCGAACCTGACTCCGTATTCCTCGCCTTGCCCACTTCAGCGGATCAGGCCGGCGTACAAAAAAACGAAATAGGACAGGCTCAGACCCGCCCCCGCCCACCGGGGAAGGCTTCCCCACACGCCTACGAAGAAAAGATGCGCTACCCCGGCTCCGATGAGAACGGTGACGCCCTGTTGGAGATAGGGGACGATGCGGATGGGTGAAAAGAGGGCGAAGAGGCCCACGGCCATGGGGATGCAGATGTGGCCGTCGCCGATCTGGGAAGAATACACCACGTCCGGACGCCGCTGCCAGGCGTAGTAAAAGGCGAGAAGGGCGTTGGGGATCACCATGAGCAGCCCGGTCAGCCAGCCGAGGTTGTCGAATACCAGCCATCCCGAACCGGTGCGCGGAATCCAGGCCACCAGGCGGTCGACGCTCTCGAACACGCCGTAGCCGGAGGCGAGGATCACGACCAACTCCAGCGGCACGAACCACGACATGCGGCGGTTGCGGCGAACGTTTTCCTTGAGGACGTCGAAGACGTGAAAGATCTGCCAGAAAAGGAAGACGCCCACCAGAACGAGGCCGTCGGCAAAATCCAGGACGCCATCGCGTGCCAGCGCCCAGAGCACGCCGGTGAAGAAAAGCATCGCCAGCACGGTGAGCAGCAGCGACAGGCGGTGGATTCGGGCAGTCGTCTCCCGGGAGCCCGGGCGGCCTGCACCGGACGGTTTCTTTCCTGCAAGAATGGACAGCGGCCAGATCAGTGCGGGCAGGCCGAGGAGAAGGGTAGCGTTTGTGACGTTGTTGACCAGGCAGTTTTCCAGCACCAGGGAACCACTGCCGCCGCTCCTGCCCAGCACGTAGGCGAAGATGAGATTGGAAAGCCCCGAGCAGTAGGGCATGATCAGCGTGCCCAGCACCGTTCCCTCGAAACCCCTGCGCTCCAGCGCCCCCAGGCGCCAGATCATCAGCGCCGAGGCAGCCAGGAACAGGGCCAGGTAGCTCCAGGGAGTCAAGGCGTCCAGGTGATCGGATACACTAAGAACCTGCGACCGGGCGGCGGCTGCGTTCATCTGCGCTGCGACCTATCGGTCATCCACCAGACGCTGCCAGTCCGCCGTTAGCTTGCGGTAGCGTTCCAGCCATTCCATCAGGCGGTCCACGCTCGAGCGGGGCAGATCCAACCGTTCGGCGGTCTTGTAGACGGTCTCCTTCTCACCAAGGGAGAAATGCCCGTCGAGGGTGGCCAGCATGATGCAGTCCTTGATGACGATCAGTGCGGTCAGGCGGGATGCCCGGACCCCTGTGTCCAACAAAAAGCGCTTGCTCGTCTCGTTCCAGTAGGGCACCAGGTCCAAGCCCAATCGATGGGCCTGTTCCTGGACGTACGCGTATTCGGGTGGACCGTTGTCCGGGTCGGACTTGGCCACCGCCACCAGCAGCCTCAGGTACAGCTCCGGATCGAAGTCCGGGTCGTCGATGTCGACAAAGTTGATGTGCATGATGCGGGCATCTCCTCGGATGAAAAAGCTTCCATAGGGCCGTCTCACTGGGTTCTGTCGGGTTTGTAGCAAAACGAGGCCCCGTTGACAATCCGCGTCTATGTGGAAGCGGGCCGGGAGGCGTCTGCCGCATGAACCGGAGCCTCGGTTGTATTCTGCCCAGATCGTGGTAGGATGTTCGGACATCCCCAAGCCGAGGCCGTCACCATGGACCGCAAAGCGTTGTTTCTGCTGAAAAACGAGATGCTCGCCGCCAACGTGCTGGCCAACACCATCGGTGCCAACTTCATCAACGCCATCATGGTGGCCGTGGAGGTCTCCGATTTCAGCGACATCGGTTGGCCGTTTTTCCTCTACGACAGCCTGTTCATGGCTTTTGCCTTCGGCACCGCCATCATTGCCACCCTCATCTACGAGGCCCCCATCCGAGAGGTTCTCAACCGGAAATTCCAGAACCAGGCCGTATCACCAGACCGTCTGGCCCAGGCCCGCCGCCGCCTGCTCAACGAACCCTTCTTCCTGATGGGCGCCGATATGCTCATGTGGCTTTTGGCCGCGGTGTTCTATCCCGTGCTGCACCTGGTCTACAGCAGCGGCGTGTACTGGGTGCACCGGTCGCTGACCCTTGCATTGGGCAACGGGCTGATCACCGTGGCCCTGGCCTTCTTTTTTCTGGAGCACGTGCTTCAGGAGCACTTGGTGCCGCATTTTTTCCCCGACGGCGGCCTCAGCCAAGTTCCGCGCACCATGCGCATCCGGATCCGCACGCGTCTGCTGGTGCTGATGATGGCCATCAACGTCGTACCCCTCGCCTACATCATGACGATGCTCTGGCGGGTGAACAACTCCGTCTCCGATTCCTATGCCGCGTTGACCGTTACGGGCCAGGCGGTGACGGTGCACGCCGTCATCTTCATCGTCACCGGTATCCTGCTCACCCTGTTGGTGGGCCGGAATCTTACGGAACCGTTCGGGGAGATTCTCCACACCCTGCAGTCCGTCAAAAAGGGCCGTTTCGACCAGAAGATCCGCGTGACCTCCAACGACGAAATCGGCTTCACCGGGGACACCATCAACGAGATGACCGCGGGTCTGGCCGAGAGGGAGCGGATGCGCCACTCGCTGCTTCTCGCCCGGGAGATCCAGCAGCGTCTGCTTCCCCAGGAAACCCTGGCCGTGGCCGGGGTCGAAATCCGCGGCCGCAGTTTTTACTGCGACGAGACCGGGGGGGACTACTACGACTACCTGCTCTATGGGGAAAAGGGCGCGGAAAAAGTGGCTGTGGCCGTCGGCGATGTCTCCGGCCACGGCATCCCTTCCGCGCTGCTCATGGCGGCGGTACGCTCAGCGCTTCGCCAGAGACTGACCGCCGCCGGCCCTGCGCGACACATCATCGAGGACCTCAACCGCAACCTCGCCATCAATGTGGGGGACTCCGGCCAGTTCGTCACGCTGTTTTTCCTGGACATCGACCCGCGCCGGGGTGAGCTTCACTGGGTTCGGGCCGGTCACCTGCCTGCATTCGTCTACGATCCGGAACGGGAGGCGGTTTCCGAGCTCATGGGGCCGGGCATCGCCCTGGGAATCGAGGCAGATGCCCGGTATCCGGAAAACGAAACGCTATCCGTGCGCAACGGTACGGTGATCCTGCTGACCACCGACGGTGTCTGGGAGGCGGAGGACCGCAGAGGCCGCATGTTCGGAAAAGAAAGCGTTCTGGAGATTCTCCGGCGGCACGGCACCCGCGACGCCGGCACCCTGCTGGACGCCCTTTTCGCCGCGGTTCGGCGCCATGCCGACGGCCGCAAGGAGGACGACGACATTACCGCCGTCGTGGTCCGCATCGGATAGGGGCTGTTTCGACATTGTCTTTTGGCCCCATCTCGGCGTCGCGTCCTCGTTTCCAGTCCTCGAAATACGGCCGTATTCCTGCGGCTGAAAACTCGGATCCTCCTCGACCTTGAACCAAAATCCGAATGTAGAAACAGCCACTAGATGGATTTGCCGATGGAGAACGCCTTGCCGATGAAGCTGCCGATGCCGTGATAGCTTCTCACCTCCGGGCTGAACACCACGGGGCGGATTTTTTCGATGTCCGGCTGCCCCTCCTCGTTCAGCGCTTCCTCGTCCACCATCACGTCCGCGATTTCTCCGACAAAGTGCGTGTGCAGACCGATTTCGTGGTGGTGAATCAGTCGGCACGCCAGCACCATGGGAAATTCCGCCACGTAGGGAGCGTCCACCGTTTCCGAACGGGCCGCCGTCAGCCCGGTGTCGGCGAACTTGTCCGTATTGCGGCCGGAAGCCATCCCGAAATAGTCGGCTTCCTTGGCGTACCGATCCGATGGGACGCTCAGCGTAAAGGCCTTCCGATGAAGGAGGCAGTCGAAGGTGTAGGTGGCTTTCCGCAGGGACACCGTCACACATGGCGGTTTGGAGCAGCAGATGCCGCCCCATGCGATGGTCATCACGTTGGCTTTGCCGTCGGCGTCGTAGGTGCCCACGCACCACACCGGCGTCGGGAAAATCATGGTCTTCGCCCCAAAGGATCGCTTCATTTTTGGTTCCCTCCATTCGTTTGAAATGTAAGATGGCAGAGGATCGAATCCGCATGTGAACCCCACTGTATCAGACCTGCCCTTCCAACCCAACCCAGCCCACAGAGCCCAACCAGCCGGACCCAACCAACGAACCATGCCAATCCCCCCCATCCAACGCATCGGCGTTGAAACCTTCGCCCCGATAGGATAGGTTTTCTTGAAACGCTCGAGAGGGGAAAGGAAGGAAATGGCGGATACGATCCGACAGACCACGCTGATGGCCGTTCGTCACGGTGAAACGACCTGGAACATCCAAGACCGTGTCCAGGGCCATGGGGACAGCCCTCTGACCGAAACGGGCCGGCAGCAGATCCGAGAGCTGGCCCGCCGTCTCCGAGATGTCGACTTCGACACGTTGATCAGCAGCGATCTGGGCCGCGCCAGGCAGTCGGCGGCCCTCATCGTCGAGGCCACCGGACATGCCGTTCATACCGACGCCCGTCTGCGGGAGAGGAACTTCGGTATCCTGGAGGGGATGACCCTTGCCGAAGTCGAACAGCACCACCCGGGCCTACTGAAGCAGTGGATGACCAACGATCCGGATTTTGCCATCCCCGGGGGGGAAAGCCATCGGGAGCATTACCGGCGAAACGCCGCGTTCTTCGACGACTGCCTTGCAAGCAGATCGGGTACGACCATCGTGGTGGTTCTTCACGGAGGGGTGCTCGACAGTCTGTTTCGCTATGTCGCAGACATTCCCCTGTCCCGGCCGCGGTGTTTCGTCACCACCAACGCCAGCCTGAGCGTGGTCACCCACGGTGTCTTCTACGGCACCGCCCGCTGGGTCATCCGCAGCTGGGGAGACGTGGCCCATCTGGACGGGGTGGGGTACTATCCCGGCCTTGGGTGAAGGAGAACGGGGAGGGGGAAAAATTGCAGGGCCATGATGGATCTGCTATGAAAACTGCGAATCTGCTGCGGTTCCATCTTTCTTACACCGTTCCGAAAAGGGGCGTTCCATGGGCCAGTTCGGTTGGAGCAAAACGACACTGCTGATCCTCGTGGCGGTGATCTCGGCGCTCTTCGTTTCGATGATCCAGCATTTCCTGATGGCGATTTTCCTGGCCGGGATCTTTTCGGCCCTGTTCCAACCTCTGTACCGGCGCTTCGTTGGCTGGTTCCGGGGCCGGCGCAACCTGGCGTCGCTGACCACCCTGGTGGTGATCTGCCTGATTGTCATCCTGCCGCTGTTTCTGCTGCTGAGCATCACGGCTGCCCAGGCCATCGCGATCAGCAATCAGGTGGGTCCGTGGATTTCCCAACGAATGCAGGAGCCCTCCTACTTCCAGGAGCTTTTCGAGAAGATCCCTTTTTTCGAGCACATCGAAGCGCACCGCGAAGTGATCTTTCGCAAGGCGGGGGAGTTGGTGGGCAAGATGAGCTCCTTCCTGTTGGACAACATATCCGACTTCACCAAGGCCACCATCGGTTTCATTTTCCTTTTCTTCGTTTTTCTCTACACGATGTTCTATTTCTTGAAGGACGGCTCCCTGGTGCTGGAAAAAATCCTTTACTACCTGCCGCTCACCGACAAAGACGAGAGCCGCCTGCTGGAGCGGTTCACCTCGGTCACCCGAGCCACGTTGAAGGGGACGCTGGTTATCGGGGTCATCCAGGGAGGGGCGGCCGGGCTGGCCTTCTGGGTGGCGGGCATCGACGGGTCCGTGTTCTGGGGAACGGTGATGACCGTGTTGTCCATCATTCCGGCGGTGGGGTCGGCGCTGATCTGGCTGCCGGCGGTGGTCATACTGGCCGCGATGGGGCATATCCTGAAGGCCGTCGGCCTACTGATTTTCTGCGGCCTGGTGGTGGGCAGCGTGGACAACCTGCTCCGGCCGCTCATGGTGGGAAAGGATACCCAGATGCACGAGCTGTTCATCTTCTTCGGCACACTGGGGGGCATCAGCCTGTTCGGCATCATCGGCTTCATCATCGGCCCCATTATCGCGGCGCTGTTTGTCACCATCTGGGACATCTACGGCCAGACCTTCAAAGAGCATCTTACCTGAAAACCCGAACGGCGGGTTTCAGCGGTTACGGCTTCCCTGTGTTCGTTGGGTTGGTTCCGTCACCAACACCCGAGCGCTTCCAACTCCCGCCCAAGGGCATCGGTGGTGGTGTAATGAACGGCGTGGATCCCCAGCTCTCGGGCCGCCGCCACGTGTGCCTCGGTGTCGTCGACGAACACCGCCTCCCGGGGGGACGCAAGGTTCAGCCGCCGCAGGGTTTCACGGAATGCCCAGGAATCGGGCTTGGCGATGCCCTCGTCGCCGGAGCAGAAAACCACCTCGAACAACCCTTCGATGTCCCAGTCGGCCAGCCACTGCCGAAGCCCCGGGGGATGGTTGGAGAGAATCGCAAGCAAATGGGTGCCCGACAATTTGCGGAGCATCCGGACAACGCCGGCGTTGATCCGCTCGTCTGCGTAATAGCGCTTCCGGAAGTCCGCCACCGCCTGCGGTGTGTGCAGGCCCAGCGCCGGACCGATGGCATGCCAGTAGCCGTCCATGTCCGTTTTCCCCACCAGGGCATCCTGCCAGTAGGGCGAATCGAACATGACCGTGTTGATGGTGTCGGGGGAAAGGCCCAGCTCCACCTCGTATCGGCGGAAGAGCGATGGGGGTTTGGGGGCGGAGACAACCCGGCCGAAGTCGAAGAGGATTGCACGGATCATGGACAGCCCGTCTGCTTCGTTTTCCCCTGTGGGTTCAGCGTCGGGGCTTGGATGAATTCCTGCACCAGACGATAGGCCTCGTCGTCGGTGTACTGCCGCGGCGGGTGCTTGCAAAAATAGGCCGAGGGACCCTCCAGCACCCCGCCCTGGCCGCGGTCCATCGCCAGGCGGGCGCAGCGGATCGCATCAATCACCACTCCGGCGGAGTTGGGCGAGTCCTCCACGGACAACCGCATCTCCAGATGCATGGGCACGTTTCCGAAGATTTTCCCCTCCATCCGGATGAAGCCCACTTTGTTGTCCCGCTGCCAGGGTACGTAGTCGCTGGGGCCGATGTGAATGTCGGCGGCGTCCAGGCGGCGGGCGGCAACCGATTGGACGGCTTCGGTCTTGGACCGCTTTTTCGATATGAGCCGGCTGCGGTCCAGCATGTTGAGAAAATCGGTATTGCCGCCGGTGTTGAGCTGATAGGTGCGCTCCAGGGCGACTCCCCTGCGGCGGAACAGGTCCGTCAACGTGCGGTGGACGATGGTGGCCCCCATCTGGGATTTCACATCGTCGCCGATCAGCGGCAGCCCGCGGGCGGCAAAGCGGCCGGCCCATTCGGGATCGCTGGCGATGAACACCGGGATGCCGTTGACCACCCCAACGCCCGCCTCCAGGGCGCAACGGACATAGAATGCGGTGGCTTCCTCGGCGCCCACCGGCAGAAAATTCACCAGCACCTCCGCCCGGCTCCGCCGCAGATCGCAAATCACCTCCTCGTGGGTGGCGTCCGGCCGGGAGGCGGGGTCGAAACTGCGCCGGGGGTCGTGTTCGCGCATGTGAGCGGCCACACCGTCCAGCACTGCCCCCATCTTCACGGTGGCTCCGGTCAGCGGCAGGTCCGGGTTGAATACCGTGGTGCAGTTGGGGGGCTGGAAAACGGCCTGGCTGACGTCCAGGTCGACCTTGCGGCGGTCGATGTCGTAGGCGGTGGCAACGAGAATATCCGATGGCCCGTATCCGCCCATTTCCGGTGACATCAACCCGGTGGCTTCCGTTCCGGCGTCCTGCCCATCATAGTAGTGGATGCCCTGCAGCAAGGCACTGACGCAATTGCCCACACCCACGACGGCGATGCGAATCTTCTCCATGGTTGTAGCCTGTTCGCTTTCAATCGGGCATTTGAACCCGGTAAAACGCCTCTGCCAGCATGTACGGCGTGCCTTCGGCCGCTTTACGGCAGCGCTGTCGCAGCCAGTTTTCCAGATCTTCCACGTTCAGTTCCCGGACTTGGCTTTCGTGGCATTGCAGCGCGGCCAGCTTGTCGGGGAAGGTTTCCGAAATGTCGATGCGGTGGTTGATTTCCTCCGCACCGAAAAAGAGGGCTTCTTTCACCTTGTGGGGCTCCAGGCCTTCGGCCAACATCTCCGGATAGGCCATGTGGTCCCGGGCATACGGAAACATTGCGTCTGCCACCACCTGTCCGACGATGCGGTGGTCCCGGTGCCACAGATACCGGCGGTAGGGATCGGAGGTGATCACGATGTCGGGGCGGTGCGTCCGGATCAGGCGAACGATCGTTTCGCGGAACTCCGACGTTTCCTCCAGCTGCTGGTCCGGCATTCCCAGAAAGGTCACCTCCCCGACGCCGATCCGATGGGCCGCCTCCCGTTGCTCCGCCATCCGTATCCGGGAGAGTTCGTCCGGAGCCAGGCGGCGGTCGGTGGTTCCCTTGTCGCCGTTGGTGCACACCACGTAGATGACAGATTTGCCATCCGCCGTCCAGCGGGCCACGGTGCCGGCGGCTCCGAACTCGGCATCGTCCGGATGGGCGACGACGACCATGATGTCAAATGGCTGGCTCACGATGCTTTCCCATTTTATGGCGGTGTGTTGGGTCAATGCTTTTACGATAGGCATCCAACAGCAGGGACGCCACCCGGGACCAGTCGAATTCGGAAACGGTGGCGTGGATCTGCAGAGGATCTCGCTCCCGGGCTAACCGCAGGGTGCGCGCGATGGTCTGTGCAAGGCTTTCTGCATCTCCGGCGGCGGCCAAATACCCGTTCACACCGGGCCGGATCACTTCCGGCGCAACGCCCACCGGCGTGGAGACCACCGGCGTGCCACAGGCCAGGGCCTCCAGAACGACCAGGCCGAAACTCTCGTACCGGGAGGCGACCCCCACGGCATCTGCACCCCTGTAGTAGCTGGGCATCTTGCGATGATCGACGGAGCCGACGATTCGGACCCGCTCGTCCATTCCCAGGCCCCGGACCTGCCGGCGTACACGGCGGTGCTCCGGGCTGCCGGGGCCGTCGCCGCCGACGAGGACCAGATCCACGGCTGCGCCCGCGGCATTCAAGCAGGCGACACCGGCCAATAGCCGCTGAATGCCCTTCATGGGATCGAAGCGCCCCACACCGAGCAGCACCGCCCGCCCCGGATCCTTTCGAAGCTCTTCGGCAGGGGCATCATCGCCTGCATCGGGTGCGAACCGTTTCAGGTTCACGCCGCAGGGAACGACATGGATGGTCTCTGACCTTGCCCCGCAGAGCGAAATCAGCCGGAGGCGTTCTGCCGCGGTGGGGGCGATGACCCCGTCGCATCGTGCCGCCAGCTCGGCCTCCACGTCGACACGGCGGCTGTCTTCCGTGTGGCCGCTGCGCGAGGTCATTTTGGCGGCGCCCAGGGTGTGAAAGGTAATGAAATGGGGGCAGGGGTGCAGCATTGCGAACCGGCTGCCGACCACGCCGGACAGCCAGTAGTTGCTGTGGATCAGGTCGTACTCGATGGCCGTCTCCCGGCAAAAGTCGGTCATGGCCGCCGCAAACGCCTCCGCATGATCGTAGAGCGCCGTTTTGGGGGCCTTCTCCGCCCCGCGGACGTGCAAAGAGACGACGCGCACGTTGGGGAAGGGTTTCACGACCGGCTCCGTTTCTTTCGCAGTGGCCCGGGTGAAGATGTCCACAAAATGACCCCGGCTTCCCATTTCGCGGGCCAGCTCCTGCAGGTACACGCTCATCCCTCCGGTGTCGCGGGTCCCCATCCGGCCCAACGGACTGGAGTGGATGCTCAGCATGGCGATGCGAAGGGACATGGTGCAGGATCCTTTTTGTCAGGCACCGAAGTCGGTTCCATCGTATTGGCCAGAACGACGCTGGGGCGGATGTTTGGTTTTCCTGTTACGATCATGCAAGGGTGGAGGTTCACCACTCCACGACGCAACTGGACAGCGACACCTCTTTTCCCCCCAGCCGGTATTTGTAACGCTCGGTTCCGTTCAAAAAATCATAGACTTCGAAACCGTTTTCAATGCTTTCCCGGATGCTCATCAGTTTGCTGACAATGCCGATGGAGATGTCCCGAAACACGGGGTCGAAACCGCTGTTGTACAGATAGGTCGTATTTCCGAGATGGACGCAGAAGGTGGCCGCAGCCGGGCGGTTGTCGATTTCGATCAGGTTCAGCCGAAGCATGCCCGCCCGGGACAGTTCGTCGGCCAGTGCACGGAAAAAGGCTTCCCGTTCGGGCGTCAAAAACCGCCGCTTGTCCGGACGGCTCCGGCGGAACAACCGCAGAAAGCCGTCCATCCCGGCGGAGGCCTCTGCCGCATGTTGAACCGTACGAAGGGTCATTCGGCCGGCTTCGGACGCCCGGCGCAGTTTCCGCCGCACCTCGTGCCGTTGCTTGCCCTCCAATGCCCCGAGGTACGCTTCCCAGCTTGCGGGCAGGCCCATTTCCATGGAGACGCCCTTCGGAAGCACCGACACACGACATCCGGCGGCATGTGCGGCCGGCACGATCCACCGAAGAACGGCGGAATCCGGTCGCACCGATGCCAACATCAGACGGTGGACCCCCATGTCTTTCAGGTGCCGCAGCAGGGCCGAAAAAAATACCTCCCGGTGGAAGGGATTCGACGGAAAGTCGCCATGGTCGCACAGATCCTCCGAGCCCATGAACCGGGCCGTTCCGTTTTGAACCATCAGCGGCGCCACGCCGGCCATGCGGCCCCTCACGTCCACTCGCAGAATCAACGGTCTGTGATTCCGGCCGAAGTAAGTCCACCATGCCGTCAGCCAGGCCGGCGTTACAAATGGGTTCCGCTGCGGCCAGGGCTGGTCGCCGGGGAAGCGGAGTCCGGGCAGGTCGGACATGGTAACGGGCGTCACCCGGACATCCAAAGGCGGCTTCCGGGGCTCGGTCAGGGTTTTCGTGATGACGGATCCTCCTGGGAGATGAAAACGGTTCGGCCGGTCCGGGCCGCCTCGGCCATCGCGTCCAGCGCCACCAGGTTGCCGATGCTGTCTTCGACCGACACGGTGGGGGCTTTTCCGGTGCGCACCCGGTCGGCGAAGTGCTCCACCATCAGCCGGTACTCGTCGGCACCGGGTACAACAAGGGTCTTTCCGGTTTCCTCATCCTTTCCCCGTACCATGACGGCGGCATCCTTCTCCCAGGGGATGAAGGCGTCGTGGGGCAGTTCGACGGCACCGCCGGAGCCGACCACCGTGTAGGACTGCTGTAGGCCCGCACAGAAACTGGCCTCCACGGTCGCCAAGGCGCCCCCGGGAAAGCGCAGGGTTCCCACCAGGTGAATGTCCACCTCGGTCTTGCCACGGTATACGGCCTGGGCCTGAACGGCCGCGGGCTCCGCCTCCAAAAACCATCGTGCGACGCTTACCGCATAGCTTCCCACGTCCAGCAGTGCGCCGCCGCCCATTTTCGGCTGTAGGCGGCAGTTGTCGCCGCTTTCCAGCAGCTCCGGTGCCATGGAAAAACAGAAGGCGGCCCGGACCAGCCGCGGAGTGCCGACGGCTCCCTCGCCGATCAGTCCCTTAACCCGTCGGGTGCGGGGGTGAAACCGGTACATCAGCGCTTCCATCAGGACAAGCCCGCTGCCGCGGGCCGCAGCGGCCATTTCCCGGGCTTGTTCGGCACTGCAGCCAAGCGGTTTTTCACACAGCACATGCTTTCCGGCGGCAAGGGCCTTCAGTGTCCAGGGCCGGTGGAGGTGATTGGGCAGGGGGATGTAGACCGCTTCCACCTCCGGGTCCCGGAGGACGGATTCGTAGTCGCCGTAGACGCGCTCGATCCGGTTTTGTTTCGCAATCTCCCCGGCTGCATCGGGCCGTCGCGTGCCCAGGGCCCGGATCTTCCCGTTGGTCGATTTGCGGATGGCCGGCATCACGCACTTGCGCCCGATGGTGGCATTGCCCAGGATGCCCCAGCGCAGCTTATCGGCCATCGAGCACCTCCACACTTCCCCCGTTTGCCATGGAGCGGGAGGCCGCCTCCAGCAACGCCACCACCTTGACTGAATCGGCCAGGGGGGCGGCCAGCGGTTCGCCCCACAGCAGGTGGTCGGCCAGGTTTCGATGGAAGGCCAGCGGATCCCTCTCCGGCTCGGCCGGCCGGATTTGCTCCAGATCTCCCGAGTCGCGCCGGTGATACAGGGTGATGTCGGGCATCATTTCCGTTGCGGGGATATCGGTCTGCTCGAAGTAGTGCACCGGATCGACGTCCACCGCGGTTACGTCCCTCCAGGCGCCCACGATGGCACCGCGGGTGCCGAGAAGGTACCACTTGGGCTTGCGGGCCGCGGCGATGTCCGAGTGGAGGAACTCCGCCTCCCGGCCGTCGGCGAATCGGATCTGAATGCGCTCCTGATCCGCGTTGGTGACGTCATGCCACACTCGCTTGTGTCGGGTGCCGACCACGGACGTTACGGAATGCGGCATCAGCCCCACGATCCAGTCCAGATAGTGGGCACCCCAGTCGTAGGCGGTGCCGCCGCAGACCGGAGCGTGGGAGTGCCAGTAGCCGCAGGGGTGGTGGTATTGACCCACGAAGGTCTCCAGATAGAACAGTTCACCGATTCGGCCGCCGGCCACGCAGTCGCGGATGGCGCGAAAGTCGGGATCGAACCGGCGGTTTTGATGGCAGCTCAGGTGGACCTTTCGCCGCTCCGCCGTTTCCTGCATGGCGTCGGTCTCCCGGCGGTTGAGTGCCAGGGGCTTTTCGCAGAGAACATGCTTTCCTGCGTCCATCATCTCCACGGACAGCCGGGCGTGCGTATCGGGCGCCGTCGCCACGATCACCAAGTCTACGTCCGGGTCTTCGGCGAGCCTTGCGGAATGGTCGTAGGTTGCGATGCCGGGAAAATCCTTCGCTGCCTGGGCGAGCCGCTGGGCGTTCAGATCGCAGGCGGCCGCGATGCGAAGCCCCGGTGTGCGCTCGGCCGCCAGGCCGTGTACCTGCCCAATGGACGGCGCATAGCCCAGGATGCCCACGCCCAGCCTGGTTTCGGGGGACGGGGCCGAGCCCCGCCACCGGCGCAGCAGCCGGTGGATCACCTGCCGGAGCATGTTGGCGGAAAAATCCTGCAGCGTCGTGCAAGCCAGGTGTCCGGCCCCGTGGGAACGGGTGATGAATACGGGACTGTGGCCGTAATGCCAGTCGGCGTAGAGCACGGTTTCGGCGTCGGGAGCGACGCTCTGTAGGGGGTGGTAACGGCCCGCAACGTATACCGCATCCGGCAGGCGCACGGCAAGGGGATCGTGGGCGTTTTGCAAGAGCACCCGCAGCTCGGCCCGAGGACCGACGCCCTCGGGTTGTGCGCCGAAAGCGTCGGGCAGCGGATCTTCCTGCAGGCCGCTCATGGCAAGCCACGCCCCGCCCGCGTGGACAAATTGCAGCAGCCGTTCGGCCTTCCCAGGCCGCACCATCCCCGCTGCAGTGACGACAGCGTGATATGCGGTCAGATCGTCCGGTATGGAGGCTTCCCGTGAAACGTGCAAGTGGGCCATGTCACCGCCGAAGCCGGGCCACGGAAAGCCCTGCTCCCTGCCGGCTTCCGACACGACGAGAACGTTCAAATCGGGATGGGAGATCATGGATTGTCCTCCGCTTCCGGTTCGAGGCGCCAGCGAGGCCCCCGTGGGGTGTCCTCCACGACCACGCCGACCCGGGCCAACGCATTCCGGATCGCATCGGCCGCATCCCAATACCCGTCTTTCCGGAACCGCTGCCGCGAGGCCAGCAGGTCATCGACCAGCGGCGCCAGCGCCCGCTGCAGGTTCGGCAGCGTCGGCCGGCACTGGGTGCCCACCAGCACCAGCAGCTCGCGGAACAGGTCCCGGGCCTGGGCGATGATGTCCGGATTTTCCAGATCGGCCTGCGCCTTCCACAACATCCGGTCCAGCTCCAGCAGGGCCTGGGCGGATCTTGTCACGTCCCCCTCCGAAAGCCCTTCTTGGAACTGGGCCTGCCTGGCATGGACCCTGCGCCAGAAGTCTTCTTCTTCCCCCTCCGCGTCCGAGGGCACGGCCGGAGGGAAAGGGGTGTCGGCGTGTTCGAAGCTGCCGGAAGTTGTTTCGCCGCCCCGGAGGACCTCCACCGGATAGTCCTCTCCCGCGGAAAAGACCCGGGCGCCCTGCCGCTGCTGGAGACGGGCGCTGCCGATGCCCCGTACGGCAAAGGTTCCGGAGGCCAGATCGATGATGCAGGCGGTGTGCTCGTCGATACCCAGCACCGGCACCGGCTCCTCCAGCATCGCCGTGAGCTTCTCGAACCGGGACTTTCCCATGAAGCACCGGCTCGTGTCGTGGGTCCCCCCCTCCGCGTTGTTCCAGTGGGGGACGACCACCAGGTCCAACCCGAACTCGCCCAGCAGGTCCAGTCCCGGCACCCAGTGCAGCGGCTGTCCGACCTTGTAGATCTCATATACCGGCAGTGTGAAGCGACCCACCGTCAGTGCGGCGGCGCTGGCCGCAACGAGGCAGCCGCCGTCCCGGACGCGCTCTGCGAGGATCTGCGGAATGGGGGATCCGCGAAGCTGGTCCACGGTGTAGGTGGGGCTTCCCGGCCCCATCAGCACAAAATCCGAATCCCGGAGCCGCTGGAAGGCAACGGCGGCATCCAGTTCCGAAATGGACTCCCGGCAAGGGTAGGAAGCGGTCTGCATGGGATGGCCCACACGGCTGCGAAAGTAGTCGACCGCGTTCGCGGCGATCTGGCCTGCATTGAGCTGGAATCCTGCGGGCGTGTCGAGAAAGGAGGCCTCGGCCTTGGCGGGCAGCCGCGAAAGCAGCGATTTGTGGACCTCCACCATGGTGGCGGTCAGCTCTCCCGATCCCATCAGAGCGATGATTCCCATGGTCGACAGCGCTCCATCAACCGCCCTCCGGTGGAGGGCGAAATTGGGCAGGGTTCTTGTTGGTACGGGAAGGCCCCCGTTATCGTCAGCGGATCGCGTTGCAGTGCCGTCCCACTTCCAACATGGTTTTTCCATTCGGGCCCATATACTCTATGTCAGCCGACCGGCATCTGCAACTTGTCTCCGGGGATCCGCTTGCCGGCCGCGTAGCACCGGCGTTGCGATCGTCCGTGCAGCGTCGCACCACCTTTGCCGTAGACGGTCCAGCCGCCGCCGGGGGCGTCGTTGATCAAACCGGTTTCCTCGTCGATTCCGAGGAGGAGGACGTCGGGCAGCATGTCCCGCAGACGGCCCACCCACCGGCTCCCGTACGTGTCGTGATGGGGGATGATGACGGCGCCCGACAACAGGCCGAGGCCTTTTCGGAGACGGTCGGTCTTCGGATCGTAGAAAGTGTCGCACAGCACCATGGCGCCGGCGCTGCTGCCGCCGACCACGCCGCCGGTTTTCACGACCGACAGCATGCTGTCCTGACAGGGGGTGTCCAGCAGGGAAGCGGCCAGGTGGGCCGGAAAGCCACCCAAAAGGTACACAAGCCGGGAGCGGCACAGGGCATCGGCGATCTCGGGCCGGCGGGCCGAGGCCTCGTCGATCAGCGGTCGGCTGACCACCTTCCGGGCCCCGAGGCCCTGAAACCACATCACACCGCGCCGGCCTGCCCTTTCATGGTTTCCGTCCGGCGCTGCCGCGGCCGGAACGATGTCCACGGGGGCTTCGTCGCCGCCGGCCAGATCCAGGGCCCTCCGGTCCGCTGCGGCCATTTCACCACCGAACTCGGCGCCTCCTTCCAGCAGCAGATATCCCATTGCCGTCTCCCTTCCGGTTCTCCATGGTAGAACGAACGCTTTCCGGCAATCAACCCCATGCTTTGCGGCTTTCACCGCCGGGCAGCTGGAAATAAAAACCGTATGTATCGGTCTTCCGCGCTTGTCGGAAGCATCCTTCCTCGCTATAATTGCACTTCACGGCAATGATTCGTAAGGGGTATGCGCAACGTTCCGTGCCTCTTCTTTTCGCAGGGGCGGGTGTGAGTCCGGCCGTTTCAGTAAGCGGCGGTACAGGAGGCTGGCAGGCGCTTGACGAAACGAAAGGGCATCAACCCTTCCTCCGAAGACCGTGGCTGACCGTTCATTTTTCCCACCCACCGCGTGGTTTGGAGACGGACCGTGAAATCCATCGGCGGTGTCCTTGCAATCGTTTTCTCTCTGCTGCTTTTCTGCGCACAGGCAAACCCCGCTGCCGCCGCGGATCCGTGGAAGAAAAAGATCGACGAAGCCATCGCCTTCCAGAAGGAGAAACAATACGAACAGGCCCTGAAGGCGGCTGGCGAGGCGCTTGCCATCGCTCGGGATCGCTTCGGGGCTTCCAGCCCCCAGGCCGCCTCCACCCTGAGCCGGATCGCCAACATCCACGCCTGGAACCGGGATCGCGAGGCGGCGCTGGAATACGCCCGCCAAGCCCTGGAAGTGGCCCGCAAAACATACGGGTCGGCCGATGCGAGGACCGCCTTCTACATCCAGACCCTTGCCGGAAGCCATGCCAACCTCCAGGATTTCGACAAGGCGGTGCCCCTGTACCGCGAAGCCCTGGGCATCATCGAAAAAACCCGCGGCCCGGACGACGCGGGCGCAGCAACGATCCTGACGAGCCTGGCCTATATCGACCAGCGCCGAAAGAATTTCGTGTCGGCAGAGGCGCTGGGCCTGCGGGCGCTTGCGATCCGGAAAAAGGCGTTCGGCGAAGACCACAACTACGTCGCGGAGTCGTCCATGTTCCTGGCCCGGATGTACAGGGATCAGGGGCGGTACGCCGACGCCCTGGCCATGTACGAACAGGCCTTGGGCGTCTGGAAACGACAATATCCGTCCGGACACAATCGGGTGGTGGCCCTGGAGAGAACCATCGCAAACCTGAAGACCCGGCAATCGGACGCAAAAACCGCCCCTGCGCCGGAGGTGCTCGTTTCTTCGCCGATCTCCGGACCGGAGGCTTCCCAACCGCCCGGATGGGACGAGGAGATCGCCGCAATTCGCCTTCTGATCCGGCAGGGGAAGACCGCCGAAGCCCTCGTAGCCGCCGTGGAAGCCGGACAAAGCGCCCGGGAGAAATTCGGCGACAACCATCCCAGCGTAGCGGAAGCCATCGCCCTCCAAGCCCGGTGCTACCTCGAAAAGGGGGATGAAAAGACCGCAGAACGCCTGTACCGCGGCGCCTTGGACATTCGCCGCAGTGCCCACGGACCCGAGGCCGATGAAACGGCGTTGGCCATGGAGGACCTCGGATATCTCTTCATGCGGCAGGGCAGGCTCGAGGAAGCCGAAGCGCTCTACCGCCGTGCTTTCGCCATTCTGACCGAAAGGCACGGCCCAAATTCGGCTCCCATGAAAAGCCGCAAGGATCTGCTGGCGCGACTGCAGGGGGAACTGCAGAAGCCGGCCAAACAACCGCCGGCCCGGGCCGCCGCACCCCCAAAAGCCCCGCCTCGCAAGGCCCGGGCCAGCCGCCCGCCGCGAAGAGACAATCTGCTGGACACCATTGCCCGCAAGGTGAAGCGATTGCTGTCGTCAAGCAGGGAAAAGAGCGCCCCGGGCCAGCGGGAAAAGAAATCCCGCCCGAAGTCGAACGGTCAGTTCTGGCCCGCGATCTTCTTCTTGGCCGCTTTCGCGGCGTTTCTGATCGGCTTTCTCGGTTCCATGCGCACCGGATCCCCCTCCAAACGGACGCTTTCATCCACCCGGCGTCCCGCACTGAAGCCCCGCAAGCGGCCTGGCCAGACGGGGAGACGGTAAAATGAGAACTGCTCTGGTGAAATCATGTCGCGCTTTCCCGATCCGGCAGGCACCGTAAAGGCGTTTTTGATGGAAGAGGACATTCGGCTTCCCATCGAGGAACTGAAGGCCATCATTCCCCATGGAGCCAGGCTATGGATCATCGGCGGTGCACTCCGAAACGCATTGATTGAAGCCATCCACGGCGAATCCCCCCTTACCGAAGACATCGATTTGTTCATCGAGAATATCGATCCGGAATTTCGGCTAGCCGGACTGGACCTGGAGGGCGAGTTGCGGGCTACGGAACTCGGGGGCGTAAGGTGGCTGTCCGGCCTTTCGCCTTATTCGTTCGACATCGGGTTGTTGTCCCGGTTCGTGATCATCGATAAGTTCCGGCTGGATCCGACACCGGCTGCCCTTCTTTCAGCCATCGATTTCGATGTCAACGCCGTGATGTGGGGCTGGGAAGACGAGGAGGTCCTCGAGGCGGGATGTGTAGAGGCCATTTTACGCAGGGTAATGGGTTTCGGCACGACACGGGTTTTCGACAGGGCGATGCTGGCCTATCGGATTCTGGTGGTCCGCCACAAAACCGACTTTTCCCTTTCCCCCGGGATTTTCCATTACCTGAACACCGCCGTGGATCTGGAGACGCTGAAAAGGACGGAGGCGATGCTGGTCTCCAAGCTGGGAAAGCCCGCAGCGGATGCGATCATGAAAGACTGCGACGCGATATGCCGCTGTGGATCCCATTCGGAGTATTGTTCTCGATTCGGAGACGAATGAACTCGCATTCCCCGCCGTATGCTGGTGCGAAGTGGAAAGCCCGGGCACCGGGGCGGCGGGATCGCGTATAAACGTTGCTTTTTCGATGGTAACAGTGGTATAATATTATCTGATCTCTGTTACCCTCCGTCTCCTTGATGCCCTGCTTTGCCCGATCCTGCCGCCAGGCGGATCGGGGGCGAGCAAGCACGGCATGCGGCTGCGCCGAAAAAAATGTTCCGCACGGCAAGCGTCTGGCTCGGCACTCCGGTTATGACGAATATCGATTCTTGTGCATTGGGCTTCAACTGGATAGGATGTGGACAGGCGCATCTCCCGCTATAAACACGGCCCGCAGCTTGGCATTGAAGGCTGAGGAGCAGCCCATAACCTTGACAAATATCATGAAAAAAATAAAGGCGGCTTTCACTGGAGCTGACAGTCCGCCGAAAGCCGATCCGGTGGCACCGCCCGGCCAGCAAGGCGGCAACGATGCTTTCGGCAAAGCGCCCCACGGCACCCTCGAGAAGGATCGGCTGGATCGCGCGCTCTTGCACCACATGCGCGGCATCGAGCAATCCCTGCACCTGAAACGCGACTCCTTTACCTCTCTGGTCAAAATGTGTTCACGCGTGCACCAAAGCCTGCACTTGAGCGAGGTGCTTACCGTGATCTTGGATCAAGCGGTTTCCGTCACCCGGCCCGAGGCGATCCGCCTGTTTCTCGTCGACGAAGAGACCGGACACCTGGACGGGTACATACCGGACATGCAGGGAAACCATGCCCTGGCGGGCGAACGGTACGATCCCGGCAGGGGGATCGCCGGCTGGACGGCCGACAACAACGTGCTGGTGATTGTCGCCGATGTCGAACGCGATGCCCGCTTCGATGCTGCCGTGGATGGGCCCGAAGGCGTTTCCGTCCAGTCGGTGCTGGCCGCGCCGCTGCGGGTGAAAGACCGGTGTATCGGTGTGCTGGAGTTGGTCAACAAGGCCGATGGCTCCGCATTTTCCGAGGAGGACGCCCTGCTGACATCCTTTTTCACCGACCAGGCTGCATGTGCGGTCCACAACGCACGCTTGTACGAGCAAGTGGAGGCCCGGCTCGATCAAAGCGACCGGCTGCGCAAACAGCAAGTGGAGACGGAAAAATATCGGGCTTTGGAGGAATTGAGCGCCGGCGTGTCCCATGATTTCCGGAACCTGTTGAACGCCATTTTGGGTTTTTCGGAGATCCTCTTTCTGGACATCGAGGATGAGACCGCCCGCAAGGATGTGATGGAAATCATCAACGCCACCAACACGGCTACCCATCTTGTCGATCAGATCCATACCTTCAGCAGGCAGCGCGATCAGAAAAAAATCCGGGTCGGCATTAACCACCTGGTGACACGGAGCCTCAAGCAGTTTCAGGCGGGCCTGACCAAGACCATTGACATCCAGCACGATCTGAAAGCCCGCGGCCAGTGGCTCATGGCCGATCCGTCGCAGCTGCACCAGGCGTTGATGAATGTGTTGGAAAATGCCGCCGACGCGGTCCCCGACCACGGGGGGACGATCCGCATCGCCACTGACCGGATTGCCGTGGTGGAAGACGATCCCCGCCACGAGGACGTCGAGCAGGGGATCTATATCGAACTCATCGTCCAGGACAACGGCCGGGGCATCGAGGCCGACGTAATGAAGCAGATGTTCGAGCCCTATTTCACTACCAAGGCCCGGGGGGTGGGCACCGGGCTCGGATTGCCTCTGGTTCGAGGGGTCGTTCAAAGCCATGGCGGCGCCATATCGGTGGACAGCAAGCCCGGTGAGGGAACGACCGTGCACCTGCTTTTGCCCTCGGTGGAGTTCGAACGGCGCGTTGACGCGGACGCCTACCAAGGGCTTCCGACGGGCACCGAAAGCATCCTGCTGGTCGAGGACGAACACCTGGTGATGCTGGCCGTGGAGAAGATGCTCAACCATCTGGGCTACACCGTCGTCACCTCCGCCAATGCCGAAGACGCGCTGGAGTTGTATCGCAAGCAATCCGGCGAGCTGGATCTGGTAATCACGGACTGGAGCCTTCCGGGCATGCGGGGCGACCGCCTGGCGGCGATGATGTTGGATGTCAAGCCGTCCGTGCGGGTCATCGTCTATTCGGCGTACGCTGGAGACCTAAAGAACGAGATGCTCAAGTCGGACGGTATCCGGGACGTTCTGAGAAAACCCGTGGATATCCGCGAGTTGGCGCAGAAGGTACGAAAAGCCCTGGATGCATAGTATCTTGTCCCACAAATTACGGGAAAAAAGAAACGGCCTTTGTTTGGTTCGATCCTAAGGATTCGATCGGCAAAGCACGAAATTCGAATATCGAAATTCGAAACAATATTGAATGACCGAAATTCGAATATTCCAAACCATGGAATTCCCCTATTTGATTTTTATCATCTAATTTACTGTCATCCGTTTGGGTCATTACATCATTCGTGCTTTGGATTTGTTTCGGATTTCGATATTCGGATTTGGTCCGTCTCGGTCGTGGCCTGGAGGCTTTGCTGGGGCTATGTTTTCTGAAGAAAGATCCGGGACACAACATTTAGAACCGTGGACAGCGCACCCCTTTTTCGAGTGTGCTAATCCCTCGTAACCCATAGCTGCCGCCTTTGCGCCGACACGGCGCAGCCCGTCGCCTTCCCCCTGTATTTTCCACGGGGAGATCGTACCCTTACCTCTTTTTTTCCAGCACCCTTTCGCTAGAAATGTGAGGGAGGGGTTTATCCCCTCCCGTTGGTGCTACCACATCCTCCGGATGGGCGGGGATATAGCGATTGTCAGAATTCTGTTCCGTTTCCGATATGGCTTCCCAATCGATCGGTAGGGGAGGGGTTTATCCCCTCCCACTGGTGGGATCACTTACCCCGAACGGGCGGGGATAAACCCCGCCCCTACGAAAGACAAG
>JAJDOA010000037.1 GCA_022340405.1 Desulfobacteraceae bacterium | reverse complement strand
GGTTGAGGGTCAAGACTCCGATACGAAGTGCGCACCTTGTCAACCCGTCCTGGGATGTCCATCTGATGGCCTTCACTCTATCCAGCGTCACTAAAACTCCCGAACCGAACCCGTCACTGGAAATCCGGCGGCGGGTTTCGTGTCTTATGAGGGACCGGGTAACTGGCGTTTTCGGGCTCCGGATTGGAAATATGGTTGGAAATTTCAAAAATCTTCAAAAAAGAAGGGCCAACGGATTGACCGTAAGCCCTTGATTTAATGGTGGCGGGAGCGACGAGACTTGAACTCGCGACCTCTGGCTTGACAGGCCAGCGCTCTAACCAAACTGAGCTACGCCCCCGGTTATTTTAGCTACTTGCAGCCTTCCCGGTCACTTCCTTGACCGGGGTGTTCGAATCGCTCGGGGCTGCACCCCTTGGATTCCGTGAGTCAAGATTTGGTAGGCGGAACAGGGCTTGAACCTGTGACCCTCGGCTTGTAAGGCCGATGCTCTCCCAACTGAGCTATCCGCCCATAACCCCGACATTTTCGGCTGCCACGGCCGCCAAGAGACCGCTCTAACTACCAGCTGCCCCCCGGGTTGTCAAGGGGTTTTCACGCTGAAGCCGCCATAAACCGGACACCTTAAATAACGGCCGAAGGCCCGGGATGATCGTCGTCGCCGCTAATCTCCAGGCGGATGTCCGACTCCTTGAAGAGGCGATCGTGGTCCTTCATCACCAGTGCGTGGGACAGGACTTCGTCCATGTGCTCCACGGGCACGATGTCCACGGATTTGCGGATCGTCGATGGAATGTCCCTCAAGTCTTTGTCGTTTTCCCTGGGAATCAAGATCTTTTTGATGCCCCCCCTGTGGGCGGCTATGATCTTTTCCTTCAGGCCGCCGATGGGCAGCACCCTGCCCCGGAGGGTGATTTCGCCGGTCATAGCGATGTCCCGGAAGATGGCATGCCGCGTCAGCGCGGATACCAGCGATGTACACATGGAGATACCTGCCGAAGGGCCGTCTTTGGGTATGGCGCCCTCGGGGATATGGATGTGGATGTCGTATTTTTTGTGGAAATCCTCCTCCAGGCAGAGGGCTTTCGCCCTGGAGCGCACATAGGTGACGGCCGCCTGTGCGGATTCCTGCATCACATCGCCGAGTTTGCCGGTCACGGTCAACTTTCCCTTGCCCGGCACGACGAGGGTCTCCACGCACAGCAACTCCCCACCATACTGGGTCCATGCCAGGCCGGTCACCATTCCCACCTGGTCGGTCTCGTCGATCTGATCCTGTTTGAAACGCGGCGGCCCCAGGTACTTCTGAATGGAAGTCACGGTCACCTTGTATTCGGCGCGCTCTTTTTCCGTCTTGATCTCACGGGCGATTTTCCGGCAGATGGAGGCAATTTCCCTCTCGAGATTCCGAACGCCGGCCTCACGCGTGTACCGCCGAATGATCGTGTAGACAGCGGATCGGGTGAAGCTCACGTTCCGTCCCTCCAGCCCGTTGAGTTTCACCTGTTTCTCGATGAGAAATTCCTTGGCTATGTTGTACTTTTCGTACTCCGTGTAGCCGGGCAGTCGAATGATTTCCATGCGATCCTGCAGTGGAAGCGGGATGTCCGGCAGGGTGTTGGCCGTGGTGATGAACAGGATGTCCGACAGGTCGTAGTCCAGGTCCAGATAGTGGTCGTTGAAGGCGTAGTTTTGTTCCGGATCCAGGACCTCCAGCAGGGCGGCTGAAGGATCCCCCCGGAAGTCCATGCTCATTTTGTCCACCTCGTCCAGGCAGAACACGGGATTGTTCGTCCCCACCTTCTTCAGGGACTGGATGATTTTTCCGGGCAGCGCGCCGATGTAGGTTCTCCGGTGCCCCCGAATCTCCGCTTCGTCCCGGACACCTCCCAAGCTCAGCCGGACGTACTTGCGCCCCGTTGCACGAGAAACGGATTTGGCCAGCGAGGTTTTTCCCACACCCGGAGGTCCGACAAAACAGAGGATCGGGCCGCGCACTTTCTGGATCAGCGACTGCACGGCGAGGTATTCCAGGATTCTCTCCTTGGGTTTTTCCAGACCGTAATGATCTTCGTCGAGAATCTTTTCCGCTTCCTTCAGATCATCCCGAACCTCGGTGCGCTCATACCATGGCAGGCTGATGATCCAGTCGATATAGTTTCGCACAACGGTCGCCTCGGCAGACATCGGCGACATGAGCTTGAGCTTTTTGAACTCCTTTTCGACCTTTTCGGTGGCCTCTTCGGACAACTTCTTGGCCTTGATCTGTTCCTCGAGCTCGTTGAGCTCCTCCATCGCATCGTCTTCTGCGCCCATCTCTTTTTTGATGGCCCGCATCTGCTCGTTGAGATAGTAGTTCTTCTGCGTCTTCTCCATCTGCTCCTTGATGCGTCCCTTGATCCGCTGGTTCATTTCCCAGACCTCGATTTCCATTTTGATCAGGGAGACCAGGAAGGGAAGCCGCTCCTCAAGTGCAGCGGTTTCCATCAGCCTTTGTTTGTCTTCGATTTTGAAGGAAAAATGGGCCGCAATGGTATCCGCAAGTTTCGAGGCATCGTCGATGGAGTCGACGGTTTTCAACAGGTCTTTGGAGATGTTCTTGTCCAGCTTGGCGTATTCGTGGAAGGCGTTCAGCAATGCACGGTGCAGCGCCTCCAGGACGGCCTCGGAGGGAAGCGTCTCCACCAAGGATTCGACTTCCACCTGGAAAAACTCCTCCGTACCCACGAATCGTTCGATCCGAGCGCGCTGACTTCCTTCCACCAGGGCTTTTACGGTTCCATCCGGAAGCCGGAGCAGCTGCAGCACTTTCCCGATCGTTCCCACCGTACAGATGTCTTTTTCGGTGGGGCTGTCCACACCAGCATCGTTCTGGGTGGCCAGAAAAACGCTCTTGTCCTGGTTCATGGCCTCGGAAAGGGCGTTGACAGACTTCTTTCTTCCGACAAACAGCGGTGCCACCATGTGTGGAAAAACGACGATATCACGCAACGGCAGCAGGGGTAGTATCATCTTGGGCGGGCCTTCCGGATTGTCTTGGTTTTTGAAGAATTTGGGCATTGTAATCATGGCAGTAATGCATTCGGATAAATAGGATTCCGTTGCAGGCGGTCACCCTCCGGGAATCATGATGGGTTGATATCAAACCGGGTGATTTGCACTCGGTGCCAACCGCAACGACTTGAGCACCTCGGTGCTATTATTGACTCTGAAGAAACGGCCGGGTACCCCGCTGTGACCCCCGGCAGCGGGAAACTATCGGCTGCTGTCAGCCTGTTTTTTGGCATGCTCGAACAGCAGGATCGGCGCCTCCGTTTTCAACACGACGTCTTCGCTGATCACACATTCCTTGACGTTGTCCACACTGGGAAGCTCGTACATAATATCGAGCATGCAGGTTTCCATGATGGAACGGAGTCCCCGTGCACCCGATTTCCGCTTGACCGCCTCGTGGGCAATCGCGGTCAGGGCACTGTCGGTAAAACGGAGGTTGACAGCTTCCATTTCGAAAAGCTTCTTGAACTGTTTGACCAGCGCATTTTTGGGCTCGGTCAGGATACGGATCAGCGTCTCCTCGCTCAGCTCGTCCAGCGTGGCAACCACGGGCATCCGGCCGAGAAATTCCGGGATCATACCGTAACGGATCAGGTCCTCAGGCTGCGTCAGCTCCAACAGCTCTCCGATGTTCTTTTCCTCTTTGCTGGAGACCCGGGCGCTGAATCCCATCACATTGGAGCGGATCCGTCGCTGGATGATTTTTTCCAAGCCGTTGAACGTGCCTCCGCAGATGAAGAGAATGTTGGAGGTGTCCACCTTCACGAAATCCTGCTGCGGATGCTTCCGCCCCCCTTTGGGCGGGACGCTGGCCGTGGTCCCTTCGATGATTTTCAGCAATGCCTGCTGGACACCCTCACCGGAGACGTCCCGTGTAATGGACGGATTGTCGGACTTGCTGGCGACCTTGTCGATCTCGTCGATGTAGACAATCCCCCGCTTGGCCCTCTCGACGTCGTAGTCGGCGTTTTGCAGCAGAGCGAGGATAATGTTTTCAACGTCCTCACCCACGTATCCGGCCTCGGTCAGGCTGGTGGCGTCGGCGATGGTGAACGGGACGTTGAGAAACCGCGCCAGGGTCTGCGCCAATAGCGTCTTGCCGCAGCCGGTTGGACCAATGAGCAGTATGTTGCTCTTCTGCAGTTCGACATCACCGGATGCCACCGTCGTATTCAATCGTTTGTAGTGATTGTACACGGCAACGGAGAGGACCTTCTTGGCCCGCTCCTGTTCGATCACGTAGTCGTCGAGCATCGCCTTGATTTCTTTTGGAATGAGGCTTTGCTCCAGCGCCTGGGCGTCCTGCTCGCTTTCCTCTTCGATGATCTCGCTGCACAGCTGGATGCATTCGTCGCAGATGTACACGGCCGGACCGGCAATGAGCTTTTTGACCTCTTTCTGGTTTTTTCCGCAGAAGGAACAGAAGAGATTGTCGTTGTCATCGCCTTTTCTGGACATTTCATTCCTCCGTTTTCACGAGCCGTTCCAGATCCTCACGGTTTTTCATGACATGGTCGATGATCCCGTAATCCTGCGCCTCATCCCCGGTCATGAAAAAATCACGATCGGTGTCCTTCTGTATCCGGTCGAGGTTCTGGCCGGTGTGTTCCACAAGGATCTCGTTGAGCTTGTCCTTGACCCGCAGGATCTCCTTTGCCTGAATGGCGATATCGGAGGCCTGGCCCTGAGAGCCTCCCAAGGGCTGGTGGATCAGGATTCTGGAGTTCGGCAATGCGTATCGTTTTTCTTTGGCACCGGCCGACAGGAGAACTGCTCCCATGCTGGCGGCCTGGCCGATACAAACCGTGGCAATATCGGGTTTGATGTACTGCATCGTGTCGTAAACTGCAAGGCCCGAGGTGACAACCCCCCCAGGCGAATTGATGTAGAAGTTGATGTCCTTATCGGGATCTTCCGACTCCAGAAACAGAAACTGGGCGATCAACAGATTGGCCACATCGTCGTTAATGGGTCCCCCCAGGAAAATAATCCGGTCTTTCAGCAGCCGGGAATAGATATCATAAGCTCGCTCGCCGCGGCTGCTCTGTTCGATGACCATGGGGATCAGCGGCATACATGCTCTCCTTTTCAGTTACCGCCCGTGCAGGTTACCCGGAATGCTGCAGGACCATACGGGGAAGTTCAAGAAACCGTTCGGAAGGAAGCAGCGACCGCGCTACGCACCCTCCTGCTGTTGGGCGGGCGCCTCGCGCTGGGGCTCGACCTCTTCGAGTTCGCTGCTCCCTATGATAAGGCGAATCGCCTGCTTTTCAAGTAGCGTGTGTTTGAACATATCCATTCGCTCCTTGTTTTCCTTGTAGAAGCGCTGGATCACCTCGACGGGCTGACCTGTGGTTGCGGACATTTCCTCCAACCCTTTGGCAAGCTCGTCGTCGCCGACCGTCAGGTTTTCCTGCCGGATGATCTGGTCGAGAATGAGATGCCGCCGAACCTGTTTCTCCGCGGTCTCCCGGTATTTTTCGGCCAGCCCTTCCCGTGTGAATCCGGCATCTTCAAAGGCCATGTCCCGGAAGGAAAAAGCGCGCTCGGCCTCTTCCAGAATGCCTTCCAGCTCCATCTGTACGAGGGCGTCCGGCACTTCGAAATCGGTCCGTTCGATGAGTCCCTGGAAGATCTGTTCGTTGAGTTCCTGCTCGGAGCGCTTTTCATAGCCCTTGCGCAGATTCTCGGAGACGGCCTCCTTCAGGATGTCCAGCGTCTCGTAAGGACCCACTTTTCGTGCCAGCTCGTCATCAAGCTCCGGCAGGATTTCCTCGCGAATCTCGTTGAGCCGGACATGGAAATCCACCGACACCCCTGCCAGATTTTTGTTTTGGTGATCCTCTTCAAACGTCACCGAGAAATCTTTTTCATCCCCCGTCTTCAGGCCGACGAGGTTTTCGTCGAAGTCAGGGGATATGGTCCCCGCCCCTACCTTGAGAATATAATTCTCGGTTTTCTGGGTCTCTTCGAAGGGTTTGCCGTTCCTTGTGCCCTCGTAGTCGATCACGGCGAAGTCGTCTTTTCCCAGCGGACGGTCCTCGGTGACGGCTTTTCGCTCAGCGAGGTTTTTCCGGATCATCTGCAGCTGGGCTTCCATTTCCTCATCGGAGGCGGTGTAGCGCGTTTTTTTCAGCTTCAGACCCGAGATTTCGATGTTTCCGATCTCGGGGTGGACTTCCACCACGGCCTGATAGGCGTAGGGCGCATCCGCCTTGAGCTCGGGGGGATCGATCTCCGGGTTACCGACAATCTTCAGCTCCTTTTCCCGCACCGCTTCCAGGAAAGACGACTGAATCAGCTTGGAGGCGACATCGGCGTGCACATCCTTTCGAAAGCGCCTCTCCAAGACGGTGCGCGGCACCTTGCCGGGACGGAACCCCTTGACCTTGGCCGTTTTTTTCAGGTGGTCGTAGGCGGCATCCAGCTCTCGAACGACATCCTCATTGGGAATTTCAATGTTCAGGTTCTTTTTAACGGAACTCTGCTCGTCAACGGATACTTTCATTTGCTTCCTTTCTCTTTTTGCCGCCGATGGAGAAGGCGAATCGCATCGGCTACCGGGGCGGTCCGCCCTCTTCCGAAACAGATGGTGCGAGAGGGGAGACTCGAACTCCCACTCTGGGTAACAGAGCTGGATCCTAAGTCCAGTGCGTCTACCAGTTCCGCCACTCTCGCAAATGGTTCACGGGACCGAGAACGACCTTGTCCGAAGGTCGATTTTATCTCTGTTTTCGGGCCCCTACTGTTCACAAGTCTTTGGGTTGACTTTGGATTTTCTGTTACATTAGAATCTGAACGAAAGCAAGTTGCAAAAATAGGCGTTGGCCTTAGGAGTGTCAAGAAGAAATCGGAAAAGAACCTGTCATGTCAAGATGTTGGAAAAAATGTTGCGACAGGGGCGGTATGCTGCGACCGCTGCACTGGAATCGGCCGGGGCGCTTCCTGCTCGCTTTTGTGCTGGCCGTGGTCGCTGTGGTCTGTCCCATACACCTCTTGGCGGTGGAAAGCTCGGCAAAAAAGCCGTTTTTTGAAGAGAGACCGATGGTCGTGATCGATCCCGGGCACGGCGGGTCGGACGAAGGTGCCGCGGGCCCCTCCGGAAGCCGGGAAAAAGATGTCGTCCTGCGGCTTGCCGAACAGGTGGCGGTGCTGCTGGAAGATCGCTTTCAAGTGGAATTGACGAGAACCGGCGATTACGGGATGGATCTGCCGCAGCGCACCGGAACGGCAAACCGATACCCAGCTGCCTTGTTTCTCAGCCTTCACACGGCCGCCAGCCAGGCACCCCACGTAAGCGGTGTTTTTTTCTATTACCATCGGCCCATTGCCTCCGTCGCCGCTGTGACATCCAAAAAGACGGAAATCACCGCATGGGAAAACCTGCAGGACCGCCACCGCGAGCAAAGCCGACGCCTGGCACAGGAACTGGCCCGTCAATGGAAAACCCGGTTTCCCGGAGACGAGGTTACCGTCGCCGGGCATCCCCTCCCGGTGCTGGAGGGTGCGGACATGCCGGCCGTTCTGGTCGAGGCAGGGACCCTAACCCACGCGGCGGACGAGCTGCGACTGGCCGATATGGAACACCTGAAAACCGTGGCTGCGGTTCTGGCCGAAGGTGTGGCTTCGTTTCTGAAGGCAGGTGGAGCCGCGCCCTGACGAGGCAATCCCGCTTGCACGGACGCTTCCAACCATGGTAATACAGCCCACCATCGAAATATCGGGGCGTGGCGCAGTCTGGTAGCGCACCTGCTTTGGGAGCAGGGGGCCGGAGGTTCAAATCCTCTCGCCCCGACCAGTCAAATCAAGGGGTCATGGAATTATCCATGACCCCTTTTTCTGTGGTAAAAAACGTTGGTACGGAATTGGGTTCGAAGCTGTAACCGCAAAAAAATTGCTATCCATACGGATTGATTCATCCGCGGAAAGCTGAATCGGATGCATTAAAATAACATATTGGAATCAGTATATTATTGCTTTTAATAAGGGCTTGAAAATTAAAGTATATTTTACTGAGTGAGTACTACAAAGTGTCATTTTTTACTATATATTTCAAAATGTTATAATAATTTATTCTTGACATAAAACCTCGTTTCATATTTCTTGGCAGATGTGGTGGGAAAGCGCTTGGTTGACGCCACCTTCAAGGATGTATTTTTATTTGCTTTCCTGCCATCCCACCTACTCCAGGGGGGAAATGGCTCTGCGACCAGCCAGTTTCATCCCCCCTTGGAGTTTGTGAGATGTCCGTAACAGGCTCCATGCTCCAGGGGGACCCCTCCTGCCTTTGCTCACGGCCATACCCCCCCTGGAGTATTTTTTCTCGTTGGCCTATTTCCATCACAAACTTCAAACGCCTTATCCCTCGCCTTCAGTTTTCTTGCCCTCGGATCCGTCAATCCCATTTCATGGTCTCCTCGGATAGAGGGTACGGTTTCCAGTACGAAAAATCGTCGAGAAACGGTAAAAACCAATGAAACGAAATAGAACAAATTTATTCTTTAAAACCGAAAAGCTATATTCATACTTTCTGAGGGCCTTCTACAATGGAAGGTCGTGTAGATGCTTAAAATCGCTAATGGGAACCGATAATCGGCCATCCCTATTTGGGGTTCACGGACCGCCAATGGACGGCGAAGCGGTCGGCGAGTCCTTTCAGATTCTCCCTTAGTGGCTGCAGGTCACCGGAGCCAACCATGCCGATGGAGGCGACTTGCCAGGTGGGTGCGGGCAGTTCCATCCCGCCTTCCAGCCGAACGGTCTGTTTGAACTGCATCACGATGGTGTAGGCAAAAAAACTGGGATTGGCCGCATGAGCGAAGACGAGCACGACGATCTGCGGTCGCGTGGATTGCGCCGTCCACTCTTCTTTTCCGAGCAGGTGCACTTTCGCCAGACTCAGCCGTTGTTGCACATCCTTTTGAACGACCTCCGGGGTCAGACCGGCCTGCACCAGCTTTGGGTCTATCCGTGGATCGGAGACCATGACGCCTGGCAAGCCTCTCAGTGATTCCAACCGCTGGTCGACATGTTCCTTTTCCCCCTGCACGACCTCAGGGCTGAGAATGAGAAAAAAAAGGGCAGCAACAATCGACACCGCTGTTTTCATGTAGATTCCTCTTCGCGTTGGATTCTTTTCTTCAGACGCCTCTCTGAGAGTCAATATGGGCAAAAA
>JAJDOA010000022.1 GCA_022340405.1 Desulfobacteraceae bacterium | reverse complement strand
GAAAGGCTTTTTTCTTGCTTTTTGCAGGGGCGGGGTTTGTCCCCGCCCCTGCGGTGCGGTGGCTTTCCTGCTGCGGCGGGAGGGGAAAAAGCCTGCCCCTACATTTGCATAGCAATGCATGGCGGAGGCGAAAAAGAATTCTGACATTCGCCGTATGCTGAATCGGCCGAAGAAATGGCAACGCCTACTTGCCGTTTCCCGGATAGCTTCCCAGCTTTTTCAGCGTAATGGTCATCTTTTCCATCCGCGACAGCACCGGTGCGACCTTTTCGTCGGACTCGTCACCCTCGAAGTCGAGAAAAAAGCAGTAGTTGTCCGGATCCTGCCGCAACGGCATGGAAGCGATTCGCGTCAGGTTGATCCCGGCTTCGGCAAACAGCCGCAACACCTCGAAGAGCCGTCCAGCCTCGTGGCGTGTGGCAAACACCACGGAAGTCTTGTCGCCACGGCCGTTGAAGCCGTCTCGAGAAAGGAGAAGAAACCGCGTTGTGTTCAGCGGACCGTCTTCGATTCCCTCCTTGACGATCTTCAGATCGTACAGCTCTGCGCAGAGGGAGCTGGCGATGGCCCCGGCGGCGCGGGGATTCTCCCGGGCAATCATCTTGGCAGCACCGGCCGTATCGTAATAGGGCATCGGCTCGAGATGGTTGCGCATCAAAAACCCCCGGCATTGCGCCAGGGCCTGCGGGTGGGAAAAGATCTGCCGCAATTCCCGATAGTCGCCGAGTTCTGTTGCGAGCAGGCAGTGGTTCACCGGGACCTTGGCTTCCCCGATGACCTTCAACTGCGTATCGGTGAGAAGGTCGTTGACTTGAGTGACGGCTCCTTCCAGGGAGTTTTCCACCGGAACCACGCCCAAGTCGAGATCACCTTCCTCCACACCCCGAAAAACGTCCACGAATTCCAGGCAGGGGATGTAGGCCGCGTCGGGAACCAGCCGACGGGCGGCAACTTCTCCGTAGGCGCCATGCTCTCCCTGAAAGGCCACCAGCGGGCGGTCCTCGTCTTGGAGCCGCTTGCTTTCGGTGAGAATGGTTTTAAGCAGCTGGCGGGTGAAGGAGCGCTCCACCAGATCGAGGTTCATCCGTTCCGCCCGCTCCAGCAGTGCTGCCTCCCGCTGGGGATCGGCAGCGCTTTCCTTGAATTTCTTGGTCCGCAGCGCAAGGCCCATCCGTTCCTGGAGAAGGACGAGCAGTTCTCTGTCGATTTTGTCGATCTTGAATCGGATTTCGTTCAGTTTCATGGTGTTGTCCTCACAAATATGCCGAAAATGCCAAAAATCGAATGCGATAGACGTTTACTATTTTGAGATGGCTTCTAGAGCCCATCTCAAAATTAGGATTTTCGTTCAAGGTCAAGGAGGATCCGAGTTTTCAGCCGCAGGAATACGTCCGTATTTCGAGGACTGGAAACGAGGACCCGACGCCGAGATGGGGCGAAAAGACAATTTTGAGATGGGTTCTAGTCATCTTTTCACGCCGTCGGCGTCGTTTCCGGCACTTCAGCCAAAAACTGCTGAAGAGGGCGGATTCTCGACATGATCCGGTCGAACTGCTCCGGCGTCAATGCCTGGTCGGCGTCGCAGAGCGCTTCCTTCGGTCGGCAGTGCACCTCCACCATGATCCCGTCCGCCCCGGAGGCCAGAGCGGCAAGACTCATGGGCTCCACCAGAGAAACCCGCCCTGTGCTGTGGGTCGGATCGACAACGATCGGCAGGTGCGTCAGCTCCCGCATGGCTGGAACCGCACTCAAGTCGAGGGTGTTTCGCGTGTAACGCTCGAAGGTGCGAATGCCCCTTTCACAGAGAATCACATTGGGGTTGCCCTCGCTGAGGATGTATTCGGCGCAGTTGAGCCACTCCTCCAGGGTCGAGTACATGCCGCGCTTGAGCAAGACGGGTTTTTCGGCCTTGCCCACCTCCTTGAGCAGCGCGAAGTTTTGCATGTTGCGGGTGCCGATCTGGAGCACGTCGGCAAATTCGGCCACCCAGGAAACGTCCCGGGGATCGATCACCTCGGTGACCACCGGAAGACCGGTCTCCTCACGGGCCCGGGCCAGGATTTGAAGCCCCTCCAGGCCGAGGCCCTGAAAAGAGTACGGCGAGGAGCGCGGCTTGAAAGCCCCGCCCCGGAGCATGTTCGCACCGGCCCTTTTCACTGCAGCCGCGGTTTCCAGCGTCTGGTTTTCACTTTCGACGCTGCAGGGGCCTGCAATGACGCAGAACCCCTCGCCAAGGGTGACATCGCCCACCTGCACCACCGTTCTCCGGTCCATGCCGCTGGACGCCAGCTTTAGGTTTTTCATCGTCTTACGCCTCCGTTCCTAAAGGCTCAACATGCAACCGCTTCTGACGAGCGGTCGAGCTCGCTCAAGTCTGCGTCGTCGAGCAGTCGGATCCCCGCCTGCTGCAAGATGCCGACGGCCCGGTCGTTGTCGTTGAAAGAAAAGACCATGACGGCCTTTCCCGACCCGATCCCCGCGCAGGCGTAAGCGTATCGGATCCGGATCCCCTGCGCCAGAAGGGGGTTTAGCAGACGGGAGAATTCGCCGGGCCGGTCGTCGATCTCGGCGGCAACCACCTCCTCCACGCGGCCGGGCACCTGGGCCTGCATCCCGATCTGCCGGGCGGCGGCAACATCGGATACCAGAATCCGCAGCTCCCCGAAGTTTCCGGTGTCCACCAGGCTCAGGGCCCTGAGGTTGATGCCGGCGTCGGCCAGGGACCGGGTCAGCTCGTAAAGCCGGTTGATGGAGTTTTCGATGGGGATGGAAATTTGCTTCAGTTTCATGGCCAGCCTCCTCTGGAATGAAAAAGGCCCCGGGGTGTCCCGGGGCCTTTTCCCAATAAAAAACCCCGGGCGGACTTGCGGTCCACCCGGGGTGTGTTGACGGTCTACCGACTACACGTCCGGATGGACGCTTCTAAAAAAGAAGAAGCGCCCGAAGGTGAAAAAGCGGTTGAATGCTGCGGTACGTGTCATGGTCGGTTTCCTGTGAGCCAATTTCCCCTTCCCTTGCAATAGACAGCTTCCCTTGTCAACCCTTTTTCGCACCCCGCATTTTCCCACAACCCGGCTTTTCCCTGACGCTTTTCATACAAACCCCTTGTTTCAATTTGTTTTTTCGACACCACTGCAATCTTCGTCGGGATCTGAACGACGTTTTGCAATTTGGCGCTTTTCTGTTGTAGGATGCTTGTCGGTGGATCGACCGGAAGATCCGCTTTCCCATCTGCAGAGCCGTATCCGCAACAACGAAGCGAAACGTTGGACGTTCATCGCAAGGGAGAAAGTGCCCATGGAAATCGCAATTGTAGGCGCCGGTATACTGGGGTCCATCTTCGGCAGTCTTTTTTCGCGAAAAGGATTCGACGTGACGCTGATCGAGGTGCTTCAGGAACGCGTGAATCTCATCGAAAGGGAGGGGCTTTGGATGCAGTGGCCGGATGGGAACAGGACCCATGAGCGGATCGCCATCACCTCCCAGCCCGAAGCAGTGGGCGTCAAAGATGTCGTGATGGTGGCGGTCAAGGGCTACCACACCCGTTCGGCCATCGAAGGCGCCAGGCCCATGATCGGGGAGGATACAATCGTTCTCTCGGTTCAGAACGGTCTTGGGAATCTGGAAAAATTGGCTGATTCCGTAGGACCGGAGCGGGTGGTCGGAGGCATCACCGCTCATTCCGGAATGCCGGTGAGCATGAACGAGGTCCGATATGTGGGAGGACTGGGCCCCCTGCTGGTCATCGGCCCCTATGACGGGGTTTCCCGTCCGGGATTCGAAAACATGGTGGCTCAGTTCCAGTCGGTCGGCCTGGACGTACAGCCCACCTCGGACATCAACGGTGTCATCTGGAAAAAACTGATCGCCAACGTCTCCACCAATGTCGTGGCCGCCCTGACCGGCCTCACGGGCGGAACGGCGGTACAGCACGAACCCTCGGTGAAAATCATCGAAGCTCTTTCTCTGGAACTGGCCCGAGTGGCCAGGGCCAAGGGCATCGATCTCCCGGAACTGGAGGATCCACTGGATTTTTCCCTGAAGGCTTTTGCTTCCACCAAGGACAACCGTGTCTCCATGCTGCAAGACGTGGAAGCCCGCCGCCCAACGGAGATCGGCAATTTAAACGAGGTGATCGTATCCGAGGGGCGCCGTTTCAACATTCCCACACCTTACAACGAGGCCGTTTCGTGGTTGATCCGGGGCGTGGAGGAGCGCAACCGCCAGAAGCTTGCCGTGGTCGAATCGGACAGCGAACCGGACGCCGTTCGCCGGGCCATCAAAAGCGAGGACCTGGAAGCATTGCGCCGATCCCTGGAAGCGTCCCCCCTGGCGCAGTCGCTGTCCATACGGTTCACCGAATTCGAAGCCGGTCGCGTATCGGCGCGTCTGCCGGGAACGGCCCAGCTGAACAATTTTCTGGGCTACACCCACACGGGCGCTTTGTTTACGCTCGCCGAACAGGCCATGGCGGCGGCGGCCAACTCATTGGGCCACGTCGGCCTGCCGTTGAATTGCGACATCCAGTTTATCAATGCGGCCGATCCCGCAAAGGACGTAACGGCCGAAGCACGGGTGATCGACACCCAGGGCAGGATTGCCCGCATTCAAGTGGAACTGGACCAGCTGGATCTTCGGGTGGCGGAAGTATCCGAAATGGTCTTTTTGCGTCACTGAACATCGTCGCCCTACCCCCTCCTCAAGTAGGAAAACAAGCTTCCTAGAACCCTTCTCAAAATTAGGATTTTCGTTTAAGGTCAAGGAGGATCTAAGTTTTCAACCGCAGGAATACTGCTGTATTTCGAGGATTATAGCAATTGTCA
>JAJDOA010000021.1 GCA_022340405.1 Desulfobacteraceae bacterium | reverse complement strand
GAAAGGCTCCGGCAGCAGTTCGGCAATCAGCTGGACGACGCCATGCTGGAAAGCTTTCAGGTGGAGAAGCAGGCGCTGGACCAGGTGATCAACACGCGCCTGCTTGCCGATGAAGCCCATCGTCTTCACTTTACCGTCACCGACCAGGAGTTGGTGGAAGCCATCACCGCCGTCAAAGCCTTCCATGTCAACGGACGCTTCAGCCAGCGCCAATACGAGCGGTTGCTTTCGCTCAATCGCACCACACCGGAGGAGTTCGAACAGAGCCAGCGGCAGGCCATGCTTTTGCAGAGGATCCGCAGCTGGATCGAACGAGGGGTTTCGGTGTCCGAAACCGAAGCGCGGGATTTTTACAATTGGCAGAACGCTCGGGTAAAGGTGGACTATGTCTTTTTTGACACGGAGACCTATTCGGACCTGAACCCGACCGATGAAGAGCTTCGAAGTTATTATGAAGAAAACAAGACGTCCTACCGGACACAACCCCAGGTACGTGCACGTTATGTGCGCATCGATCCGGCAGACTTCCTGGGAAGCGTCCAGATTTCCGACGAGGCCGTTGCAGAGTACTACGACAACCACGCTGATTCCTTTTTCGAGCCGAAACGGGTGGAGGCACGTCACATCCTTTTCCGTCTGGAACCGGACGCATCCGCCGAGGCAGTGGAGGAAAAACGGAAGAAAGCCCTCGATGTTCTTCGTCAGATCCGGGAGGGTGCCGATTTCGCCGAAATGGCCAAAAAGTACTCCGAGGGACCGACGGGACCGGAGGGAGGGTACCTCGGGATCTTTGCCAAGGAAGACATGGTGGCGCCTTTCGCTGAAGCGGCTTTCTCCATGGAAGCCGGCCAGGTCAGCGAGCCCGTGCGGACAAACTTCGGCTGGCACCTCATTCGGGTGGAAAAAGTTCTTCCCAAAGGAAAGAAAACGCTGGAAGAGGCAACCGACACCATCCGAAGCCGGTTGGTGGAGGACCGCGCGAAAACGCTGGCTTACGAAGCTGCCGAGTCTTTGTTCGATGCCACGTTCGAAACCAACGAGTTGACGGAGGCGGCGGGCGAAACGGGAAACGAGGTGAAGGAAACGAATTGGTTCAGCCGGTCGGGACCGGAGGACAAGGTTGGGGATCCCACCCGCTTCGCCGCCGTTGCCTTCAATTTGGACGTTGGGGAAATCAGCGATGTGGAAGAGTTCGGCGGAAGCTACTTTCTTCTTCAGTTGACGGACAGGAAGGAGGCCTCGATTCCCGAACTGGAAGCGGTCCGAGAGAAGGTCCGAGGCGATTGGATCGCGGCGGCGAAAAAGAAAAAGGCCGCCGGAGACGCCGCGGATTTCATCCAACGGCTGAAGGCGGGGAAAGGGTTTGCCGAGGTCGCCGAAGCCGTAAAGCGGGAGGTGAGATCCACCGATTGGTTCCGGCGCAACGAGCCCGTCCCCGATGTGGGGCAGGAGGTCCGGTTCACAAACGCCGCTTTCCGGCTTTCTGCGAAACAGCCGTATTCGGAAGAACCGGTGGAGGGGCAAAAGGGCTATTACGTCCTGTATTTCCAGGACCGCAAGGCACCGGAGGCGCAGGAATTCGAAGAGCAGAAACAACAGATCTCCCAGATTCTGCTCCGGCAAAAGCGCATGGAGGCGTTCGAGTCCATGCTGGCCGGGCTGAAGGAGCGCAGCGAGATCACCATCGAAGAGGCGTTTCGACAATAATTCGAAACGCCCGTGACACCGCCGGGCACTGCCGTCGGTTGACGAGGATGCCCGCAGCGGATTCGGCACGAAAACCACACCTGGAGCGAGCCATGGCCGACAAGGAAAAGAAGAAACGGAAAGCCGATCTCATTCGGTCTCAGAAGACCAAACGTTGCTGGAGCTGCAACACCCACATGAATCTCGAAGAAACCCACTGTCCTTCGTGCAAGCGAAAGGTGGGCTCCGTCAACGAGCACGGCGTCGCCGTACAACCCACCGCTTATTTCAACTACCTGCTGGCCGTTGTGGCGACCGTGGGCCTGATCTACTTTCTCTACTGGGCTTTCATCAAGAACTGATACTTCCGAAGCCGAGTGGTGCGCTATGGGCGCATCCGGCTTCGCGGCGGTGTGCGGCGGTTACCACCGCATTTCGAAACCGGAAGAACCGTCCATTCCCTCCAGATAGACGCGTTCCAGCAAGTTTTCCGGCAGGTCGGCCACAAACCGTGCGGGCCGGTTGAGGACCGTTCCTGTGGCCCGGTCGAAGGCATAGGCCGGGCACAAAAAATAGAGCCGCTCCCGGGCGCGGGTCGCGGCCACGTACATCAGGCGCAATTCTTCCTCCAGGTCCTTTTCTTTTTCCAGCGCATATTGGGAGGGAAATCGGCCGTCCAGTGCCCACAGCACGAAAACCGCATCCCACTCCAATCCTTTGGCCGAATGAACCGTCGAAAGGGTCAGTCGATCCGGATCGCGCCATTCTCCGGTCAGGTGGTTGTCGGCGGCTGCGGTGGGGGGCTCCAGCGCCATGTCGGCCAAAAAGCTTTCCAGACTCTCATAGCGTTCCATGATGGCCGTCAACTGCTCCAGGTCTCGCACCCGGCGGGGATGATCGTCGTACATCTTTTCCGCGAGGGGTTTGTAGTATGCCAGGACGGCCGTGCCCAGTTCTCCCGGATGAGAGCGAGGGATCGCCTCCAGCCGGCGAAACAGGTCCCTCAGTCCGTCCAGCTCTTTTCGAACGATGCACCGGTCCTTCCCGGCGAAAAGACCCTCGTGCCCCCTTCCCACCCGCACGACGGCATCGTAGGCCGCTTGGGCGGTTTTGGGGCCGATTCGGTCCAGCAGCATGAGAATGCGAAGCCAGCTGATGCGGTCGTAGGGATTCGCCAGCACCCGGAGATGGGCCAATACATCCTTGACATGGGCGGATTCCATGAACTTGAAGCCCCCGACTTTGATGAAAGCAATCCCCTCCCGGTTGAGTTCGATCTCCAGATCGAAGGAATGATAGCTGGCGCGGAACAATACCGCGATCCGTCCGAGACGTATTCCGCATCGTCGCAGCTGCGCCACCGTGTCGATAACCCATCGGCTCTGACTCTTCTCGTTGGGTGTTTGGACCAGCTGGGGGACCATTCCTCCCGCATTGCGGGTGAACAGGTGCTTGGTGAACTTTCGCCGGGCCTGGGCGATGATGGCGTTGGTGACGTCGAGGATCGGCTGTGTGCTGCGGTAATTTTCCTCCAGTTTGATAATGCGGGTGCCGGGAAACATCTCCGGAAAGCGCATGATATTTTCGAAATTGGCGCCTCGAAAGGCATAGATGCTCTGGGAGTCGTCACCGACGACCATAACGTTGCGGTGATCGGCTCCAATAAGATGAAGAATTTTCGCCTGTAAAATGTTGGTATCCTGGTATTCGTCCACGAGGATGTAGCGATAGGTCTCGGCAGATTTTGCTCGAATGTCCTGTGCTTCCCGCAGCAGTCGCTCCAGCAGCAGGAGAAGATCGTCGTAGTCAACGACCCGATGTTCCATTTTGCTGGCCGCATATCGGTGCTGAAGTTCTACAATGCTTTCTATGTCTTCTCCAAGGTGTGGATATTCGTCCAGTACGATATCCTGCACGTCCCGCCCTTTGTTCACGCTCCGGCTGAAGATATCTGCCAAGGTTTTCTTCGTGGGAAAGGAACGTTCTCGATGACGGGAGTGGAATTCCTTGCGCAGGGCTGCAATCAATGATTCCGCATCCGAGCGGTCCACGATGGCGTATCCCTCGGGGAAACCGATTCTTCCTGCATGCCGCCGAAGGACCGCATGGGCGAAGGAATGGAAGGTCCCCCCGGCGACTCTGCGGCAACGGTCGTCGAGCAGCTCCGTGCACCGGTGAAGCATTTCCTGGGAAGCCTTCCGTGTGAAGGTCAGGAGAAGAATCGACGAGGGGGGGATGCCGTCTTCCACCAGACGTGCAACACGGTAGGTGACCGTGCGTGTCTTTCCGCTTCCGGCCCCGGCGACAACCAGCAGGGGACCCTCACGGGTCAAAACGGCTTCCAACTGCGCAGGATTCAAGCAAGATTCGTAGTCGACGGCGGATTCGGGGAGAAAACGCCGGGAGGGATCATGATGTTTCATCGCCGTGATTTCATCGCCTTTTCGGTGGCAGGATGACCTGTGTTCCAGGGGAGATTTTGCATTATAACATTCCGATATCACGTATAAAATTTTTTATTTTTTGCGGATGAAGAGAAGCATTTTCTCCCTTGCTTTCTTCCTCTTCTTCCGTGGAGCCGCAACTGTCTCACAGGCGTTTCGATCTGTCAATATACGGAAATTTGTCTGCTTCGATAGATATCGTATTGACTTTTTACATCTTTCCTCGCATATTGCAGTAGTATTTGCGATCATCCATCTTCGTGAACCATTGTACAGAGGGAGGATTTCCGATGGCGAACTTACAGGCACAACTCAAAGTGGTGGCCCAATCCTTGAAAAAGCTTACGAAAGATATCGAAAAAGCATCCAAGGAAGCAGCCAAGCTCAGCAAACCGAAGAAATCGGCACCCAAAGCGAAAGCCGCTGCAAAGAAATCCTCAGCAAAGAAATCCTCAGCAAAGAAATCTCCAAAGAAAAAAGCGGCTCCCCGGAAGAAATCCTCCGACCAGGATGGAAGTGTTCTTGAGGCGGTATACGTTGCTGTCAAACGAAGCCGTAAAGGCGCCAGCATCACTCAACTGAAGGACAAGACCGGTCTCAAACCCCGGCAGTTGAGCAATGCGCTGTACAAACTCTCCAAGCGAGGAGACATCGAAGCAGTATCCCGCGGTGTCTACAAAAAGAAATAAATTCCATCCATAAATTGTCTTTTCGCGCCATTCGTCCGAGGCGGGTAAATTCTCCAGAGGTGTAAAAACCCGCCAAAGGGAGATCAATATCGGGCTCGGGTCCTCGCTTCCAGCCCCAGGAATTCGGCCGTATGCGTATCGCACGCAGGCCCCGGTAAACCCGGGCGGCTGGAAACGTGGATCCTCCTTGGCCTTGTCGCAGATGCCGGGTCCTTCCCGGGGAACGAAAATCCGAACTTTCAATTGGGTTTCTTTAGAAGTGGTTTCAAAACCTTCAATCGGGTTCAAGGTCAAGGCGGGGTGAGGCGCTTAACCGGAGGAATACATAGCGTATTTCGAGGATTCAGCGCTTTGCTCCAACGCCGAGATTGGGCGTGAGGGGAGGTTTTGAAACCACTTCTCATCAATCTGAAGGAATAGGGCTATATCGGTCATACTTTATCTTAAGCAGGTTATATCTGCGACCGAGGACTGCTCTTATACCAATTGTCA
>JAJDOA010000018.1 GCA_022340405.1 Desulfobacteraceae bacterium | reverse complement strand
GCTTTTTTTCGAAATTTTCCTGGTCCTCGGTTTTTTTCTCGATCACCACCCTCAAAGCCGTGTTCAGCTCTTCCAAGGCGGCCGCCTTCTGGTTGAGGTCCTGTTCCCTGCGCTGGAGGGCCATCTCGGTTTCCTTTTTGTCGGTGATATCCACCATGATGCCGTTGACGTAGAACTGGCTCCCGGGGCCCTCCACACCACCGGAAGAAATGGCATGGATCCACCGCCATTGCTCCAGCCCATGGTGAAAGAACCGAAACTGCTCCTCGAACCTCCCGGAAAAGTAGGCGCGTCGATTCGCCTCCGCAACCCGCGGTGCATCCTCCGGATGCAACTGCTTGAACCAGGATTCGAAATTCGCCGGCTCCGGAATACCGAGAATATCGGCTGCGGACGGGCTGATGAAGACCACGCGGAGCTTTTCGGGGACCGTATCGTCTCCCACCAGACGGTAAACGACGAAACCGCTGGCATTCTCCATCAGGGATCGCAGATGCGCCTCGCTGCGGCGAAGCGATTCGGCCGTGGTCTGCTGCTGGGTCACGTCCTGGAGGAAGCCCTCCAGGACAACGGATCCGTCCGGCTGCTTGACTTCTCGGGCGCTAACGTTGATCCACAATGGCCGGCCGGTCCGGGTTCGGGATTCGATGGCAACGTCCTTGACGAATCCGCTCCGCTTCATTTTGTCCATGACCGCCCCCCTTGAAGACGGATGGGCGTAAAATTGGTGGGTTCGCGTCACGTTCTCCATCATGTGCTCCGGGGAGCGGTAACCGAAGATGTCGGCACACCTCGGGTTGACCTTCAACAAAAACCCCTCACGGGTGGCGCGATAGATACCGACAACGGCGTTCTCAAACAGGCCTCTGTACTGTCGCTCGGCATCGGTCCGCGTCAGGACCTTTTCTTCCAGCCTAACGAGCGCCCTGTGAAGGTCTTGCTCCATCCGTTTTCTGTCCGTGATTTCCCGGGTGATCTCGGTGAAACCGGCAACGGTGTTCCCTTCACGGATGGGGTAGAAGGAGCACTCGAAATGCCGCACTTCCCCGCTGTCTCCGAAGGGAACGCTGAACTCGGCGCGGAAGGATTCTCCGTCGAGAACCCGCCGGTGGAGGCCGTCCCAGAAAGCCACGCTCTCCGGATCCTCGAGGAGCTTGTGGGGCTGAATCCCCGGCTTCATTCGGATACCCAGCACCTCCCGCATGATTCGGGCGTAGGCCGAGTTGAACCGCCGGGGTACGCCGTTTTCGTCGCTGATGAGAATAAAGTCGTCCGTGTTCTCCATCAGGGCCGTGAATTCAGCATGGGCGCGCTCGTAATAGCTCCGGCGCTCGCGCCATTCTCGCTCGCGTCGTTCCAGATCGGCCACCTTCTGTTCCAAATCGCGCTCTCTTCGCAGCCGGTCTTTTCGATCCTGCCCTGCGGGCATGGGAGCCTCCAGGAGTTCGGGTGGAAGGTTTTCCTTACCCATTAAGAAAACTTGTCGGTGTTGTCAACGCATGGTAGCGGTGAGATGGAAGGTAAGAAAAGGTTTTTATTTCTTATGGTTATAAAAAATTCTGGAAAAATCCGCCATGACCGTGCATCCGCGCGGTCCAATGGTGCAGCCTGCCGTTCAGTGCCGGATTCGAAGCGCTGCCCGCATCACCCGAAAGCGAAAGCGCCTGCCCGAACCGCCCGGATTTCCATCCATCTGCAACGAAAGAGGCTCCCCGGCCCGGAGGACGACTTTTCTGCCTGTGCGATACCATCCCATCCGGTTTCCGACGGTGGCGGCGGTCGCGAGCCCGGCAAGAGCGTTGAAGAAGCCGGCCGGAAGGCACTGTGCGTGCAGCCAGCCGTCATCCCAACGGGCGCGGGGAACCACTTTGATCCCGAACCCGTAATAGGGCTGCTTCACCACCATCAAGCTCAACAGTCGGGCCACCTCCAACCTTTCTCCGTCGATGTCCACGCTGCACCGGACCGGCCGGTAGGATCGCAGCAACGCGTGCAAAACAGCCTTCGCATAGCACCGAAATCCCCGTTCGCCCCGCCGGCGCGCCTGTCCCCACAAGCGCACGGCCATGGCGTCCAGCCCTACCGAAGCCATGAAGGCCAATCGCCCGCCGTCACATCGGATGAGATCATACGTGTAGGTGCGTCCTCTTCGAATGGCAGCGGCGATTTCCGGAATCGATCCTCTGTATCCAAGGCAATGACGAAGGGCGTTTCCCGTTCCCATCGGCAGGTAGCCCAGAATCACATCCTCCAGATGCACGGCATTGAGGACGTCGGAGAAGGTCCCGTCGCCTCCGGCGACAACAAGGACATCGCAACGGCGTGTCATTTCCCTTGCACAATCGGCAAAATCAGCGGCCGAATCCGTATCCAATCCCACGACCGCGGCTCCGAGAACACTGGCCGCGGACCGAAGAAGGGAACGCCTGCGGCCTCGGGCCAGTCCACCGCAGACAGGATTGGCAACAATGCCATACCGGAGTGTCACGGGAACACCGTCCAGAGGGAGATGAGATCGATTCTGAAGACACGCTGACGCCGGTTCAGATTTTCCTGTGCGCAGCGGAAACAACCGACCTCTCTCTTGTACCGGAAAGCTTCACCATCGGCAATAAGAGGAAGGATGGAAAATCTTTTTTCCGAATCTTCTTGCCATGGGCCCGGATGTAGTGTAGGAGAGCCCCAACCGAATGGTTCTTTTCTGAAAACAACGTCCGAAGCCGCCGCACAGAGCCGTTTTCATTCCCGGTACGACGCACGCGTCCTCACCCGAAAACGAAAGCATCGCCAGCCGAACGGCGCGCCCCGTTCCCTTCCATTGATGGGGACACCGCATTCGTCGGTTCGAGCGATCCACTTACTGGCGCGGCATTGGATTTCGAGTAGCGGATTGACGATCACGGAATTCCGATACCAACGGCGGTCGCAGAGAGCGACCGGTGCAACCTGAAAAAGGAAACCAACGAAGCATGAAGGAAAGCAAAAAAATCGAAATTGAAAAACGACTGCGAGAACTCATCCGGCAAGCTGAACGCCAGCCGTGGAAAGAAGGCATGACACCCGGAATCAAAAATTCCGGTGTGCAGGTCATTCGAAGGCGAAAAGGCGCCCCCGACCTACGTATCGCCTAACGGAAAAGCGGCGCGACCATGGGGGAGATATAAACACCCATCCCGCGATGGCGGTACTGAAAGGCACCGCCTGCTTGTTCGTATTTGGACAGACGCCATGAGGACTTGATTGGGTCGTTGCCGGCCTCGGCCCTGGACGAAAGGGACGCCGATGCGATAGGCTGACCCCATGGATTCCGAACGCCACATCCCCGCAAAAGACAATATCTCCGCGAGTACCGAACAGAACGTGGTATTTTCGGCCCTGCGAGAAGCGGAAGCATACCCCTACCCGGTGATGAAGGTCGAGGTCAGGGAAACACACATTTCCATGGTGTTTCTAACCGAAGCCGTTGTGTACAAATGCAAAAAGGCCGTCAGCCTGGATTTTCTGGACTTCACCACTCTGGAACAGCGGCGCCGATACTGCTCAGAGGAAGTATCGCTAAACCGCCGCCTGTCCGACGGGATATATCAAGGGGTTTCCGCCGTAACGAAAACCGAAGAAGGCTACGTACTGGACGGAAAAGGCCCTGTCGTGGAGTATGCGGTCCGGATGAAGCGGCTCCCCGACAAGCGTTCGATGAAAAGGCTGTTGGCCAAAAAAGCCCTCACAGAGACAATGATGGACCAGCTGGTGCAGCGCCTGGTGAAGTTCTATCGCAGGACACCCGCCGTGGAAAAGCCCGATGCCGTCGGGGGATGGGGGACGGTGTTCGGCAACTGCGAGGAAAACTTCCGGCAGCTGCAGCGGCTGGACCCGAAGCGGCAGCCCCGGCGGATGTTTCGACGGTTGCAGATCATCGCCGCCGCCACCCGCAGCTTTCTTCGCCGCCGGAAACGGCTGTTCGACCGCAGGGTGACCCTCGGCCGCATCCGGGACGGCCACGGAGACCTACGGTGCGATCACGTCTACTTCACCGACAGGGTGCAAATCATCGACTGCATCGAATTCAACGAACGGTTCCGCTACGGCGACGTGGCTGCGGACCTGGCTTTCCTGGCCATGGATTTGGATGTGGGGGGTCATGAAGCGGTGTCCGAGGCCCTGATCGACCGATTCGTCCGGATGTCGGACGACCCCGATCTTTTCCCGCTTCTGGATTTTTACAAGTGCTATCGGGCCGTGGTTCGCATCAAGGTCAATGCCTTCCGCCTGGAGGAACTGCCGCGGCGGTCGACCGAAGCCGAAAAGCTGCGACAGGATGCGGGGCACCTGGTGGATTTCGCATACCGTTATGCCCTTCAAATGAGCCGCCCTACCATCTGGATCGTCTGTGGTCTGCCGGGATCGGGGAAGAGCACCCTTGCCGGGAAAATGGCGGAGGTGCTGGACGCCTCTCTGCTGCGACTGGACGAGATCCGCAAGCGACTCTTCGACATGGATCCGAATCGGGAGCATGTGGTGCCCTTCGAGACCGGAATCTACACGCCGCAAGCCAGCCGCCTCGCCTACGGGCGTATGCTCCTGGAAGCCCAGGAAAAGCTGAAAAGCGGCTGCTCGGTAATCCTGGACGCCACTTTTGCGGACCCGGACCGCAGAGACGACGCCCGTGCAATGGCGCGGGATGAAGATGTCAATCTTGTCTTCGTGGAATGCCGCGCACCGCGGGATGAACTGGAAAAACGCCTCGCCTCCAGAGCATCCGAAGGCGGGACATCGGATGCCCGCCTCGAGCATCTGGATGCATTCGTCGCACGGTTCGCGGCCTGGAAGGCCAGCAACCGGATCTGCCGCATTACGGTGGACACATCCGGACCCGTGGAGGACACACTGGCCGCCGTTCTGTCTGAAGACCACGCCCTGCTCTCCCGCCAGGTAAGCGATCGAATCCAAACCCAAAAATGATTCGATCGGAACCTGCTTTTGGCAAAGGCGCTACCGGGCGGTGGCCCGCCGGGCTTTGGTCTGGGAACCGCGAAGACCGTGACGTTGCCGCGCCGAAAGGATTGCTTTGCGCAAACGGATGGAACGAGGCGTGACTTCCACCAGTTCGTCTTCCCTTATGAACAGGATGGCCCGCTCCAGGGTAAGGGGCTGTGGGGGGGTGAGCAGCACGTTTTCGTCCCTGCCAGCGGCCCGCATGTTCGTAAGCTTCTTCTCCTTGCAGGGATTGACGTCGATGTCCTGGCCCCGGTTGTGCTCGCCGACGATCATCCCCTCATAAACCGGTTCTCCGGGCGAGATGAACAGGCGACCCCTGGGTTCGAGGTTGAAAAGGGCATAGGGGACGGAGGTACCGCTGCGATCGGCGACGATGGAGCCGGTGAACCGGCTGGGGCAGTCCCCTCGGTAGGGACGGTATCCGTCGAAAAGCGAGTGGAGGATCCCGGTCCCGCGGGTGTCTGTGAGAAATTCGTCGCGGTATCCGATCAGGGTGCGGGAGGGAACGGTGAACGCGATCCGAACCCTGCCTCCGCCACGATTGTGCATGTCGACCAGCTGTCCCTTGCGCAGGGAAAGCTTTTCGGTGACGATTCCGAGGAAAGGCTCCTCACAGTCCACAAACAGTTTTTCCATCGGTTCCAGAAGCTTGCCGTCCTCTGTGCGGAAAATCACCTCCGGCCTCCCCACGCAGAACTCATATCCCTCCCGCCGCATGGTTTCGATGAGGATGGCCAACTGAAACTCTCCCCTCCCCTTGACCAGGAGACTGTCCCGGTCTTCGGTCTCCTCCAGTTGAACGGCGACGTTGCGAAGCGTTTCCCTGTGCAGCCGCTCGCGTAGGCGGCTGGACTGGACGAATTTTCCCTCCCGGCCGCCCAATGGACCGTTGTTGATGGTAAAACGCATGGAAACAGTGGGCTCGTCGACCCGGATGCGAGGCAATGCCACCGGTGCTTCATGGTGGCAGATGGTGTCGCCGATCTGGACGTCTTCGGCGCCGGCCAGCACGACGATGTCACCCGGCTGGACCTCCTCAACATCGCTGAGGGCCATGCCCTCGTATACCTGAAGCTTGGTGACTTTCAGCGGCAGGGCCCGACCCTGCGCATCGAGGCACACCAAGCGGTCCCGGGAACGGGCGCTGCCGTTGAAAATCTTGCCTACGGCCAGCCTTCCCACGTAATCCGACCAGCCCAGATCGGACACCAGCATCTGGAACGGAGCCGACGGATCGTTGGCCGGTCCGGGAATCTCCGAGACGATGGTGTCCAAGAGAAGGTCAAGGTTTTCAGCACCCTGCTCCGGGTCCAGCTGGGCGATGCCGTCGCGGCCGATCGCATAGAGCAGCGGGAACTCCAACTGATCGTCGTCGGCGCCGAGATCGATGAGCAGATCGTAAATTTCGTCCAGAACCTGGGCGGGGCGGGCATCGGAACGATCGATTTTGTTGATGACCACGATGATCTTCAGACCGGCATCCAGTGCCTTTTGCAGCACGAAGCGGGTCTGGGGCAGCGGCCCTTCGGAGGCGTCCACCAGCAGAAGGGCGCCGTCGGCCATGCTCAGGGCCCTTTCGACCTCACCTCCGAAATCGGCGTGACCCGGTGTGTCGATCATGTTGATCCGCACCCCTTTCCACTGGACCGAGCAATTTTTGGCGGCGATGGTGATCCCCCTCTCCCTCTCCAGATCGAGGCGGTCCATGAGTCGCTCTTCCACCCTTTGTTCCTCGCGGAACAGCCCGCACTGGCGAAACATGGCGTCCACGAGCGTCGTCTTGCCATGGTCGACGTGGGCGATGATGGCCAGGTTGCGCAGCGTTTGATTTCTCTCGATGGTCATGCCGATCTTTCCTTCTTCCGTACCCGAATGGCAACACCGTCCTTTTTCTATGAAGACGTGGTTGCAGAAACCGCGTAGTATATCCATTCCGTTCGAAAATACAACCCCGAGTTCGAGCGGGCTCTGAAATCAGCGCTTGGAGCTGCCCAGAATCGTTTTCTTCCACCAGGCCGCAATTCGGCGGGAAGGCATGCCGAGGAGAGTGTAGCCGACGACACCGACCATCAGGTACATCAGGGCCCGGCCGAAAGTGGATAGGCCCCCGGGAAGCAGGTAAGGGGTGACGAGCACCGCGGCGGCAAAACCTGCGGCGATCCGCCAGGCTTCACTGGAAAAGAGAAGGTAGAAAAAGATGTAAGCGGGCGTCATCGGTCTTTTGGGGGGGCTGCTCATCTTCGAAGTGCTCCGTTGGCCGCCGGAAGCCGCAGGCTCCTATCGGGGAGCTGTCGGGCCCGATGTCGTGCCCCATATCGCATTTCTCGGAATTCCGTTCCGTTTCCATCATACGGTCACGATGGTGACACTGGGCGTGTTCTGGCCCGGATCATGACTGAAACCGCGCACCAGGAGGATGGTATCACCGGGGGCTGCGAGGCCTCCATGGCGCACGATTTTCCTCGCCAGCGTATACGGGTCTTCAATGGCGTCCGTATCCGCCGCCTGCGGGACGACCCCCCACAACAGATTGGCGACCCGGCTGGCCCGCTGGCCCGGACTGATGCCGATGATGGGAGCGCTGGGCCGGGAAGAGCTCATCACCGCAAGCGAGCGCCCTTGCAGGGAGATCACCACGATGGCCCGCACCAACAGGTCGCGACTCAGCTGGGCCATGGACTCGGAGAGGGCGTCCTCTATGGGAAGCGGCCGCGTGGCGTCTACGGGGCGCGTCAGAGAGCCGAAGGCGCCCAACCGCCAGAGGTATCCCTCCGTTTGTCGAGCGATATCGTCCATCATGCGTACCGCCGCCACCGGATGGCGTCCCGCAGCCGTTTCGGCCGACAGCATCACCGCATCGGCGCCGGCGCGCACCGCCGTAGCCACATCGGAAACCTCCGCCCGGGTCGGGCGCGCGTGTTCGATCATGGATTCGAGCATCTGGGTGGCGACAATGACCGGTTTCCGATAGGCCCTGGCCATGTCCACCAATTGGTACTGGACAATGGGGACAGCCTGCGGCGGCAGTTCCACTCCAAGATCGCCGCGGGCCACCATGATGGCATCGGTCGCCTGGAGGATGTCCTCGATGCCTTCCAAAGCCTCGGGTTTTTCAATCTTGGCGACAATAGCAGCGGGATGCCCGCTACGGGAAATCAGCTCCTGCAGTGCTTCGATGTCGGAAGCGCGCCGAACAAAGGAAAGGGCTAAAAAATCCACTCCGAGTTCCAGGGCGAACCGCGCGTCCTCCCGGTCGGTATCGGTCAGGGATGGCGCGGAAACGTCAACCCCCGGCAGATTCATTCCCTTGTGGTCGCTCAGCACACCACCGGTGACCACCTCGCAGCGGATCTCGGTGCCCTCCACTTCCCGCACGCGCAACTCGAGATTCCCGTCGTCCAGCAGGATCCGGCTGCCGGTCCGGACGTCCACGTCCAGCTCCCGATATTGGGAGGGTATCAACCCGGGCTCTCCGGGGACATCCCGGGTGGTGACCGTGACCGTTTCGGAAGGGGCCAGCGCGATGGCTCCGCCCGGAAAGGATCCGACGCGGATCTTGGGGCCGCACAGATCGGCGAGCACCGCCACGGGTGCCCCCCGTTCGGCGGCGGCGGAGCGGACGTTGGCAAAGGCTTGTCGATGGCCGTCGTGGCTTCCGTGGGACATGTTCAGACGAAAAACGTTGGCTCCGGCGTCGATGAGGCGTCCGATCGTGTCCCGGTCGCTGGAACTGGGGCCAAGGGTGGCGACGATCTTGGTGCGGCGGTGGAGCAGCAGTTTAATGTCGGTCCGGATGGCCATGCTGGATCTCCTTTGCGGGTGAATTCCTGTTCGTGCCGCGTTCCGGTTTCTGGCGGAGGAGGATGCGGCGCCGGGTCCCCAGGTGCGGTCCCCTATAGCTACAGGGTGTGCGGATCCTCCAGATCGTCGTAGGCGGTGAGGGCCACCGCAAGCGTGTTCATCTCTTCGATCCAGCCGGCGATCTCTTCGTAGCGGATTTCGTTTCCGGAGGCGTGGAGGCCGTCGCCGCTCAGTAAAAGCATCTCGGCGGACTCGGCGGCGTCTCTGGCCAGCACACGCTCCTCTGTGCGGTCCAGTGCTTCACAGAATCGGCGCAACCGCTGCACCACACCATCGGAGGTCACCGTTAAGTCGCCGCAGTGCGGGCAGTCCCGTTTCAGGCGAATCCGGCGGACGAATCGAACGGCACGCCGCAAACTGATCAGGCACGTCTCCATGTGCGCTGTGGCACGAAACAGCGATCCGAGGTCCTGATCGGCACTGTCGGCGTATGCCTTCAGCGCCTCTCGGCCCCGGTTGTACTCCATGACCATCTGGTCCATTAGCCGCACGAAATTGGTCCAAAGGGCGCGGGCTTTTGGATTGGCACTCCCCGCCTTGAAGGACAGAGCGTTGAGGAGAAGGCTTGTGGTCAGCTTGTTGTCCAGATGCGAAAGATCCGGCATCTGGCCGATATCCGCTGGTCGATCCGTTGGTGCGGTAGTCTCCACCGATTCACCCTCCCGGAAGCAGTTGGCCACCCGCGCGGTGGGGCGGTGATGGGATGGAAGAAACCCCGTTTGAAGATGCTAAAGACTCCGGATAGCATTCCCTGAAAGAAACGTTTCGTCAAGATGGAATCGACCCCGGGTTGAACCGCGAGGGTTCGGCTCCGTTCAGAATGCTCAGGATCTTGGAGCTGATCTGCTGCAGGGTGAACGGCTTCTGGATAAAACCGTTGCAGCCCCGATCCAGGATCTCCCGCGCCTGACCGTCGACGCTGTATCCGCTGGACAGCAGAACACGGACCTCCGGATCGATTTCCCGGAGGCGGTCGAAGACCTCCCCTCCACCCATCACCGGCATGATCAGATCCAAAATGACCAAATCGATCCACTCCGAGCGCTTGCTGTAGATTTCGAGGGCTTCGGAGCCGTCGGATGCCGGGATCACATCGTAGCCCACGGCCTCCAGCAAGTCGACACCGATTTCCAGAATCGTCGGTTCGTCATCCACCAGCAAGATACAGCCCTTGCCGGTGTTCATGTCGCGTGCAGCATCCTCTTGGGGACGCAGCGCCTGATCACTGGAGGGCAGGTAGATGTGAAACGTGGTCCCCTCCCCGTTCACGGACGCCACGTCGATGTATCCGCCGTGTGCCTTCACGATTCCGTAAACCGATGCCAACCCCAGTCCCGTACCGCGCCCCATCTCTTTGGTGGTGAAAAAGGGGTCGAAAATGCGATCGAGGAGTTCGTCCTCGATGCCGCAACCGGTGTCCCGTACGGCCAGATGCACATATTTGCCCGGCTTCGGGTCGTAGGGTTTTTGCAGCATGCGGCGATGGTTCGTGTCCTCGGAGGAAATGTACAGATCGCCACCCTTCGGCATGGCGTCGGCCGCGTTGATATACAGGTTCATCAGCACCTGTTCGATCTGCACGGGATCGGCGGTGATGGCATGCAACTCCGGTTGCAACTGGAGGTGCAAGGAGATCTCGCGCTTGGTTCGGCGAAAGGTTTCGGCGGATTCCCGAATGAGGCGGTTCATGTCCAGCGTACGAGTCTCGTACTGCCCCTTGCGGGCGTAGCCGAGAAGGCGCGACGTCAATTGGGCCCCGCTTTGAATGAGGTTCTCGATGCTGCGAAGCTTGCGGTAGTGAGGATGGTCCCGGGAGGTGTCCTGGAGCATCAGGGACACGTTTCCCTGGATGCCCATCATGAGGTTGTTGAAGTCGTGAGCGATGCCTCCGGCAAGGGTACCGATGGCCTCCATGCGCTCGGCATGGCGCAATTGGGCCATCAGTTTGTTGCGGTCGGAGATGTCCCGCAACATGACCAGCATACCGAGAGGATTCCCCTCGTGATCGTTGTACCGGGAGGCGCTGATACTCACGTCGATGACGCGCCCGTCGCGGGTGTGGCGCTTGGTTTCGTAGCCATGGCATGGGGTGCCTTTCTCGATGAGTCCAGCGATAATCCGCCAGGTCCCTTCCTTCTCCGACTCCGGTACGAAGGGGATTCTTTGACCACGGATTTCGTCCAGGGACCAGCCGAACATTTCCGTGAAAACGGGACTCACATACCGAGCGTTTCCTTCCATGTCGTACATCACCACGGCGTCCGCCGAGGAATGCAGCAGGGAGCGATAGAGTTCCTCCGTCTTCCGGGATTCTTCGTATAGCGCGCGGATGCGCTGCTCGCTTTCCCGCAAAACGATCTCCGTCTCCTTGCGCTCGGTGATATCCTTCAGGCTGCCCTCGTAGTACAGCACTCGGCCGTCCCCATCCCGCACCACCCGGGACTGATTTTCCACCCAGATGATATCCCCGGACAACCGGCACATCTGCAATTCGTTGGACAGGGTGGTTCCCTCGTCTTCCATGCGGTTTTTCCGCCGGTTTCTCCCCATCGAATCGGGATACATGTCGTTGACATTTCGCTGCATCAGCGATTCGCGATCTGCGTATCCCATCATTTGAACCAGTGCAGGGTTGGCATCGAGAATTCGGCCATCGGGGGCTATGCGGTACAGACCCACCGGCACGCCTTCGAAGAGACTGTGGTAGTGGGTTTCGCTTTCGCGGAGAGCCGCCTGGGTCCGTTTCAGTTCTTCCACCCGTTGTTTCAACCGGTCAATTAGCCCTTGCATGTGAATGGACATCGCGTTGAAAGCACGGGCCAGTGAGCCGATTTCATCCTTCCGGCCTAGCATTTCGGGAGTGGCCCGGAAACTCCAATTCTCCCGGTCGACACGCTCCACGGCCTTTCCCAGTTCCTCGATGGGAAGCATGTACCGCAGAGCAGCCCGACGGCCCAGCAGATAGACGCCTCCGAAGGTCAACACCAGAATTCCCATGGCAGCCGTCTGAGACAGGAGTCTTCTGCGGGACACGAACCTCCGATATTGTCCGGTCAGTTTGTCCGCCCGATTCTCAATGGCCAGGATGGGAGCTGAAAATTCATCGATATATGTGGTTGCGGCTATCATCAGGACCTTGCCGTCGAAGGAGCCGGGCACGGGCGTCATGGTCATGTACTTTTGCCGGATGTCACCGTTGGGTTCCTGCCAGTCGTAGTATCCGGACACTTCCACCCCTGCCAGGGAGGATTCGAAGATGCGCCACCAGGCCGGCAGCTGGGAGGCCAACGTCTGCATGGGCAAATCCACCAGCCGGGGATTGGGATGGACCCGCATGATTCCGCTTCCGGCCTCATACACACAGGAGTAGCCGGTGGTGCCCACTTGTTGCAGGGCGATGTCCCGAAACGCCACATCGGCCTGAAGGCCCTCCATGCTGGCAGCGGAGCTGGATGCCAGGTAGATGCCGATCTGCTTCGCCACATCACGGGCCTTGGTCTGGATGATGGTTTCACCCAGCCGGCGCACCTGGGCGTTGGCTTCACTGTTCAGATCGTCGATGGATTGCTCGATCAAGTCGCCCACGTAGTTTTCCACGGTCCTTGCTCCGGCAAGGCCTATCACCATCAACAGAAACAGGGGCAGGACCGCGATCAGAAGATAATCGCGGGCAAACTGACCGGCCATCGAGTGTGGCTGTTCCGCACGCCGCTTCATGACTCCTCCTCCGGGTAACGATGACTTCCCTCGCGGTTGGCAAAAAACTCCCAACGATTCAATATCGGCACAAAAGGAAAAAACTTTAAAAAATGCTGAAACGGAACGGAGGTTGGGGTACCGGGATGGTGGAAAGAAAGGCGCCCCGTCCTCCGGCGGCGTGCTGGAAAAACGAGGCGGTGTCGTCGGGCGGATCTCTCTGAAAGACCTATCGCCCGGGTACGATGATCCGAGAGTCGCTGTCGCGCGGTGTGGCCACCTGCGGCCCCTGCTGTTTTTGGCGGGCTTGATATTGGCGAACCTGTTCGATCACCTCGTCCAGGGATTTCTGCATGGCTTCAGGGAATTTAGCGATGGCCTCTTCCAGATCGGCCGCTTCCAGCTTGGCTTGGATCGGGACCGGCCCTTCCGGAGACATCAACTGCGTCTGCCCCACGAAGATCGTGGGCCGGCTGGTGTCTTCGGAGCCGTCGGGGAGAACGGGAACCATGCGCCGTATGGAAGCCACCTTGAGGTCGGTGATCGATTCCTCGCGGTAGAGGTTGGCCTTGTCCACGGTGAAGTCCACTTGCTGTGCGTTTCCGGTTTCGCTCATTCAGAGTCTCCTTTGGGAGCGCTTGTCAGAGGGGCCGAACCGATGGCGGCCGGCTGCAGGGT
>JAJDOA010000009.1 GCA_022340405.1 Desulfobacteraceae bacterium | reverse complement strand
GGCAGTATGCCGCGCTCATCGGGGAGGGTGTCGCCCACGCCCCCGAGTGGAACATGGAGTACGAGGAGCTCCAGCAGGCGGAGGCGGTCTATCTGGAAAATGACGAGAGACGGCTTCGGCAGCTGGAGGGCAACCGCAGGGAGATCGAAGCCCTCGTTTCCGGAAGACAAGCAGCCATCAGCGAAAGAGGCAATTCCGTAGACGGTGCCTGACGCACCGGAAATTGCGGCGTTGAGGCTGTGCCGCATACGAACGGCCCACCAAAGCCGATCCAATCCATTCATGTCCCCTCCTGGTCCGCTGTTTCCCCCTGCGGTCGGCTTCTGGACAGGTCCACACGAATTTTCCTGCGCACGATATAGTACGCTGCGGCAATCGACAGGATTAACGCGGCAATGCCAATGACGGTTACGCTGTCATACTCCTTCAGGTCCAAGATGATGACCTTGCGCGCAATGGCGATCAGCGCTACCTCCAAAACAACCTCCGAGTGCACTACCTTCTCCACCAAATAGGCTTTGATGGTCTCCAGCAGTTCGATGCCGATGAGAATCAGCAGGAAAAACCCGAAAATGTCCAACAGCTCCTCGATCTCGAGAAGAAAAATCGGCGGGCTCAAGATGTCCTTGATGACGATGTAGCCCAGTTCGATGGTGGAGATAAGGATCACCACCGCCATCAGCATGATGAGAATACGTATGACCGCGTGTTCGAAACTTTTCAGCCAGCCATAAGCTTTATGCCCTCTGTTCACGTCCCTCTCCAAGGTTTTAGGCGACATCGCGCCGGCGGCAATTTCAGCTTGTCCAACCCGAACTCCAGCAAAAGCCATTTGGGCTATTCGGCCCTAATGGTCCAATTTAATGCCGCCAGAGGGGGGGTCAATATAGTATAATATAGTAGTCTATTAAGGGGTATTTACCACCATAAAGAGAGGATACAAACCGACTGTGAAGGTGGGGCTTGAAGAGACACAATCGGAAGCGGCGGCGCCTAGCGGGTTTCACAAACCGGTTTTGCCTCGACTGCCTCTTCGTCGCCGAACCGGGGGGAGTCGACGATGCGGAAGATTTCCTGGTTTTCGAACTCGAGGTAGTCGGCCAGGTCTTTCACGGTGTAGTTTACCAGCCGTTTGATGCCCGACAGGGTCTTCCCGCTGCGCCGGCTGAAACCCTGTGCGGTTTCGATGGCGGTGCGCCCCAGATCCTCCACGGGTACCACACGATCCACGATGCCGAATTTCAGTGCCTCGGCAGCGGTGATTTCCTCTTTAAGAAGCAGCACCTCGTAGGCTTTCCCCTTTCCCAAAAGCCGGGAGAGAAACAGCGGTCCACCGCCCTTGGGCAGCATGCCGAGATCGAGGTAGGTATTGCAAAACACCGTGTTTTCGGCTGCGATACGGTAGTCGCAGACCAGGCCGACGTTCATGAACAGCGCGATGAGATCTCCCCGGCAGGTGTGAACGACCATCTTGTTCAACCCGGCGATGCTGAGGATGAAGTGATTGAGGATGTTGCAAAACCGGCGGATGGTGTAGCGCTCCCAGCGCTGACGGCCGCGCAGAAAGAAATCCAGGTACTCCTCGCAGCCGGGCTTTTCCATGGAGGATTCCACGATCAGCACTTTGATTTCCTCGGAGGCCGAGAGCCGGTCCAAAAAAGTCATGAGTGCATCGCGTTTCTCCAGGCTGACGGCATCCCGGAAAATGTTGTCGTGAAACCGGAGCACGACGATGCTTTCCATCCTCTCGCAGGAAAAAAAAGTGAAATCTCCTTGCAGTTCGCTTTGCTTTGCCATGGCGGGCCTCCTTCCCACGCCGGAGCGTGTGCCGTAGAAGCCATCAAGATGTATTCACCAACGACGGGCGCGGCGATCCGGTGTCTACCCCGATCGATCCAGGGCTGCCGTGAAAATACCGGCGCCGATCAGGGCGGTTCCGCTGCAGCGGTCGAGCCAGCGCCGCACCCCGGCCCGCTGCAGCAGGTCTCGCAGCCGGCCGGCAAACAGGCCGTAGAGGGTGGCATTGAGTGTCGCAAGGAGCAGAAATGTCGATCCGAGCACAAGGAACTGGGGTAGGGCGGGATATCCGGAGACGACGAATTGGGGCAGAAATGCCACAAAGAAGGCAATGCTTTTTGGGTTTAGGGCCGTTACGAAAAACGCGCTTCGAAAGAAGGAATTTCTGCGGTTGCGTGGTTTCTCCACACCGGAACGGGATACCGAAAGACGAGGGAACCACAAACCGAGTCCCAAGAAGACGAGATAGAGTGCACCGATCCATTTGAGCACGGTAAACAAGGCGGCCGACGCCGCCATGGCCGCACCAAGCCCGGCAAGGGAGAGGGTCATGGCGGTGCCGTCGCCGAGTGCTACCCCGCAGACCAGCGGGAACACCGCCTTGCGGCCGTGCGCGATGGATTGGCTGATCACCAGAACGATGGTCGGACCCGGCAGAACCAGCACGACCCCGGCTGCCAGAACAAAAGCCAGATACACTTCCAAAGCCATGCAATCCCCTCCCGTGTACCGTTGGCCCGGCATGGATGAAGCGCAACAGCGGGCGCATTTCTCTCAGCTTGCTGCGGGGCGCTGCCCATTCCACCCATGATGGGTGCACTTCGAACTGCGCCCCTGGGGGACCTTCATCACCTGCAATCATAGCGCATCGGACCGGACAGAGGAACCCGAAATTGTCATTTTCCCACGGATTTTTATAGCATACGCTCGTTGCAGCGGCTGAACCGGCAGTAACGAGCGCATTCCCCGCCGCTTGTGGCGGGGAGTCTTCAATCGGTTAGGATATGGGGTTTTCGGCGGGGAATACGAAGCCGCTGCCCGTCATCGGGCGGCCACGGCATCACCCTCACAGGGAGGCTTGCGTCGACGCATCGGTATGGGACGGCTGCCGGGGCGGAACCTGGCGTGCAGGCTTACTTATGGCCGCTCGGCGTGCCTGCCTCGAGCCGTTGAATACCCATGCGCATGGGAAGCCAGATGGCCAAGGCAGCGAGAAGGCCCGCCACGGAGAAGGAACCGTAGATCCAGATCCACTGCCATGCCGGGATGCGGAACCCCTTCAGATCGGACATGAACAGGGTGTACACCGGCCCCGCTTCCAGGACAATGACGGCCCCGATGTAGGCGGCCGAGAAGATCATGAACAAAAGGCCTCCAAAGCTGGTGACCGCCTGTGTGGGGTTTTCCGCAGTGAAATCCGGATAGGCGGCACCCATGCCGATGCCCATGGCGATGACGCCCGGAGTCAGGAACAGAAGGGTTATCGTGGACAGCCCCATCATGAAGGGGGTGACCTGCAGCAAGATATTGGTGCAGACGATGAGGACTTCACTGAGAACGAGTAGCGGCGGCAAGTAAATCCAGAATTTGATCCACAGGTAGGTGCGGATCGAAACGGGTGCCGATCGAACGATCCAGAACGCCGGCCCCTCCGTACTCACGGTCGAAAACCCGAAACGGGCCGTGATGGCGGTCAGCACGAAAGCGGCAAGGCCCATGTTGAGAAACGAAAACAGATTTTGAAGGTATACGGTCTGGATGGGTGATTTCTCCAGAGGCAGGACGGAAAAATTGTACAGATAGATGACGATCAGGGCAGCGATGAGAAACAGCTGGGACCACTGGGTTTGGTCTCGCCAGAAGGTGCGGACTTCCTTGATAACGAAGGCTCGGGTCGCGTTGGGAAGAAACCCCAAAAGCCGGTGCAGCCCCCCGCTTGGCGACTGGATCAAACGGATCATGGCTGCCTGCGTATTGGAAAAACCGGGAAAGTAGATCGATCCGGCCAGCATCAGATTCAGCAACGTCAGGAAAACCGATGCACTCAGCAACAGGCCCGTGTGGAAAAGGGCCGACAGCGAATTTCCGCCAAGGGACTCCCGCAGTGCGTCGTAGGCCCATGTGCTGGGCAGGAGCGGAGAAGCGGGTGTGCTCAGATTCTGCAGGTACATCATAACGGTGGTAAAGGCCTCCGGATCCACCAGTCTCTCCGGGCGAAGCATTCGGAAGGTGAAGTACAGGAGAATCAGCACGGCCAGTCCCAAAAACGCGAAGATGCTGCGCACGCGGGTCGCCGGCAGCACCACTACCGCCAGCATCACCAGCGCCGCACTGATCCCGGAGGCGATGAGGCACAGGGGGACGATCACCAAAGGGATGACGGCGTAGTACACAGCGTCGGCCCGGTATGTAAAACCGTAGGAGAGAAAGACGGGCAGCGCGTACACCACCACCATCCAGGAGCTGTCCGCCGTGCTTTCCAGCCATCGGGCCAAGAAAATTCTTTCCCGGCTTACCGGCATGGCATGCACCAGCAAAAGGTCCCGGCTGAGGTACAGTTTGGAAAGAGAGGTGAGGATCGCAGAGAAGACCAGCAGAGAGAAGAAGGTGACCAGCACCATGGACAGCAGCTTGAAGGCGAGGACGTCGCCGAATCCCTCCACGCGCTGAAAGTAGCGCAGCACACGGTAGGTCACCACGAAAATGCCCATCCAGAACAGCGTGCCGAGGCCTCCGAAGACGGCCAGCTTCAGCATGCGGTTTCCTTCGCCGCTCTTTTGCCGGAAGGACCACCAACGGGGCTTAATTAGCGTAATCACCTGGTGCATCGAAGGTCTCTTCCTGGGTTAACCGTAAAAAAGCCTCCTCCAGATCCGCGTCGCCGACGCGGGCCGCCTGTTTGAGTTCGGCGATACTGCCGGTGGCTACCAGGCGGCCCTTGTTGATGATGCCGATGCGGTCGCACACGTCTTCGGCCAGCTTCAGTGTGTGTGTGGACATGAAGATGGTCGTGCCGCCGGACACCAGTTCTCGAAACAGCTCGCGCACCATTTTGATTCCCTTGGGATCCAGTCCGACCATCGGTTCGTCCACGACGATGAGCGGTGGTTCGTGCAGGAGCGAGGAGGCCATGATGAGCCGCTGTTTCATCCCGTGGGAATAGCTCTCGATGAGCTCGTTGGACCGCTCCAAAAGCCCGAAGAAATCCAGCAGGCGTTCCGCCCGCTGGACCAAGCCGTCCCCCGAGACGCCGTACAGGTCCGCAGTGAAGCGCATGAACTCCAGGCCGGATAGCTTTTCGTAGAGGAACGGCCGGTCCGGAATCAGACCGATGCAGCGTTTGGCCCTTTCGGGTTCCCGTTGCATGTCGATGTCGTCGATGAACACCCGCCCCGTGGTGGGAGCGATCAGGCCGCCGATGATGCGAATGGTCGTGGTCTTTCCGGCGCCGTTGGGGCCGAGGAATCCGAACAGCTCCCCCTGCGGTACCTGTAGATCCAAAGATCGCACGGCTTGCGTGCTGCCGTAGTGTTTGCTGATGTTTTCCAGACGAATCATGCTTTCGAACCTTTTTCTGCGGGTGCGGGGGCGGTTGCCGGAGATCCGCTGCCGGCCGCGGGGGAGGAGGGTTCTTGCCGCGGCCGGGTGGAGGTGTTGAGAATCTTCAGATCGACCTGCCCGATTACGCCCATCAGATCCACTTGGCTTTGGGGTTCCCCGCGCACGAACCGGATGTGGGTGACGTCGGCCGGCAACTGATTCATCAGGGCGTCCGCAGTGACCCATCCGTCCAGGTACAGCGCGTTCCACGCGTGATAGTAAAACCGCCCATCCATGTACACCAGACCGGCCTCGATTTGGGCGGGAATTCCCGCCGCGCGCGCCATGGCGGCCAGCAGTACGGCATGCTCGTTGCAGTCTCCCATCCGCTGCCGCAGTGTGGTCAGCGCGCTGGGCACCGAGAGCAGCGGGCGTTTTTCAATGTTTTCATTGATCCATGCCATGAGTTTGCGCACTCGGGTCCGCGGCGAGTCCTCCGGAGACAGGATGCCCTGCACCACTTCGACAAGCTCCGGGTGGTCGGATTCCACAAAGGGGGTGGGGGACAGGTGTCCGGCCGTGGGTGCTACGGGCTCGGACAACGGATCGGGCACGTTCTCTTTGTCGATGGTGAGGATGCGGCCGTCGAAGGCCTGGCGGTCACCGTCCAGGGCGAAGGCCTGGCGTATTCCCTGCACTTCAAGGGTCAGGCTCGCCAAAGATGCCGGATCGGCGATCGATACCTGCACGGGAACCGAAACCGCCCGGGTGAGGTCTTCGCTGGGGGAAAAGGAAAGTCCGGCGAAGGCTTCCTGCTGGGTAACCCGACGAAGGGTGATGCCCATCAATCCTTGCTCCTTTACCACCGTACCGTCCTTGGTGACCCAGGCGAACTGAGAGGCGCCCATGAAGTCCAACTCCAGGCGCCGTGTGGGGATGCTTTCCCCCTGGATTTGCAGCTCTTCATCCGCCACGGCGGTAACCCGCACCTTTCTTCGGCCCATGGTGGTGGGATCGAAAACCGAAAAGGATCGGGTTTCACCGATGTCCATGTCGGCCGATATCGCAGCGTCCAGCACGCCACCCGCCAGATACAGCGCTCCGTCCACCGGTATCCGGATCTGTTGGCTGCCTGCTTGGACTTCCAGCAGGTCGCCGACCCGTTTTCCGCGCACGGTGAAATCAAAGAGGTTGGAGCGCAGGGTGAACGTGAAGCTGTCGAGGCTCCGCTGCGGAGTCAGGACCGCCGTGGTGCGCATGTGCAGGTCCTGCACCATCCCCATGGTGTTGATGCGCATGTAGGTGGTGTCGTGCAATGAATAACCGGCATCTGCGGGTTGGATCCGGCGGTGGGAGTAGCCGATCTTGCGGTTTCCCTGGTGGATGCTCATCCACGTTTCACCGATACCGCCCGAAACCGCTTCCGTGCCGGCGGGGCCGTCCGGGCCGGTGCGAAACAGGTCCATCCGGAGCCCGAGCAAAATGAAAAAGACCGCTCCGCTGGCAATGAGCGTTATCAGCAGCGACTTATTTTTGGGAACATCCGCCATGGAACGCATCCAGGTGAGACGGCTCAGATTCGACGAAAGTGCACCGTCACCTGCCTGCCGCGCACTTCGAGAACGGCCACCGAGGGCTCAGCGCCGCGTCTCGGCAGGGAGGCACTTCCCGGATTCAGATACAGAACGCCGTCGTGGTATTTTCGGGATGACTCGTGCGTATGTCCGTGGACGACCACGTGGAAGCCGGCGGCAGCGGGATCCAGATCCAGATCAACCAGGTCGTGTACGATGCAAAAGGTCGCTTCTCCCATCTCGACGATTTCCATCGGAGGCAGCGAAGAAGCCCAGCTTCCTCCATCCATGTTTCCTCGCACGGCGGCCACCGGTGCGATGCGGGAAAGCACCTCCAGCACTCGGCTAGACCCCACATCCCCGGCGTGAACAATGTGATGAACGCCGGTCAGGGCCTTCTGGGCGCTGTCGGTCAGCGTGCCGTGGGTGTCCGACAGGACACCCACGCGAATCGGTCCCTTGTCGTCTGGCCGGGCCACTTTCCCTTGTCTCCTTTGCCGCAGCTTCGGGGATCCATCGCTTCTGTAACGGTAATACGCATGGCCCCAAAGTAAAGGGCCGTGGGCGTTTGGTCAGTCCTGCCCCGGATCGGGTTTCCGCCGGGTCTGTTTGAGCCGGGCGCGCATACGTTTGGCCGAAAGCCGCCGATTTCGCGCGGCGGCGGTCGGTCGGGTCGGTCTGCGCTTGCGCGGCGCCACCGTTGCCCGTCGGATCAGTTCGGCCAGTCGCCGCCGGGCGTCCTCCCGGTTGCGTTTCCGGCTGCGAAACCGGCCGGCCTGGATCACGATGATACCGTCGGAGGTCGCCAGGCGACCGGCGATCCGGAGAAGGCGATGTCGGACCGGTTCCGGTAGGCTGGCGGAGGAGGCGGCGTCAAAGCGAAGCTGGACGGCCGTTGAGGCCTTGTTCACATGCTGTCCGCCGGGTCCCGAGGCGCGCACGAAGGTTTCTACGATCTCGGTTTCCGGGATGACCATTTCCGGATGGATGCGCAGCATGGGGGTTCCATCTTCATCCCGGATTCGGCGGTTGGATTTCCGTCAGCGGGCGATTGGCGGGAGCGGCTTCTGCTGCGCGTTCGATTTCCCTAAGGGTTTCCTCCAGAATTTGCAGCTCGGAGCTCGGGGGGACGGCATCGTTGTCGGATCCGACGCCGTCCAGGGCGCGCACGATGTGAAGGACCGTCAGCCGCTCGAGCGCCTGCGCCGGCTGATACCCGGGTGGTTGAGCGTTTCCGCCTTCGGTTCGGGATACGATGCCGGCGGCGGTCAGATCCCTCAGAAGCCGGGAAAGCAAGGCCTCCGGCAGCTGAACGGCTGCGGAGATCTGTTGCATCTGTGTCGGGCCGTCCCCCCGCAAGAAGCGCTCCGCCAGACACTGGACGATTCGCAGGGAAAACAGGCGGTGGCGGAACCGGCTGATCGTATCGGCGTCCTGTTCGAACTCGAAGCGGTCCGCATTCTGGACGGCATGGGAGATTTCCCCTCCCAACAGCACCACCAACCAGCTGATCTGCAGCCATATCAAAAACAAGGGAAGGGCGGCAAAGCTGCCGTACACCGCATTATAGCGCGCCACGCCCACCTGGAAAGTGAAATAGCTCCACTGCACGATCTGGTAGATCGTTCCGGCGATGATCCCGGCGGTCAGCGCTGCGGTCCAGCGCACCCGGGTGTTGGGCATGACCATGTAGACCACCGTCAACAACAGCCATCCCAGAAAATAAGGGGTGAATCGCAGCGTCGAAAGCAAGAGGGGGCTGACCATGCCGACAATCTCAAAGCGGGCGGCATACGTCTCCACTTGGGTGGTAATGAAGACGGTGACGCTTCCCGAAAGAATCAGCAGGATCGGGCCGATGAGCATGATTGAAAGATAGTCCGCGAATTTGCGCACCGGGCTTCGTGCGGACCGAACCTCCCAGATGTGATTGAAAGAGGCCTCGATGTTGCTGAGCATCTTCACAACGGTCCATAGCAGCACCACGATGCCGATACCCGCTATCAAACCGCCTTGGGTGCTTTCGATAAAGCGGCGCGCTGCGGTCACCACTTGGATGAGCACCTCCTCCTGGCCCGGTAATTTTTCGAGAATCTCGGTTTGCAGGCGCCTTTCGAAACCGAACCCCTTGGCAATGCCGAAGGCCATTGCCGCTATGGGAACGACGGAAAGCAAGGAGTAAAAGGTCATTGCGGAAGCCCGCAGGGGACCGTTGTGCACCACGAAGCCGCGGATGGACAGTGCAGTGATGCGCAGAACCCTTATCAGCGCCGCTTTACCGAAGGAAAGATCGCGCCTTCGAAGCCGCCAGATGTCCTCGTTCAGGTATCGTGCCCATCGGGAAAGGCGTGGTTCACCCATGGTCGGTGTCTCCGTTCCGTTCAATCCGTCAAGCGCACCAATGTCCGTCCGGAAATCTTCGCCTGCAGAATGTCATCGATGAAGGGGTCCAGATCCTCCAGTGCCGCTTCCGTCGTCATTTCCTCCAGATGGGGTAGCTTCCAGTCGGTTGCAATCTTTTCCCATGCGCGCAGCCGCAGCTTGCGGGGGCAGTTGGCGGAATCGGCCCCCATCAGGCGCACGCCGCGCAGAATGAACGGAAACACCGTAGTGTTCAGCTGAAACCCCGCAACGTTTCCGCAGGCCGACACCACCGCGTGGAGGGCTGCCGCCTTGAGCACCGATGCCAGCATGTCGCCGCCCACGGTGTCGACGGCCGCGGCCCAACGTCCTTTGAGCAGGGGCTTGGCGGACTCGTCCATCACCTCCTCTCTGGCGATGACCTCCGCGGCGCCCAAACGCTTCAGAAACGCCTCACGGTCGGATTTACCGCTGACGGCGGCCACCCGATAGCCCGAACGGGCCAGCATCGACGTCGCCATTGAGCCCACACCGCCCGTGGCTCCGGTGACGAGGACATCGCCGGAATCCTTTTCCACGCCCTGGTCGGTAATGTGCAGTACACAGAGCGCAGCGGTGAATCCGGCTGTTCCGTAGATCATGCTCTCGCGAAGGGTGAGGCCTTCGGGCAGCGGAACGACCCAATCCGCCGGCACGCGGATCATACGTCCGAATCCTCCGGACGTGTTCATCCCCAGGTCGTAGCCGGTGACGAGCACCTCGTCTCCCTCCCGCACCTCGGGGGCGTCGCTGTGCGCCACTACACCGGCGGCATCGATTCCCGGTGTATGCGGATAGCGGCGGGTGACGCCGCGGTTGCCGATGCAGCTCAAGGCATCCTTGTAATTCAGGGAAGAATAGGCCACCTCGATCAACACGTCTCCGGGGGGCAGCTCTTCGACCGATTTCTCACCGATACGGCGTGTGAAGTTCTTTTCCTCCTTTTCTTCGACGATCATGGCCTTGAAGGATCGATTCTGCATCTTGCTCTCCTTTGGTCTTGCCCTCCGGGTGATCCGAAGCAACGATTGGAATTGCCGAGTCCGGTTCCGGGGAAACATCTCCGCGAATCGTCTCTGGCCGACGGCTAGTGCGCCCGGCGGCATCGGGGTTTGGCAGGTGTCGTGTGCACCCCTACGATGCGGTTTTCTTCGGATTTCGTCAAGGGGAACCTGGAAGTCATGTCATCCACTCGACACCCATTTGAGATTGCCGGTGCTATGTGGTAAAGGGCCAAGGAATCCGCTACACGGCGTTACGGCAGATTGCCACAAAGGACAACCCCAGCTATCGAGGAGATGGGAATGAAAATTCTGGTGGGCTACGATGGAACCAATGCGGCCAAGGAAGCCCTTCGTTTGGCCAGGCGACATGCCAAGGCGTTTCAGGCGAAGGTGCACGTCGTCACCTCCATGATCAGCGGAAAGGAAACCCGGCAAGACGAGATCTCCCGGGCCGAGGGGGAGCTAACCTATGCCCAATCCTTCTGCAAAGCAGAGGGGATCGACTGCGAGACCCATCTGTTGATTCGGGGCATGGAAGCCGGGGAGGACCTGGTGACCTTCGCCAAGGAGAACGATATCGACGAGATCGTCGTGGGGGTCAAGCGCCGCAGCCGTGTTGGCAAGATCCTGCTGGGCTCGACGGCCCAGTATGTTATCGTGAAGTCCCACTGCCCGGTTCTCAGTGTCAAGTGAATAGAACCCATCTCAAAATGGTCTTTTCGCCCCATCTCGGCGTCGGGTCCTCGTTTTCAACCCTCGAAAACCAGCCGTATTCCTGCGGTTGGAAACGCGGACTCTCCTTGACCTTGAACGAAAATCCGAATGGTGAGATCCGGTTCTATCCTTCTGGAGCAATCGATCCCGGAGGGGTTTCCACCGTTTTAGGGTCAGTGACCGCAAGCCGGTTGCACCCTCATCATGGAAAGGAGTCGCTATGAAACGCTTTGCCCTCGTCGCGGCCGTCATTGCAGCGTTGGTTGCCGTGTCAACCGCCCAGGCCAAAACCGTCACCATTTCCGTAAGCCAGTTTGTCGAACATCCGGCCCTGGATGCCGTCCTCAAGGGATTCCAGGACGACCTGAAGGAAAACGGCGTAGAAGTTCTTTATCACATTCACAACGCCCAGGCCAACATGGCCACAGCAGGTCAGATCGGTACCCAGATCATGTCAGAGAACCCGGACCTGATCGTGGCCATCGCAACCCCAAGCGCTCAGACCTGCGCCCAGGCGCTCAAGAAGGCGCCGCACATGAAAGGCGTGCCCATGCTGTTCACCGCCGTCACCGATCCCGTGGCCGCCGGACTGGTGGATGATCTGCAGCATCCCGGCGGATCCATCACGGGCGTTTCCGACATGTTGCCGCTGGAACGGCATATGGAAATGGTCCGGGCCTTCGTTCCCGGTTTGCGAAAGCTTGGTGTCATGTACAACTCAGGAGAGGCCAATTCCCGCAGCTCGGTCAAACTGATCCGTGAGGTGGGGCAGCAATTGGGATTCGAGGTCGTGGACGCCACGGTGTCCAAGACCAGCGAGGTGTACCAGGCGGCCAAAAGCCTTGTGGGACGCGTGGAGGCCGTTTTCGTTCCCACCGACAACACGGTTGTTGAGTCGCTGGAATCGGCCGTGAAGGTTTTTTCGGAAAGCGATCTGCCGCTGTTCTGCGCCGATGTGGACTCGGTCCGTCGCGGTGCGGTGGCGGCCATGGGATTCGACTACTACCGGCATGGCCGCCAGACCGGTGCCATGGCCCGCCGCATCTTCGCCGGAAGCCTTCCCGCCGACACACCGGTGGAAATGCAGGAGGAACTTCAGCTGCACATCAACCTCCAGGCTGCGGAAGCCATGGCCGTTCCGGTACCCGATGCGCTGCGCCAGAGGGCCGACAAGATCTACGAATGACATTTTACGCCTTCCTCGGAGCCCTGGAGCAGGGGTTTGTCTACGGCATCATGGTGCTGGGGGTCTACCTGACCTTTCGGATCTTGGAGTTTCCCGACTTGACCGTTGACGGCAGCCTGCCTCTGGGAGCCGCGGTTTCCGCCGTGGCCATTACCCATGGCGTCCATCCGTACCTGTCGTTGCTGTTTGCCCTGGGTGCGGGCTTCGTGGCCGGCACCATCACCGGCCTTCTCAACACCAAATTGAAAATCCTGCACCTTCTGGCCAGCATTCTCACCATGATCGCGCTGTACTCGATTAACATCCGCATCATGGACGGACCCAACGTCGCTTTGCTGGGAACGCCGACGGTCATCGATCCCCTGGTCGCGATGGGGCTCCCGGGCTACATCGCGTCGCTCACGTTGTTCTCCGCGATCTCCCTCGCCGTCACCGGTGCGCTGATCTGGTTCCTTCACACGGAGATGGGACAGGCATTGGTGGCCACGGGGGACAATCCCCAGATGATCACCAGCCAGGGGGTGGACACCCACCGCATCATCATTTTCGGTGTGGGGCTTTCCAACGCACTGGTAGCGTTCAGCGGGGCCCTGATCGCCCAGAACCAAGGGGCCTCGGACGTGAACATGGGCGTGGGAACCATCATCGCCGGGCTGGCATCGGTGATCGTCGGTGAAACCGTATTCGGAAGCAAGTCCATCCGTCGTGCCTGCGTGGCAGCCCTGCTGGGCTCGGTCCTGTACCGTATCGCCATCGCTCTGGCCCTGGGGATGAAATGGGGCCGTTTTTCGTTTACACCCAGCGATCTGAACCTGATTACAGCCCTTCTGGTGATCGTTGCCCTGTGCGCCCCCATGGTAAAGGAAAAATTTCCATATAAAAACAAATGATAATAATAAAATCTCTAATTAAATACTTTAACCGTGGAAGCATCAATGAGGTGCTGTCCCTGGACGGCATCAGCGTCACCGTCGCCAGCGGGGATTTCATCACCATCATCGGCTCCAACGGCGCTGGGAAGTCCACGCTGCTCAATTGCATCGCCGGCACGCATTTGGCCGACGGCGGTTCCATCCAACTCGGAGCGCAGGACGTCAGTGCGTGGCCGGAACACAAACGGGCGCGTTTCGTCGGCAGGGTTTTTCAGGATCCGCTTCTGGGGACATGTGCGGCCATGACCATCGAAGAAAACCTTGCGCTGGCCAGGCGACGAGGTTGCAGAAGGGGATTGCGGATGGGCGTCCGGAGCGATGATCGGGATTTGTTCCGGAAAGAGCTGAAAAAGCTCGGACTCGGTTTGGAAAACCGTCTCAAGGTGGGGGTGGGGATGCTGTCCGGAGGACAGCGCCAGGCGCTGACCATGCTGATGGCCACCCTCGTTCCTCCGGAGGTCTTGCTGCTGGACGAGCATACCGCAGCCCTGGATCCAAAAACAGCTCGCCAGATCCTGGACTTGACCGAAACCCTGGTCGCTGGCCGCCAGTTGACCACCCTGATGGTGACCCACAACATGAGTCACGCCCTGCGCTATGGAAACCGCCTGATCATGCTTCACCAGGGTCGATTGATTCTCGATATTGAAGGTGAGGAGAAAAGACGCCTCACTCGCGACGACCTTCTGGCAAGATTCTACCAGGCCGAGGGCGAGGAAATCGTTACGGACCGGATGCTGCTGGGGTAGTTAGTTGTTGAGGCTGTGGATCGGTGCCGGTATGCGCCCCCCGAGACGCATGAAGGGATTGCCGCCTTCCCGGTTTTTGACGGCCATAATGACGGACTGCCCCAACAGACCGCCGAAGTAGGCATGTTCACCGGCCGATTTGCCGGGAACGGGAATGATCCGGCAGGCCGTGGTTTTTTTGTTGATCACGCCGATGGCCATCTCGTCGGCGATGATCCCGGCTAGGGTGTCTTCGGATGTGTCGCCCGGTATGGCCACCATGTCCAACCCCACCGAACACACGCTGGTGAGGGCTTCCAGCTTTTCCAGCGACAAATAACCCCCGGCTGCGGCGTCGGAGATGTTGAGGTCCTCGCTCACCGGGATGAAGGCACCGGAAAGGCCGCCGACGTGGGAGCTGGCGAATGCGCCGCCCTTTTTGACGGCGTCGTTGATCATGGCCAGAGCCACCGTCGTGCCGGGCACGCCGATGCTGTGGAGTCCGAGGCTCTGGAAGATTTCCCCGACGCTGTCACCGACGTTGGGTGTGGGAGCCAAAGACAGGTCCACGACGCCGAATTGGGTGTTCAGGTTCTCGGCCACCTCCCGGCCGATGAGTTCGCCGATGCGGGTCACCTTGTAGGCAGTCCGCTTGATCAGCTCGGATATGCGTCCCAGGTCCATATCTGCCCCGGAGGATAGAGCACGGTCGATGGCTTTTTTGACCACGCCCGGCCCGCTGACGCCGACGTTGATGACGGCCTCGGCCTCGCCGATGCCCAGATAGGCGCCGGCCATGAAAGGTATGTCCTGGGGAATGTTGGCGAAAACACAGAGCTTGGCACAGCCGATGCCGTCCCGGTCGGCCGAAAGCCCGGCCGCCCGCTTGATCACCTGCGCCATCAGACCCACCGCATCCATGTTGATGCCGGCCCGGGTGGAGGCCACGTTCACCGAGGCGCAGACCCGCTGCGTTTCGGCCAACGCTTGGGGAATGGCCTCGATGAGCATCCGGTCGCCTTTGGCGATTCCTTTTTCCACGAGTGCGCTGAACCCGCCGATAAAGTCCACTCCAACGGTTTTCGCGGCCTGGTTGAGAATTTTGGCAATCTCGACCATCGACTCCGCTTCGAACGGTGCGCCCAAAATGGCCACGGGGCTTACGGCAATGCGTTTGTTGACCACGGGGATGCCGTATTTGTCGCCCACCTGGTCACAGACCAGTACGAGGCGCGAGGCATACTCGGTAATCTTGCTGAAGATCCGGTCCTTGACGCATTCCAGGTCGTGGCTGGCGCAATCGAAGAGGTTGATGCCCATGGTCACGGTACGGACATCCAGGTGTTCGTTCTTCAGCATCTCCAGTGTGGAGAGGATCTCTCTTTCATTGAGCATGGCAGCGATTCCCCGCTTCAGATTCGGTTCAGAACCTCGAAAATCTGTCGGTGTTGAATGCTGATCTGTAGCCCGAGGTCCCGGGCCCTTGCCGTGAGGTCGTTGCGCAGGCGCTGCTGGTCGACCTCAGAGGGAACGTCCACCTCGTAGATCATCACGTTGTCGGTGGGATTGTCCCCCCCCTTGAACACCGCTTGCAGATTGGTGACGTTCACGCCGTGGAGCGCGATGATTTCCGTGATCTTGGCCACTAGACCCTTCTGATCCGGCCCCATGGTCGTGATGACGAAAGGTTCGGCGTGCTGGCCGTTGAAAACCGGGCGTTGGGGCTCCAGCCGTTTCACGCTGATCTGCTGCTTCAAAGGTGTCAAGCCCTCGCGCAGGTGGGCCTCAAGAGCCTCCGGTTGGAGTCGTTCCGGCAGCGAGATGATGAAAATCCCTGAGAACTCGCTCTGGAGAATGGTCTGGGATACGTTTTCGATATTGCAGTCCTGCTCGAACAGAATGCGAGTGACCGCGGCGATGATCCCGGGGCGATCCGGCCCCAACACGGATATCACCAGCTTGTTCATGGTTTTCGCCTCCCAAACTACGGCTTGAACATCCCGGGATCCCTGTGTTACACAATCGAAAATTCGGCCAAGGGCTGTTTCTATGATGCAGAAACAGCCCCTAAGAGGCTGTGGATAAAAGGCGCCTCCCACCTTGATGCGGCGTCCTCGTCTCGGGTCGATCCTCGACGTAGCCACGCTACGCCTGCGGTCGCCCCATCGGCTGCGTCCTTGCCTGAAGGCGGGATGCTTGTTTATCCACAGCCCCCTAACACACGGACGGATGCGTAGATGACGAAAAACAATAATCTTACTACAACCATTCGAGAACACAAGACCCTATTTATTCTCATCGCCGTCGGGCTCTTTCTCATCGAATTGGAGATTTTCGCCGTTGCCGTCATGAAATCGGGTCGGAAGTCCCGGCTGCAGGTCATGGACGGCAACGCAACGGTGGTTTACGAAACCGATGGAAACCGCCTCAGCGATTTCAACAAATATTATTTCGAGAAAACCTTCGGTCCTCTCGAGAACTATGAGGTTCAGCTTGTCACCCGGGAGGTTCCCTTTCCCTTCCGGGCGTGGTTTACGGCGGCCATCGGGATTCCGGTCGGCGTCGTGCTCCTGTTCGGGTTTGTGGTGCAGGCGGCCATGGCGCTGTTCGGGCTCAGGGCCGGAGACGGCGGCGAGGGGGGCCAGGTGCGATCCGAGCCCGAGAGCCGGAGGGAAGGGATTCTGGAAGCCGTCAGTCGGCTCAACATTTTCATCATTGGATTCCTGGTTTTTCTGGCTGTCGTCGCCTACTGGGTGGTACCCAATGCCATCACCTATCTGGGCAGGATCGGCGTTCAGACCTTGAGCCGCCACAAATGGTGGTTCGTGGCAGGTGCGGGCGTCTTCGTGGGCGTCGGCATGTGGATCGTCTACCTTCGCTACCTCCTGGCCAAAAAAACCATCGAGAGCCAGACCGAGCTAAACCGCTATCGGCTGGAATTGGAGTATCACGCCGCCCAACCGGCAATGCAAATTTCCTACACGGCCGAGGCCTCCGAGAGGGAGGGCGAGGAGCAACTTCCGCCCCAAGCCTGAGAGCGCTTGCCATGGAACTTGTTGTCACGCACCGGAACACCGATTTCGACGGTCTCGCCTCGATGATCGCCGCAACGTTGATCTACCCCGGCTCCGTTCCGATGCTGTCCCGCTCACTCAATCCCAATGTCAAGGCCTTTCTTTCCATACATAAGGACTTGTTTCACTTCCGGCGTCCCGGTGATTTGAATCCGGAAACAGTCAAGCGCCTCATCGTGGTGGACACCGGATGCTGGGACCGCCTGGACGGCGTCCGTTCCCTGAAAAAAGCACAGGACCTCCAGATCCTGGTCTGGGATCATCACGAGGAGCCGGGGGACATCGAGCCGACCTGGAGCTGTCGCAGGAAGGTGGGCGCCACCGTTTCCCTGATGGTCCCGGAATTGAGAAGCCGGGAGGTCGTTCTGAGCGCAATCCAAGCGACCGTTCTGCTGGCGGGCATCTACGAAGATACGGGAAGCCTAACCTTTTCCGGAACGACCGCCGAAGATGCGTACGCAGCCGGCTTTTTGCTGGAGCGGGGAGCCGACCTGGACGTAATCGCATCCCTGCTTCGCCCGGCGTACGGCGAACGCCAGAAAAACATTCTGTTTGCCATGCTTCAGAAAGCGCGTCGCACCAACGTCAACGGGCACAAAGTCAGCATCAACGTCCAGGCCATTTCGGGGCACGTGGACAGTCTGGCCATCGTCGTGCGCATGTACATGGACATCGTCAACGTGGACGGAGCATTCGGCATCTTTTGCGACGACGAGCGAGGACGCACCATCGTCATCGGCAGGTCGCGCTCGGATGGACTGAACATCGGCGACATCATGCGACGACTGGGAGGCGGCGGTCATAACCGGGCAGGATCGGCGCTGGTGAAGTCCTCCGACGCGGAGGCTGTCGCCCGATCGCTGAAGGAGATCCTCCATCAATCCCGCCAGAGCGCCATTCAGGTCAACGACCTGATGTCCTTCCCCGTCGTCACCATTGCGGCCTCCCTTCCCATGCGGAAGGCGGCCGCCATTCTGCGCCAAAAAGGTTGCACCGGGGTTCCGGTGGAGGAGGATGGGAAGCTGGTGGGAATGATCTCCCGCCGGGACTTTCGGAAAATCCACAACGAAAATCACCTGGAGCGCCCCGTGAAGGCTTACATGAGCACGCCGGTGCAGACCATCGGGCCGGGTGCGAGCCCCATGTACGCCGCCCGCCTGATGATCAAGCACGATATCGGCCGCCTCCCGGTGGTGGATGGCGACCGTATCATTGGAATCGTCACCCGCTCCGACACCATGGTCTACTTCTACGACCAGCTTCCGGATTGACCCTTTCCCCAAATGCCATGCCCCTACTTGAAGCCTTCTCAAAATTGTCTTTTCGCCCCATCTCGGTGTCGGGTCCTCATTTCCAGTCCTCGAAATACAGCCGTATTCCTGCGGCTGCAAACTCGGATCCTCCTTGACCTTGAACGAAAATCCTAATGTTGAGATGGCTTCTAGTGAAAGCAAATCGACCTTCTCGAGCCGCCGTTCGAGCAACGGGCGAGCGGCAATGAAAGAATCTAACACAAAATGATATTCGAGTACTGGACACGCGCTCTGGCACTTCGCCATGCACTGGCTTCGTTGGGGCTTTCGCTGCTCATAACCGTTTCAATGGTCATACCCCTCACGGTTCCCGAAACGCGAACACGAATCCAGCACGAGCAAAGCCGTTTTTTTCAGGTGCAGATCGCCGTCGATACCGAGTCGAAATCTGTCGTCGCTCAACTGTTTTTCGATATCGGACGCGGATTCAATGCAGATGACTCCGTTA
>JAJDOA010000134.1 GCA_022340405.1 Desulfobacteraceae bacterium | reverse complement strand
GGATTCCGGACAAACCATCAACCGTATCCTTGGTATGTTTTCCATCGAAGAGGAAAATCAGATCCGTATCCGACTGGCCGACACCGCACGGTGGATCGTGTGTCAGCGTCTCCTGCCCAAAGAAGGGGGTGGAAGGGTTGCCGCTTTTGAGATCATGGGGACCAGCATGCGTGTCAAGGACACCATCCTCAATGGGGAGTCGGAAGGCAAGACCTTCTACGAGATCATCCAGGCTTCTTCCGCCTTCGGGTGGACCACGTTCGACGATTACATCGTCGGCCTGTACAAAAAGGGGTCGATTTCCGAGGAAACGGCCATGGCCTATGCATCCAGAAGAGGGGTCGTGGGCAGGGGGATCGACATGGTCAAATCCGAGAAAGGCGAGGCCACCACGGATATCGAGGATTTGCAGGTGGACACGGACTACTCCAAACAGAAATTCTGAACCGGCGTCAGCGAGCGCATTCCCCGCCGCTTGTTGGAGCGAAGCGGAAATCCCGGGCACCGGGGCGACGGGGAGTCTTCAATTCGAACCGATTCTGCGGAAAATCGAGAAAAACCATTCCCGACAGGAGAAGGCCATGGACGTCGCGTGCGAACACTGTCAGTCCAAGTTCAAGATTCCCGATGAAAAAGTCCCCAAGGACCAGGCTTTTTCCATCACCTGCCCCAAGTGCAAGAAAAAATTCTCCGTGGATCCCCGGGGCGGCGCGGCCAAAGCCAAAGCGGAACCGAAGCCCGCTGCGTCAACTTCCACCCAGTCGTCCGGCGCGGCGGGGGCCTACGACGCCGCGGACCGTCCCTTCGATTTTCTCGAGGAGGGGGCCGAGACGGCCCTGCTGTGCGAGCCCGATGCGGCCGTTCGGGAACAGATGGCCCAGAGGCTGAAGTCCATGGGCTATTATCTCACTTCTCCGGAGAACTCGCGGGCCGTGCTCAAGCAGATGCGGTATCATCTCTTCGATGTCATCGTGCTCAACGAGATGTTCGACACGCGCAATCCGGACCAGAACAACGTGCTGCGCTACCTGGAGCGTCTTTCCATGGAGGATCGGCGCAACATGTTCGTTGTTCTGATCACCGAGCGATTCCGCACGATGGACAACATGGCGGCCTTCCACAACAGCGTCAACATCGTGATCAACCGCGAGAACCTGAACGACTTCGAAAAGATCCTGAAAAAGGCGGTCGCCGAAAACGCAGCCTTCTATAAGGTCTATCGGGATGCCATGGTCAAGGCGGGAAGGGCGTAGGTGCGGAATGAAACCCACCTGTGCGGCCTACCGGGAGGAAATGCAGCTGCTCGCCCTGCGCCGGAGACTGCAGAACGATTCCCTTACCGACCGGGAGCGGACCGAGATCCGAGAGCAGATTCGGGCGTTGGAGTCCGCCACCGGGCTGGACGGACGGTAGGACTGAGGAAACGGGGCCCGAATTTTGAGGCAAACAAAAAGAGAGTCCTATCCCCGCGGTTCGGGTCCTCTGCACTGCGCTTTTTCCCCACCCATCCCGTTTCGTTCGTGGATGATTCGCAGGCCTTCCAGGGTCAAGTTCGGTTCCACGGCGTCGATGCACCTTGACGCCTCCCGCATCAGGTGAGCCAGTCCCCCGGTGGCGATCACCGCCGGGTCGGTCTTCATCTCGGTCTTCATTCGGTCGACCATTCCCTCCACAAGGGACGCATACCCGTAAATGATGCCGGACTGGATGCTGGTGATGGTATCCTTGCCGACAACCTTTGCCGGGGGCGTGAAAATTTCCACGCGGGGCAGCTTGGATGCCTTTTGGAACAGCGCTTCTGCGGAGATCGCAATGCCGGGGCAAATCGCGCCCCCGAGGTAGGCTCCCTCCTCGGAGATGGCATCGAATGTCGTTGCGGTGCCGAAATCGATGACCACCAGGCTCCTACGATATTTTTCAAAGGCCGCCACCGCGTTGACGATGCGATCCGCTCCCACTTCGTTTGGATTGTCGCAGAGGATCGACATCTGCGCCGTGGAGCGGGCATCCACCCAGTGTGGCGTGTGGTGGAGATATTTGCGACAGAAAGCGCTTAAAATGGGGACCATCGGCGGGACCACACAGGAAATGATGGTATGGGTGATGGCCGCGGGATCGATCCCCTCCTCTGAAAACAGCTGTGAGGCCAGGACATTGAACTCGTCCTCGGTGGTGTTTCGCTCCGTGCGGACCCTCCAGTCGGCCCGGCAGACTCTTCCCTCATAAACGCCCATCACGATGTTGGTGTTTCCGATGTCGATCACCAGCAGCATTCTCTGCAACCCCCTTCTGCGCACCGGCAACATTGTGTTTCGATCCGGCGCAGTTGTCATTCGGGCGGTTTTTCAGGCTGTCCTGCAGTTTCGGAGATGGTAACGGTGAACAGTTTCGGCTTTGCCTGAATCAGCTGGATGCCCACCGGCAATTCGATGGTGGCGCGGCGTACGTAAACCCCGGGTTTGAGCCCTTCCAAATCCACGTAAACCCGGAAGCCTTCCGTCTGCGGCAGCTTGTCCAGCGAGCGAATCGGCCCCACCACCTCCAGCTGAATCTCCTTGGGCACGACGGTAACGGCCCTATCGGAGCCGAGCCCCACCACCGGTATGGGCTCCAACCGGCGGGTGGTGCTCTGCTCGGCCACCGTCACATCGGCAAGAATGGACTGATCCTCCGGCTGTGTTCGAATCCCTTCGATCAATTCCAGAGCCGTCTCCTGGCGGAACGATTGGGTGCGGCCGGACAAATCGATAGCCTTCGTCAGTATGGTCTCGATGGGGGCCAGGACGGATTCCGGGCCGCACAGTGTCACCTCCGCCGGAGTCGCCTCGCTGCCGGAAACAAGGTATCCTTCGGGGGGATCGCCGGTGAACGACAGGCTGACGGGGACCGTTTTCGTCATTTCCCGTTCCACATGAACCTCTAAAACGGTCGGTTCCGCTTTCAGCACTTCCAGTCCGACAGGAAGGGGGATCCGTTCCAGCGTGACGGGAAATTGGTGGCGGCCAGGTCCCACGCCATCCAGATCGAGGGTATACGGCTGGTCCGCGCCCAGCAGTTTCTCGATGGCGGAGGGCTTGCCGCGAAGGGTCACGGCGATGTGAAGCGGTGGCTGGGCCAGCAGCACCAGGCCCTCGGCCAGTCCGACGGTTCGGACCGGTAGGGAAATTTCGGCTTCTCGTTCCGGGGTGCACGAATACAGCGCCATCCAGAGACAAAGCGCCAAAAGAACACTGAAGGCCTGCAGCGCGACGACCGGGCGTGATGTGGGTTGCCGGCGTGTCGAGATGTCGCCGTTGGAGCCCGGGAAAGAAACACTGGTGTGCATCGGCGGTTATCCCATCCGGATTGCATCGATGATGGTTACCGTTGCACGCGCGCCGGCCACGTCGTGAACCCGGACGATATGGGCGCCTTGCAGCACGGCGGCGGCAACCGCTGCATGGGTTCCGATCTCCACCATCGGATGGTCTGCCGGTAGATCGGATGCCCCCTCGGGCTTGAGCAGGTGTCGGATGAAGGCTTTTCGGCTGGGTCCGACAAGCAGGGGACAGTCCAGGGAGGCAAACGCTTCCAGCCCTCCGATGATTTGCAGATTGTGCGTCACGGTTTTGCCGAATCCGATTCCGGGATCAATGATGATATTTCCGCGGGGCACCCCGGCCTGTTCGGCCCGGGCTATGGCCTCCTGAAGAAAGGTGCATATTTCCCCATGCAAATCCCTGTAGTCGGGTGCCACCTGCATCGTCTTCGGTGTGCCGAGCATATGCATGACGATCAGTGGAACCTGGAAGGCAGAGGCCACCTCTGCCATGGCAGGGTCCATGCGCAGTGCGCCTACGTCGTTGATCATGGAAGCACCGGCTTCCAGCGCCCGTTTTGCAACGGAGGCTTTGGTGGTATCGATGGATATGGGGACCGATACGGCCTCCGCCAGCGCTTCGATGACCGGAACGGTCCTGCGGACTTCCTCCTCCTCGGAAACGGGATCCGAAAAAGGGCGCGTGGATTCTCCGCCCACGTCCAGGATGTCAGCGCCCTCCTCCACCAGCCGGAGGCCCTGACGAAGGGCCTCCTCGGGCGAAAAAAATCGTCCACCATCGGAAAAGGAATCCGGGGTCACGTTCAGTACACCCATGACCGCCGTACGGGAGCCCAACTCCAGGCGGTGCCTGGGCCAGGAGAGGGTATAGGATTTTCTGGGTTTCATTCGGCAAGCGTCCGTCGCTCAAAAGGAGATGTGGGCTTCAATCCGGATCTTTCGATTCCGGGTCTCCGGTGGGTCCGGCCGTGCCCTCGGTGCCGTCGTCTCCCGATGCCTCGCCGTCCTCCGTGTCTCCGGTCGGCGGCGGTTCGTCCGGTTCACCGCTCTCTTGGCCGGTTTCGGGCTCCGACTCGTCTACGGTGTCCGTAGGGGTGGAAAAGGTGTGTCCGGGGCGCATGGATAGAATGAGTTCGTCGAGCTCCTTACCCATTACGGTTTCCCTTTCCAGCAGCATCTCGGCCAGTTTGTGCAGAACATCGATGTTCTCCTGCAGAATCTCGGCGGCTCTCCCGTAGGCCCTGTCGATCAGGTTATGGACTTCCTCGTCGATCCTGCGCGCAGTCTCCTCGGAATAATCCCGGTGTTGGGCGATCTCCCGGCCAAGAAAAACCTGCTCCTCGCCCTTTGCGTAGGAAAGCGGCCCGAGTTTTTCACTCATGCCCCATGTGCGAATCATCTGTTGCGCCAGTTCGGTGGCCTGCTTGATGTCATTGGAGGCCCCGGTGCTGATGCGGTTGAAGATCAGTTCCTCGGCCGCCCGGCCGCCGAAAGCCACCGACAATTCGCTCTCCAGCTGGTCCTTGAACTTGAAGTCTCTTTCTTCGGGTAGAAACCACGTGACACCGGCCGCCCGTCCGCGCGGGATGATGGTGATCTTGTTGATGGCATCGGTGTTGGGCAAGAAGCGGGCCACCAGGGCGTGGCCGCCCTCGTGGTAAGCGGTAACCTTCTTGTCCTCTTCCCGGATGACCTTGGACTTGCGTTCCAGCCCCATGTAGACCTTGTCCTTGGCATCCTCCAGGTCGACCATCTCCACGTTCTCTTTGCCCCGCTTGGCGGCCAGCAGCGCCGCTTCGTTGACCAGGTTTTCCAAATCGGCTCCGGAAAAACCGGGGGTTCCCTTGGCGATGATGGTGGGTTTGACCTCATCGGCGATGGGGGTCCTTCTCAGATGCACTTTCAGAATCTTCTCGCGTCCCCTGATGTCCGGCATGGGAACGACGACTTGACGGTCGAAACGCCCGGGTCGCAGCAGTGCCGGATCCAGGACATCGGGTCGGTTTGTTGCCGAGATCAGGATCACACCCTCGTTGGATTCGAAGCCGTCCATCTCTACCAAGAGCTGATTCAGGGTCTGCTCCCGCTCATCGTGACCGCCGCCAAGGCCCGCCCCCCTGTGCCGCCCCACCGCGTCGATCTCATCGATGAAGATGATACAAGGGGCGTTTTTCTTGCCCTGCACGAAAAGGTCCCGGACGCGCGAAGCTCCCACGCCAACGAACATTTCCACGAAATCCGATCCGCTGATGCTGAAAAAGGGTACTCCCGCCTCCCCGGCGATGGCGCGGGCGAGCAGCGTCTTTCCCGTGCCGGGCATGCCCATCAGCAGTACGCCCTTGGGAATTCGGCCTCCCAAGCGTGTGAACTTTTTGGGGTCCTTCAAAAACTCCACGATTTCGCTGAGCTCCTCCTTGGCCTCGTCGATGCCGGCCACGTCCTCGAACGTGACCTTGGCCTGCTGGTCCGACATGAGCCGCGCGCGGCTCTTTCCGAAGGACATGGCCTTGCCTCCGCCGGACTGCATTTGACGCATGAAGAAGATCCACACCCCGATGAGAACAATCATCGGAAACCAGGAAACCAGAACGGACATGTACCAGGGCGACTCGTTGGGAGGTTTGGCCGTGATGACCACCCCCTTTCTTCTCAACGTGCCGATCAGTTCGTTGTCCTGGGGAGCGTACACCTTGAAGCGCTTGTGATTGATATCGGTGACGAGCAACTCCTGGCCCTGGATGAGAACTTCGCTGACGCTCTCGTTCTCCACCATCCGAAGAAATTCGGTGTAGCTGATGTTGGTTTCGGCCAGATGCTGCTGGTTGAACAGGTTGTAGAGCATGATCATCATCAGCGTGATGACCAGCCACAAAGCGAGGTTTTTGTAAAATGGATTCAAGCGGCTTTTCCTCCTGCACTGCCTTCAGTACGCATCGTTTCCGTGCACCGGCCGGTCATGACCGGCCGAACGCCATTCCACCTGCAATACTTGGCGGGTGGACGCCGTGACCCTGACCCGCTCGTCCAGTCGCTGACCCGCGATCCAGACGACGGCATCGCCGCATACCACCAGAGGGATGCGGCTTCGTTCCGTACGAGGCACCTTTCGGTCGATAAAAAATTTTTTTATCTTCTGTGTTCCTTGCAATCCAAGGGGCCGAAATCGGTCCCCGGGGCGAAAATTCCTTACGATCAGCGGAAATTGTATCGTACTCATATCAAAAAAGGCGATGCCGTGTCCAGCGGTATGGAGCCTCTCTGCGGAGGGTACCGGGACAGTGGAAAACCGCATTACTGAACCGATCTCCGGTATTGGATACCTGCCGGGCGCCGGTATGGTCACGGCAAAAGGCGAAACGGCTTCCGGCTCCTCCGGCCCTCCGGTACGCAGCGTCAGACAGCCGTCCCTCTCCAGCGAGATGCGAAGTCTTCCGGGCAGGCAGACGGCGGCCGACTGTTTGGAATCCAGCAGATCCAGCCCTCGCTCTACGGCATCGAACCCGATGCGCCTGAGGTTTCCGCGAACCGACGCAATCGCCCGGCGAAGGAGCCTACGCTGAATCGGTCTGGGATGGCGGGCCAGTTCGTCGATGGACAAATCCAACCTGCCATCCGTTTTCTCCACGATCGCCGATGTCATCCACGGGGATACCGTTTCTTCGATCCAGCGGTTTTCATCCCCCACGATGTGCGAAAACGTCTCGAGACGCTGCCGGATGGCCGGTGTAAAACGCTCCCGCAGCAGGGGCATCAGTTCGTTGCGGATGCGGTTTCTCATGTAGCGATCGTCCTTGTTGGACGCATCCTCCACATATCGATGTCCCCGTTCGTGCAGGAACCGCAGGATTTCTTCCTTTCCCACGCCGAGCAAGGGTCGGATCCAACGATCTTCCAGAATCGGTTCGATGCCGGAGACGCCCTGCATGCCGCTGCCTCGCAGCAGGAACATCAGGATCGACTCGGCGTTGTCGTCGGCCTGGTGTCCGGTGGCAATCGGCCCATACCCGTGTGCGTCGGCCACCGCCTTCAACAGCCGATACCGGAGCTGCCGACCCGCCTCCTCCAGCGACAATCGGTGGCGTGCGGCGTGACGCCCCACATCGGCGTGGCGGATATGGAACGGCATTCCCATGGACCCGGCCAGCTCGGAGACGAACCGCGCATCCCTGTCGGCCGCGGCCGACCGCAAACCATGGTGTACATGCGCCACCGACAGCTGCAAACCGAATTCCATGGCCAGTCTTCGGGTCAGGTGCAGCAGGGCGACGGAATCCGGCCCGCCCGAAACGGCGATCAACAGGCGGTCTCCCCGCCGCACCATGCGGTGTTCTTTCAGGGCCCGCCGCATTCTCTGCAACAGCTCGTCTTCGGTGCGGCCTCTCGGATCCGGCAATGCACTCTCCTCCGACTGTCCGCGGTCCGTTTGGGTCGGTGATCTCATTTCCGCGGTAGTGCAAGAGTAAGATGTACGCTGTCCCAAGTCAATTTCCTTTTCCCTTGAAAAATCGTGGAATTCCCTTATAGTCTGGGGCCGGTTGTGCTAGGCGGGGAGTTAGCGGTGCCCTGTACCCGAAATCCGCTTCATGCGGGGCTGAACTCCCTCCTGAGAATCATGCGCCGGTGGGTTCGGTCCGGTTCGATCGGTCCCCGCGCAACAGGCGGTCGCGAATCTCGTCAGGTCCGGAAGGAAGCAGCGATAAGCGATGCAGTCTGTGTCGCGGTGTGCTCCCGGTCGATACGCTGGACCGTCGACAGCCGGCCGGATGCGATGGAGGGTGCACAACCAAACCGCCCCATGTTCCACTTTACCCTAAGAACCGACCGAACCCCTCTTTTTCTCATCGTTTTTCCTTTCCGAGGCGTTGCTTGACAACAGGGCAACCGACCTTATTATTGGGTCACTCATCGGGTCACTCATCGATCTGCCGAAACGCACTCATCTTCGGAAATTTAGGAGAAACGGTCTGGTTATGCCAAGCAACGAAGGGACGAAAGTTCAGGTCCAGGACGAAGAATATCAGGACGAAATGATTTCGTCCGATGACGATGCCTCCCCTTCGGACGTCGTCGAGGACGAGATTGTCCAGCAATTGGAATCCCAGTTGGAGATCGCCCGCAAGGAGGCATCTGATAACTATGACCGCCTGCTGAGGACGACGGCGGAGTTCGACAACTACAAGAAGCGCACCCAAAGGGAAATCGAAGGCATACGAAAATTCGCCACCGAGGCGCTGCTGTCGGATCTGCTGTCGGTGGTCGACAACCTTGAACGGGCCATTGCATCCTCGGCAGGGGATTCGCCGGGCGACGAGAGCATCGTTCAAGGGGTTTCGATGACCCTTTCGGAGCTGCTTCGCGTGCTGAACAAGCACGGTGTAAAATCATTCACCTCCGTGGGGGAGCCATTCGACCCCGAATACCACCAGGCATTCATGCAGGAGGAAACCGATCACCAACCGGACAATACGGTGCTCAACGAGATTCAAAAGGGGTATACGTTGCACGACCGTTTGCTCCGACCGGCAATGGTGGTGGTGTCCAAAAAGGCAACACCGGAGGATGAAAGCGACTGACGGGAATACGAAACCGTATGTGAATGATGTCTATCGGAATCTGGAAAGCCCTACAAGCTATCGAGGTGTAAGGAGGTAAGGAACATGGGTAAGATCATCGGAATCGACCTGGGGACCACCAACTCTTGCGTGGCCGTAATGGAGGGCGGTGAAGCCAAAGTCATTGCCAACACGGAAGGAGGGCGTACAACGCCGTCCAGCGTGGCCGTGTCCCAGAGCGGGGAGCGTTTGGTGGGCCAGGTGGCCAAGCGGCAGGCCATCACGAATCCGGAAAACACGGTCTTTGGCGTAAAACGTCTGATCGGCCGGAAATTCCGCTCTACAGAAGTACAGAATGACGTGAAGATCCTTCCGTACAAAATCGAGGAGGCGGAAAACGGCGACATCCGGATCAACCTCAAGGGAAAGCAGTACAGCCCCGCCGAAATCTCCTCCTTCATCCTCAGCTACATCAAAAAGTACGCCGAGGATTACCTGGGAGAGACAGTGACCGACGCGGTGATCACCGTGCCTGCCTACTTCGACGACAGCCAGCGCCAGTCCACCAAGGATGCCGGCAAAATTGCCGGCCTCAACGTGATGCGCATCATCAATGAGCCGACGGCCGCCTCCCTGGCCTACGGACTGGACAAGAAGTCTGATGAAAAGATCGCCGTTTTCGACCTCGGCGGCGGCACTTTCGATATATCCATCCTGGAGATCGGGGAAGGGGTCTTCGAGGTCAAGGCTACCAATGGAGACACCCATCTGGGAGGAGAGGATTTCGACCTGCGCCTGATCGACTACCTCGCAGACGAGTTCAAAAAGGACCAGGGCATCGACCTGCGAAGCGACAAGATGGCGCTGCAGCGTCTGAAGGAGGCCGCCGAGAAGGCCAAGATGGAGCTTTCCTCGTCCATGGAGACCGAGGTCAATCTGCCTTTCATCACAGCGGATGCCAGTGGTCCCAAGCACATGAACATCCGGATCAGCCGAGCCAAGCTGGAGGCCCTGGTGGCCGACTTGCTCGACAAGTTGGAGGGTCCTTGCCGGACCGCTCTGAAAGACGCTGGACTTCCCGCGGGAGAAATCGACGAGGTCATTCTCGTGGGCGGCATGACCCGCATGCCGGCCGTGCAGGAGCGCGTCAAGAAGATTTTCGAGAAGGAACCGCACCGCGGGGTCAACCCCGACGAGGTGGTGGCCATTGGTGCGGCCATCCAGGGCGGCGTCCTCAAGGGCGATGTCCATGATGTGTTGCTGCTCGACGTCACCCCGCTGTCGCTGGGTATCGAAACCCTCGGCGGAGTGATGACGAAACTCATCGAAAAGAACACCACCATCCCCACCAAAAAAAGCCAGATATTTTCGACGGCGGCCGACAGCCAACCTGCCGTTTCCATTCATGTCCTGCAGGGGGAGCGGGAAATGGCGCCGGACAACAAGACGCTAGGACGTTTCGAGCTGACCGGCATTCCGCCGGCGCCGAGGGGCGTGCCGCAGATCGAAGTCACCTTTGACATCGACGCCAACGGCATCGTGAACGTCTCCGCCAAGGACCTCGCCACCGGCAAGGAGCAGACCATTCGCATTACTGCATCCAGCGGTATGTCCAAAGAGGAGATCGATCAGGCGGTGCGCGATGCGGAATCCCATGCCGACGAGGACCAGCGTAAGCGTGAGATTGTCGAGGCCCGTAACCACGCCGATACCCTGATTTATTCCACCGAAAAATCGATCCGGGATCTGGGAGACAAGGTGGATGAGGCCACCAAGTCGAAGGTGGAGGAAGCCGTTTCCGCCCTGAAAAAGGCTATGGAAGGTAACGATGCCGACGAAATCAAGCGGCTGAGCGAGGAACTGACCCAGGTCTCCCACAAGCTGGCCGAAGCGATGTACCAGCAGGCCTCCGCCTCGGAGGGCGCCGCGGGGACTGGATCGGGTGAAGCCGGTGCGGATGCGGGAAATGCCGGTGCCGCTCCGGATGACGACGTCGTGGATGCGGATTTCGAGGAGGTCAACGAAGATAAAAAATAACCGCTGCTGCTTTTGCGCAGCGGCGTCACCGACATCGCCCCCGTCAGCCGGAGAAATCCCTGGCGGGGGTTTTTTGTGGGGGTTCGGCTATGGGTTCCAGGGTATCCGAAACCATAACCAAACGCACGGCATCGCTGCTCCTCTGCTGTAGATAGCGGCGAATGCCTTCGGCTGTCTGCTCGAAAGGGTGACCGATCCCCACAGCATGGCCCC
>JAJDOA010000370.1 GCA_022340405.1 Desulfobacteraceae bacterium | reverse complement strand
AGCCATCCAGATTTTACGCTCAAAGAGCAGCTGGTTGCGATCAGCCGCTTCGAGCGTCTGATCAAAGGATTTGCAACATTATATCCTGACGATGTCAACACCGGTAATGCCGATTGGGTTAGGAAACAGATCGGGGCGAGTCATTCAACGGATGATCCATTCGACTCCACTTTGAAACCATCTCCAAATTAAGATATGGGTTCCCCGGGAAGAGCCCGGGATCTCCGATGGATATACCTCAGTGTGTCGAGGACAGGAAATGAGGATCCAAAGCGGAGAGTGGGCCAAAAGACTATGGTGAGATCGCTTCCGGACGTTTTCTTGCGAGGTGTCACGATATGAAGTCCAAACAGATTGCCATCGGATTGATCAGCCTCTGGTGGCCGCCGATTCGGGGCGGTGCCACCGTTTACATCCACCGGATGGGAGAACTGTTGTGGGAAAAGGGAATCTCCATCGGCGCCGTGACGGCCTCGCCGGAATCCACCGCCGTTTCGAGATCCGATTCGTTTCCGGTCGAGCGGATCGGAAATGTGCCCGAGCCGGGGAATTTTTCATGGGTGGATGCGTATGCCCGGAAGGCGTTTCCGAAATGGAAGGCGGATGTGCTCCAGTGGGCCGGACGATTCGAACCGACCCACGTCGTACTCAGCCAGGATCCCTTTGAAAAAAAAGCCCTGGTCAAGGACCTGCAGTCCATGGGAATCAAGGTCGGCTGCGTCTGGCATGAATACGCCGCCATGCCGCTGCTCTTGGATTTGCTGAGTGTTTATCTCAAAACGGAAAGTTGGGAGGAAACGCTCGCAACGGTCTACCAGTCGGAACGATCCGGAAAGACACGACACCACGATGCCGAGGATTCTCCCCTCCAATGGGGGATCGATTTCCTGATCACCAGCAACAACTGGACACGGATGTTCCTGGATCCCCTGGAAACGATACCGTCCTTTACCCTGCACCCGCCCATCCCCCTGGACGTCGACACCCCCTGCGAATCTCTTTCTCCCCACGTCACGGTGTCCATGCTGAACCCCATACCGCCCAAAGGGGCTTTGAACATGGCCATTATCGTCAATTACGGTGACGACCGCTGGACACACCGAATTCTGAAAGGAGGGTGGGGAAACGGGTTTGAAACCTTCCTGCCCCTCATCGATTTCCCCGTCTGGGTGTCCGGCCGGGTGCACAGCGAGGAGTTCGTGGACGACATCCGGTCCTTTTACCGGGGGGGGGAGGTGTTTGCATTTCCCAGCCGGGCGGAAGGGTACGGGATGGCGGCCGCGGAGGCGATCTTGTGCGGTGTCCCCACCATTGCCACGGACCTTCCCGGCATCCAGGAGGCTGTGGGAGAGGGGGCCCTGATGATTCCCTACAAGGCGAGCGGTTTCGCGTGGATCGAAGGGGTGCAGACGGTCCTGGACAACAAGGCCGAATGGACGGAAAAGGCCTTGAAACGAAAAGCCCTCCTGCTGAAGCGACAAGAGGAGCAAGCGAACGGTTTGGTGGATTTTTTGAACCGAATTTAGAAACAGCCCTTAATCCTTGCCCCTATTTTGTCGTAAAATCCCAGACCCCGTCCCAATCCGATCCAGGAGGGTTCGCTTTCAGGTAGGCAATGCGTTCCAGATAGACGCCGGAAGCCGAATCGGTTGGATCCATGGCCCGGCAGGATGCAAACTCGCGCTCCGCGGTTTCCCAGTCCTGATTCCGGTAGGCGGTCAAGCCCGCCGGGAAACGATCCGCCACCCGCTCAGCAGCGAGACGCTCGAAGATACGCGTCGGTTCCGTCTTGCCCTTGACACGGATAAGGTCGAGTTCACGAACTTCGATTGCCTGTCCAGCCAGATAGCGGACGCGTTCCGACAGTAGGATCCGGGTGCCATAGGTTTTGTTGGCGCCCTCCAGTCGGGAACCCAGATTGACCGGATCCCCCATGACCGTAAAACTTTTCGACGCCTTCGAGCCGATGGTCCCGACAATCATATCGCCTGCGGAGATGCCGATCCGCAGGTCGATGTGCAGACCCTCCGGCCGGGTTGCCAACGTTTCCTGCACATCGACCCGAAAGCGATTCAGGTTCTCCACCGCCGCCAGCGCAGCCCTGCAGGCGAGTGCGGCATGTTCGCCCGGTGAGGTGAACGGAGGCCCCCAGAATGCCATGACGGCATCTCCCATGAATTTGTCGACCACTCCCTTGTGGGAGGATATGGCTTCTGTCATCATCGTGAAGAATTCGTTGATCAGGCGGACCAGGTCATCCGGGGGCAGCTTCTCGGATATGGAAGTAAAACCCTTGAGATCGACGAACATGACGGTCATTTCCTGCTGCTCACCGCCCCCTTCGGTGATTTCCGGGTTTTCGAGAAGTTGGGCCACGATCCGCGGATCCATGTACTTGCCAAAGGTGTCGCTGATCCGTTCCTTCATTCTCAGTCCATCCACCATCTTGTTGAAGGAGCCCGTCAATCTGCCGACTTCGTCTCGGGTCATGACGGGCACCTCCGTGTCCAAATCTCCCCCCTCGACAGCCTCCGCGCCGCGGACCAGGTTGCGGACGTTGGTTACCAGCATGAACGTGGTGGCGGCGGCAAATCCAAGGCCCAATATGGCGGCGAGGGCCGTCAGTACAGAGTTGGCCCAGACGAGAATTCTCTCTTCCCTGTCCGCACGCTGGACGGACCGTTCGGCCACGGTTTCGACGTGGCGGCGCAGCTTGGAGATCTCGGCGGCGATGTTGTCCTGCTGGTGGTTGAGTTCCGGCAACAGGGCTTCGAAGGCGGTCGCGTCCCCCGCTTCCCGGAGAGCGATCAATGCGAATCCCTGTTTTTCGAACCTCCGATATTCCCGTTCGAGGCTGGAAAGAGAGCGACTCAACAGCAAAATGCTCTCCGGTGGATGGGGGGACCGTTCCTCCGCTGTAAAGAGCCTGTGGGCTTTCTCGAAGGTATCATTCACGCCATCGTCCAGCGTCTCGATTCTGGCGATCGCCCGGGGAGTTTCTTCGGGAAGGGCGAACAGCCTTTGCAGCAACATCCCCTTCTCTAAAATGCTGACATTGATGTCCCCTATAGTATCGCTAAGGGGCAAATATTTTCCCACCACCGCCTCGAGCTCCTTGCTGATTTCCGCTGCCATGTGAATGGAAAAAGCTGCGACAGCAGCCATCAGGATCAGAACCACCGCAGCGATACCGAAGATCTTTTGGGCGATGTTCAGCTGCATTCCCTTCCCCTTTCCCTTGCGGCCATCACTTGAGAGCCCGAGGTTGTTCCTCGCGGACTCCGAAGACCTCTTTCGGCGGGCGCACAGGCGCTTCGGCACCCCCCATTTCTTGTATCATTCCTTGCGTTAGAATCGGAAGCATGTTTTCC
>JAJDOA010000359.1 GCA_022340405.1 Desulfobacteraceae bacterium | reverse complement strand
TCGTCGTCAGGGCCCCTTTCATCCGAGAATAAAATTCGTCGACGTATGCCTCGGAATGGTACAGAGAGGTGACGACGGACAGCGTCGGCCGAGAATTCTTTTCCGCGGTGCTCCCCACTATCTTCTCCTCGTTCCCACCGTTACGATCCCAAGGCCTCGGCTGACGACAATGGCACGGGGGGCTACATCGACGCTGATGACAGCGTTCGATCCGATGCTGGCATCGTCGCCGATGGTCACATCGGGCAGAATCCGACATCCGGATCCGACTTGGCATCGGTATCCGATCACCACGGGGCCGGTGACCTTTCGGTCTCCGATTTCCAGCGTGCTCCGATAGTCGGCAGACTTGGTGAAAACGCTCACATGAGACCCTATCCCCGATCGATCCTTCATCTCGATCACCCCACCGGTTCCACTGAGAAAACAGAAGGGAGATATGTGCACGTAATCACCGAAAACGATGGATCCTGTCAATATCGAATAATCATCGATGCGGACGCCGTTTCCGATGATCCCGTCGCGGATGTCGTAGAATTTCGTATCTCGGGAGACGGTAATGTCTTCGCCGACATGCACGAATCCGAAGTCCATCAATTCGTTTCTCTCGTATCCGCCAACCATCCGCCCTCCCCCGTGCAGCCCACGCCCTTACCGCAGCTTCAACCAGGTCGTCTTGAACTCGGAATAGTCGTTCAGTGCCTGCAACGACTTGTCTTTGCTTCCGCTGCCGGACTGTTTGAAGCCGCCGAACGGAGCCGTGATATCGGCTTCATCATAGCAATTGATATGGACAGTTCCAACCCGCAGGCTCCTTGCGACCTGATGGGCCGTATTGATGTCACGGGTCCAAACCGAGGCGGCAAGGCCGTAGATGCTGTCATTGGCAACGCGGACGGCTTCCTCGACCCCGTCTACCGGAATCACGCACAGAACCGGACCGAATATCTCCTCTCTGGCAATTCTCATGTGATTCCGGACGCCGACCAACAGGGTCGGGGCATAGTAGGCGCCGCCGGGGACAGTGTGTACCGGTTTTCCGCCGGCAACGATCTCGGCGCCTTCCTCCACACCGCTGGACACGTAATCGAGAACCTTTTCCAATTGTTCATGACTGACCATCGCACCCACAGTCGAGCTCTCGTCCAAGGGATCTCCGGGCAAGAACCGTGAGGTCCGATGAATCAACAGATCCACGATTTCACCGTGAACCTGCCTGTCGACGATCAACCGAGACGGGGCCGAGCAGGTCTGCCCTTGGTTCATGAAGATCGCATCGGCCAGAACGGCGACCGCTTCCTCCAGATCGGGGCAATCCTGCAGCAGGATGAAGGGACTTTTCCCCCCGCATTCCAGAGCGACTCTTTTCAGATTGGATTGTCCCGCATAGGTCATGATCTTCTTGCCCACCTCCGTGGATCCTGTAAAAAAGATGCCATCGACATCGTCGTGAAGCGCCAGCGCCTTTCCCGCGATTTCACCTAGACCCGGTACGATGTTGAGAACTCCTTCCGGAATACCGGCCGCGTTGGCCAACTGCCCCAGATAGATCGCACTCGAAGCGCTCTGCTCGGCCGGTTTCAGCACAATGGAATTGCCTGCCGCCAGTGCCGGAGCGATTTTCCAGGCAACGTTTTCCATTGGGTAATTCCAGGCGGATATGGCACCCACTACGCCGATGGGTTCCCTGGAGATGATGCCAATGGCGTCAGGGCGGCCCGGAGTGCATTTCTCGTAGGTTTTGTCAATGGCTTCCGCGTACCATTTCAGGCATTGGATGCACAACGGTATGTCATGGGAAAGGCATACCGAAACGGGCTTTCCCATGCTGATGGCGTCGAGCAGCGCAAGGTTCTCGGCGTGCTCGGCGATCCGCTCTGCAAAGTCGAAAAGAATCTCCTTTTTCCGGGACGGGTGCAGCCGATGCCATCGCCCGTCATCAAAAGAGGACCTGGCCGACGACACCGCAGCGTCGATGTCTGCGGGCTGACAGCTTGCAACGGGGCCCACCGAACGACCGTCGACAGGGCTTTTCCTCGAGAATACCTTCCCCTGTTCCGGTCGAACGTACCTACCGTTGATAAACGCATCGGCAATGGGTTCGAGCCCTATGCATTTTTTCCGCCACTCAATTTGGGGTGCCATGGCCTCGACTCCAGCAAATGAACGGGAATTTCAATCGATGGCTTCTTTCAAATCCTCTTTTCGAATTTTTCCGATCACGGAGCGGGGAAAGGAATCGAGAAAAACGATGCGATCCGGTCTTTCGTGCAGAGACAGGGATTGCTCGCAATGTCGATGAACATCGACCTCGAATGCCTTGCTCGTCGTATCGGAGATGATGCAGGCTACGATCTCCTCCCCCCAGAAGGCGTGCGGCTTACCGACCACAACAACATCCTCCACCGCGGGGATCCTTCGGACAACGGACTCGATCCGCCCGGGAAAAACGTTGATACCGCCCCGGATGATGATATCTTTCATTCGACCGGTAATTCGGATCTTTCCTCCCTTGAAATCGGCGACATCTCCAGTGTCCATGTAGCCGTCCGCGTCTGCCGGGGATGTCAGGCGCCCACCGTCGAGGTATCCCAGCATGCGGAAGGGGGATTGAATCCACAACGTCGAGGAGGAGCGGATTCGAATGCCCAGTTCGGGAAAAGGGGTGCTCCAATCGGTCATTTGTTCCGCGTCTGTCCTGGATTGTAAGGAGAGGGGGCCGCCCAACTCGGTTATCCCATAGCAATCCTGCAGCGGTATCCGGAAGGTATCTAAAAAGCGATGTCTTAGGTCTATCGGGATGGGAGCCGACGTCGATTGTACCTGTCGGACCTGATCCCCTACCCGATCGATGGTTTCCCTGCTTCTTGTCAACCGGCACAATGCGGCAGCTATCGTGGGAACGATGACGAGAGCATTGACCTGCCTTTCCAGAGGAATGCGCCAAAAATCGATGGCGGAACCTGGGGAAAAAAGAGGTCCTTCCACAAGGGTGCTGCCGGCAAGGAGGGCGGCCAAAAAAAGATTCAGGAAGCCTGCCATGTAAGCCATGGGCAGCACGTGATACACTCGGGTGCTTTCAGACCATTGCGCAATGTTTCCGAAAGAGCGGGCGCATCCGACCACCGATTCCAAGCTGTGGCAGATCGCTTTGGGCTTTCCGGTCGAACCGGAAGTGAGCATGATGAGAA
>JAJDOA010000358.1 GCA_022340405.1 Desulfobacteraceae bacterium | reverse complement strand
CAACGTCTTTCCCATCCGCGTTCAGGAGGACCGGACGGCGGGGGCTAAGGAAGAGGGAGAGTCCCTTCTTTCCCGGCTGGGGTTTTCCGGTAGGATCCGGCCGACGGAGCTGGCCGTGACCACCCGGCAGCTGGCAACCCTCATCGGGGCGGGTCTTCCGCTGGTGGGGGCGCTGGATTCTGTCATCTCGCAGAGCGGTAGCCATTCGGGCAAGCGCATCATGAGCCAGGTCAAGGACGGCATTCTGGAGGGAAAGAGTCTGGCCGAGTCCCTGGGGCGCTTTCCGGGCACTTTTTCGACCCTCTACACCAACATGGTGCATGCCGGCGAGACGTCCGGAACGCTGGAGATCGTGCTCAACCGCCTGGCCGACATCACCGAACGGCAGCAGGCGCTGACCAACCGCATTCGGGCGGCGCTCACCTATCCGATTTTGATGACCGTGGTGGGACTGTTCGTGCTGGTTCTCCTGCTGACCTACGTCGTGCCCCGGATCACTTCTATTTTTTCGAGCATGAACCAGGTGCTTCCTCTGCCGACTCGGATATTGATTCAGGTCAGCGGGTTCATGGCCGTCTACTGGTGGCTGTTGCTGGTGGGTGCGGCGGCCCTGCTGCTGGCGCTCCGCGTTTTCGCGCGCACGCAGCGGGGCAAACGCTTCTTCGACACCCTCCGGCTTCGCCTTCCGGTGATCCGCTCCATTCAGCGCAAGCTGGTGGTCACCCGGTTTGCCCGCACGCTGGGCTCGCTGCTGGAAAACGGCGTGACGATGCTCACCGCATTGGATGTGGTGCGCAACATTTCGGGAAACGTCCTTGTGGCCGAAGCCATCGAGGAAGCATCCCGGTCGGTGAAAAAAGGCATGGGGCTCGCCGATGCCCTGGCCGCCACCGGTGTCTTTCCCGCCTTGTGCATCCAGATGATCCAGGTGGGGGAAAAGAGCGGGGAACTCGAGCCCATCCTCGCCAAGGTTGCCGATGCCTACGAGAACGAACTGGAAACGCTGGTGGTCAGCGCCACGGCACTGCTGGAGCCGATGCTGATTCTGGTCATGGGGGCGATCGTGGGGTTTATCGTCCTATCGGTCTGCCTGCCCATTTTCGAAATGAACCAGTTGGTAAGATAAAAAACCAGTAAGCAGAAAGCAGTAAGCAGTAAGCAGGAAAAACAGTAAGCAGTGAGCAGGAAACCGTGAGCCGTAAGCCGTGAGCCGGAACGGCTGGTTGGACGGTGACTGTCCGATGTCGGAGGTCGGATCTCCGATGTCCGGGAACTGTCGGCCAAACCGGCACCCACAACTAACAACAGACAATAAAAAATCTGCGTAATCTGCTGCAAAAATGCATTCAACCATACAACCAAGAATTCCCATTCCCCTTGCTGCGAGCTACTTCAGATCTCCACGTCAGGGGGAGAAGAGAGCCCTGATGGAGAAGCGATGAAAGACAGGATGCAACGCAAACGCAGACGGTCGACGAAGCGTGCCGGAGAAAGCTCTTGCGCGAGGTCGTTCCGCGCCCTCGCCTTTCGGCCGGCGTGCGCGGCCGGCTTTACGCTTATCGAGCTCATGGTGGTGATCGTCATTCTCGGTATCCTGGCCGGTCTGATCGCGCCGAGAATCATGGGCCGTCCCGAAGAGGCCAAACAGGTAAAGGCTAGGGTTCAGATCGGCAGCCTGGAAACCGCTCTCAAGCTCTACAAGCTCGACAACGGTTTCTACCCCACCACGGAGCAGGGCCTGCAGGCTCTGGTGGAAAAGCCGGAAATCGAGCCGATTCCCCAAAGCTGGCGCGACCGAGGATACCTGGAGAAAGGGAAGGTCCCGTTGGACCCCTGGAAAAACGAATTCGTTTATCTCAGCCCGGGCGTTCACGGCGACTACGATCTCATTTCCTACGGTGCCGACGGGGCGGAGGGGGGAGAAAAGAAAAACCAGGACATCCGCTCGTGGGAGATCGAATAAGGGTGGGGCGCATCGCCGAAGGGGAGGGGTTCACCCTGATCGAGCTGGTGGTGGTGCTGTCCATCGTGGCGGCCGTGTCCTTCATTGCCCTGCCGAAGTTCACCACTTCGCCGCTGCGGGACGACTCGCGTAACGCGGCCAACTGGATTTTGCAGAACGTGGCGTCCCTGAAGGCTAAGGCCGTTATCGAGAACACGCCCCTGGTGCTGCACATCGGCATCGACACCGGACGCTTCTGGATCACCGATGCGTCGTTCGATTCCCAGGAAACCGCACCGAAGCAGCTCGGCGGCTTCACACTGCCCGATACCGTTCGGATCGCGGACGTTCAACGCCCAGGCCTGGAAAAGCAGACGGCCGGGCAGCTGTCACTCCGGTTCTTCCCGGCAGGCTACAACGACAGAGCGCTGATCCACCTGCGCGACGACCGCGGCACCTACCGCTCGTTTCGCATCGAGGCCTTCCTCCCCCGCGTGACCTATTCCGAAGGATATCTCGACATCGAGGGAGGGTGATTGTTTTTTTCGCCGCGGATTTCGCGGGTTCTCTGAAAGACAGTTGAAACGGACGATCCTTCGTTTGGTTGATTTCAAACTGGGTGCTTTGCACCCGGTTGCGGTTTTACATTCCCGTAGGGGAGGGGTTTATACCCTCCCGCTACAGCGCAGCGGGAAGCCTGAACGGGAGGGGATAAACCCCTCCCCTACGAAAAACCAACGGAACCCAATGTTTTCCGCCCACGGCGGAAATCTTCAATCTTGAATTTTAATTTTGAACCGGCAACAGCGAGCGCATTCCCCGCCGCTTGCGGCAGGGTTAGCGAGCGAATCCAAATTAGAAGAATTCCTTACCGGGCTGCGCAGCACTGCCGCCAGGCAGAACATTCCCCGCTGCTTGCGGCGGTCATCCGCGCAATCCGCGCCAGAAGAATTAAAAATATGCGCCTATCCACGCAACAATCCGAATGCCGGCAATCGCCGCCCGGTTTCACCTTGCTGGAGGTCATGGTGGCCTTGAGCGTCGTGGCCGTGGTGCTGCTGGCGCTGCACAAGCTGAACGGGCAGACGATCCAGCTGGCGCAGGAAACGGATTTTCACGCGGTGGCCGCGTTGTTGGCCCAGAAAAAGATGGCCGAGATCGAATCGGCGCTACCGGAGCTTCCCACGGCAAGGAGCGGTGATTTCGGGCAGGATCAGCCCGGCTACCGCTGGGAGTTGTCCGTGGAGGGGGTCGGCGGAGAGCAGCTCGGGGAGGTCGGCGAGGATTTCCGGCGAATCGATCTGGTCGTGTCCGAGGAGGCCCAGGGGCGGTCGTTCCGCCTTCGCACCTACCGGTTGGTGCGGTAGGGGCGGTGTTTTCTTTTCGGAACGGATTTCGCGGATTCAGCGGATTGAAGGCAAGGAGCCGGAGGGGGTCCGGCGGGAAAACAGTTGAGACGGACGATCCTTTCGTTTCACGAAAGGCTCCGCCCGCCTCAACGAATGCCGATCGCTTTGCGATAGGGGGTAGTCAAAGCGCTTTTATCAGCACGGAGCAACAAGGTTTCGGACAGGCTTTTTCTCCCGCCCACGGCGGGATGGCCCCAGCAGGGATTGTTCGAATGCTCGAACAATCCCTGCCATAAAACAAATCCGCGCAATCCGCGCAATCAGTGCCAGAAGAATTAAAAATATGCGCCTATCCACGCAACAATCCGAATGCCGGCAATCGCCGCCCGGCTTCACCCTCCTGGAAATCCTCGTGGCGGTGCTGCTGTTTTCCATCGTGGTGGTCACTGTGTTCGCATCCTTTCAGGCCATGTACGGAAAATCCGATGTGGTGGACGGATCCCTGCAAAAGGACCAGACCGCCTTGGCATGCATGAACCGGATCGCCGTCGACCTGCAGGGGTTGTACGCACAGCCGGCGGCCGTTTTTCAGGTTCCGGACGGGGACGATTCCAGCGACCCGCACCGGGTGGAGGGCGAGCTGTCCAGCCAGGGCGGAAAGCGATTTCCCCGCCTGGCCTTTTCCTCGACCCAGTCCCTTTTTTCAGGTGGCGGCGTCACACGGGTCGTCTACTACGTCACCGGCAGCATCACGGAGGGATTCGCCCTTCGGCGGGCGGAGCGGTGGTACGAGGAGGTGCCGTTCGTTTCGGATCCCTGGGATCCGGTGCTTTGCGACTCGGTGGACGAACTGCAGTTCGAATATCTCGACGCCGAGGGGGCTGTCCACGACCGCTGGGACTCCGACGACGGGGATTTCGACTACGCCACACCGGCGGCCGTCCAAATCCGGCTGAAATTGAAGACCCCTTCCCAGGAGCGGACCTACCGGACCACGGTTTCCGTTCCGGTGGGAAGGAGCCCGCGCTCATGACCAATCCATTCGGAACATGCAATTCCGAACGGGGTGTGGCCCTGCTGGTGACCCTTGCGGTCATCGCCGTCATGATCGTTGCCGTGTTCGAACTCCATCGCAGCGTAACCGACGTCGTCGAGCGCACCGACACGAGGCGAAACCGCCTGCGGATCACCCAAATGGCCGCTTCCGGCGTCCACGGCGCCATGGCGCTGCGGGTAAAGGACCGGATGGAAACCCCCAACGACTCCATCCAGGAGATGTGGGCCGAC
>JAJDOA010000344.1 GCA_022340405.1 Desulfobacteraceae bacterium | reverse complement strand
TTCTCCCGGCTTTCCGTATTCTTCTGCGGCCGGCCGAGCAGTACCTTGATCACCGCGTGCACCAAGGTCGCCAGAGGAATGGCGAAAAACAGGCCCCAAACCCCCCACAGGCCTCCAAACAGCAGTACCGCGGCAATGATGGCCACAGGGTGGAGGTTTACGACTTCGGACAAAAGCAGTGGGGCCAGCAGGTTGCCGTCCAGCAGCTGAATGATGCTGTAGGCCAGCAGAGCATAGAAAAGCGGCGGCGTCAGGCCCCACTGGGCGAAGGCGACCAGGCCCACAGGCAGAAACATTACCGTGACGCCGATATAGGGAATCAGCACCGAGAGGCCGACAAACAGGGAAAGCAGCGTGGCGTATCGAACTCCCAGCAGCGAAAAGGTTGCGTAGGTGATTCCCCAGATGATCAGCAGCTCCCAGACCTTGCCCCGCACGTAGTTGGCCACCTGGTTGTTGACCTCCTGGTACACCGTGTCGGCCAGTTTTCGGTTTTCCGGCAGAAAGGCCTTCATCCATCCGAGAATCTTGCTTTTGTCCTTGAGGAAAAAGAAGACCATCAGGGGTACGAGAATGATATAGATGATTGCCGTGATCAGGCCGCGCACCGACGCCAGGGACAGGGACAGGAGACGATCTCCGAGACCGGTGAGGCCGGTGGTCAGGAAATTGATAAACTGCTGGATCTGGGCGTCGCTGACGATCTCGGGGTACCGCTCCGGAAGCCGCATGAGCAATTTCTGTCCCCGGGCCACCATGGACGGCAGATCCTGGAGCAGCTGGGCGACCTGGCGGGAGATGGACGGCAGCAGTCCGATCAGAAGGACAAGAGCACAGGTGACGAAAAGCAGGAACACCACAAGAACGGCGAAAATGCGCGGCACCCTCCACTGTTCCATCCGCACGACCATACCGTCGAGAAGGTAAGCGATGACCATGGCGGCGAACACCGGCGCCAAAATCCCGCCGAAGAAGAAAATCAGCAGAAACCCGAAGATCAGCAGGATCGCGAGGATGATGATTTGAGGGTCCGAAAAATACCGTTCCACCCATTGGCGAAAAAGCTGAATCAATTCCAGGGCCCCGTTTCGAGCTGGGTTGTGGTCGAAATCTTTCTTTCCGGTTGGAGGACGGCCGGCCTTGCACCGTGCAACCTGAACTCATACCACAAAACCGGTCCGAGCTGAATCGCATTCTCGACTACCGTCCGTGCAGGACTCCGGCGTGCCGACCCTTCTGGAAAACGTAGGAAACCAGGTCTCCGGCAAGGCTCGAATGCGTCTGGATCGTCTTTTGCGTTACCGCCACGTTGTTCAGATACTGGAGAATCAACGCATCCCGGCCCCGCAGCCCTCCGGGGAGAATGCCCGAAAAAAAGAAGCCGATTCGTTCGAAGTCCTCCGCCACTGCGGCCGTTCTTGTATCGAAAAGATCCAAAAAGAGGTGGATGATTTCGATGCGCTCGAGGCAAAGCTCTTGCAGCCGGCTGGCGACGATTTCCACGATGCCCCTGCCGTAGGCCGTGATTTCGATGCACGCGTACCGCATGGCGTCCACGACCCGGACACGAAAATGGGGAGAACCCTGCATTCGTCGCCCTGTGCGGTGGATCGACCTGGGAAGATGCGGTACGCCGAGACGGCGATACAGCCGAACGATCATGTCGCGGTGCCGGGAGGGACAATGGATCGCCAGGGTTTTCGGCGGGTTCAGGTAGCGAAATTGAAGCATCATGCTCACGCGTTCCCCATCGGATTGGGGCATGGCGGCAAAGCGGGTTTTGCCGGGAATCATCGCCAGCTGCAGGCCGCAATCGGTCATTCCATATCGGTGCCCCACCCGCTGGGAACGGTCGTGCAGGGTCACTGGCCTGGCGTAGACACCCAAGAGGCGGCGGTGCCTCGCCTCACCCAGCAGGTGCTCGGTCAACCGCTGTAAGATGCCCAAAGAGCGGTACTCCGGTGCCACGACCCCCTGCGCCATTTCCGCGATCATCGGTTCTCCCTCGTGAAATTGCAGGGCGCAATGGCCGGCCACTTCCCCGGCGGCATCCACGGCCAAGGCGGAATACAGGGTTCCCTCCCGGTTCATGGCGGCAATCTTTCGTGGATCGTACACGTGGTGATAAGGATAGGTGTAGCCATAGGACTTGTAGATGCATCGGGCCACGGCCACCGCTTCGGTGGGTGCCATGGCTCGAACGGTGATGGCTTCTCCATCGCGTTCGGGCAGGGGTTCGTAACTGGGCCCCGCATCTGGGTCATCGGCCGGACAGGCGTCGCCCTGCGACGGCGGGTCGCCTTCCACTGCGGGCTGAACCAGCGTTATGGATTTGCCGCGGTGACCCAGCTGGTCGAAACGGACCTCTTCCACCCATCGGCGCAGGGCGAACAGTCGCGCACAGGGACCGTCAAGGTCGCAAGCCTCGGAGGGGTCCCCCTCCACCGCGCCGGATACGCCCGGGTCCAGAGGCAGGCCTTCGTCATGGAGAACGATACGGATGCCGCCCTCCGCCCGTTCGAAGATCAGGTCCAGCCGGCCCCGTTGCCCGTTTTCGAAGGCAAAGTCGAAAACGATCCCCAGCGCCTCTTCCACGGCCTTCCGGATGCGGCCGGCGACCGCCGTGGAAAAACCCCAGTGCGCCGCCAGCGCAGCCGTATAGTCCCCCACCATCGGGCGGAAACCCGTGTCGTTGGGTATTTCGATGCGCGTTCTCTGGCACCGCCTTTCCATTTCCTCTCCTAAAGCGGATTCGGGTGCGATCGTGCATGCGACGGTTGCGTGCCGGTCCGCGATGCATATCTTTTCGAGGCGAACCGGCGACGAAAGAACGCCCGTCCCCAAGCTCGCCGCCGGTCGATGCAAAGCGGGGACCCCGGATGCGGGGCCCAGGGGGCGTCATCCATTCGTTCCCTTCGCGATAGAGGACGAAGAAATAGAGGATGAAAGAGAGGCCATCATGGAACAGCAAAACATCACTCGTAAAGAGCGATCCTGCATTAGCAACTGCATCTTCCGATTCTGGGGGGACCGTGAGAACCCCATCGCTCCGGAGCAGCGTGAAACGGAATACGAACAATGCCTGACGGATTGCCGCGTATGCGGCTGATGCCGGCCCTGCGGGGCGCGGGCAGGATCGGAACCGGTCAGGACCGCGCCCCGCAGGGCGACCCCTCGCGACTGTCCACGGCGATGCGTTCCAGCTTCCGTCGAACCTGGTCTAGGCGGGAAAGGGCCTGGCGGTGTAATTGAGAGGCCCGGCTTTCGGACACCTCCAGCGATTGAGCGGCTTCCTTCATCGTCTTCTGTTTTTGATAGTAAAGCTCGATGACCTTCCGTTCTTTTTCCGGGAGTCGTGCGATGGCACGTGTGATCGGAACGCGCACTTCCTTGGCGAAGATGAGGGACAACAGGTCTGAAGCTCCGTCGCCGTTCCATTGGTCTTCGTAGCGGATAAAGGACAGGTTCGACAGGGCCCTGTTTCGATGGTAGGCCCTGCGCCCCAAGCCCACCTTCTGCATCATTTCCTCATCGGTCGGCTCCCGTTCCAGTTTCCGCTCCAGCGTCAGATAGGCTTCCTCGATCCGCTTGACCGCCTGGCGCTGCCTTCGGGTCAGATGGTCCCACTGGCGCAGCTCGTTGAGCACGGCCCAGCGGATGTGATAGTTGACGTATCCGTCGAAGTGGCTGCCCCGATCCGGATCGAATTTCTCGATAGCGGTGAGAAGCCCGGCAACCCCGGCGCTGACCAGATCGTCGAGGTCGATCTGTGGTGGAAGCTGCCGGTTGTATCGCAAAACGATTCTTCGGATGGTGGGCATAAAGCGGTCGATGAGCTCCCTCCGGGGGAGGTTCCGTTTTTCGGTATGCCGGTCTTCGCTCTCTTTTGGTTTCCGCTGCATAGCGCCTCTACAGGATCCTGTGGGGAAGGCTTTCAATTCGACTTGCGGGTGTTATGGTGATGTAGTCGAGCTTCCGCTGCAGCTCCTTGATGGTGATGGCGCCGCCGTAGGTCAACCCGGAACGCAGCCCGCCCACGATATCCGCGACGATGGCCTCGTGGTCCTCCCGATAGGGCACTTCAGTGGCGATGCCCTCGGCGGTTTTCCATTCGGCCATTCCTCCGTGGAATTCTTCCTGGACCTCGCTGCTGGCCATTCCCCGGTATACTTTCACCTTGCAGGCCTGTCCGTCCTCGGTTCGCTGTTCCAAAACGGGTCCGGGCGTAGGGGCCGTTCCGGCCAGCATGCTGCCGATCATGACAAAATCCGCCCCGAACGCAATGGCTTTCACGATATCCCCGGCATAGCGAATGCCGCCGTCGGCGACAATGGACCGGTCCACTCTGGAGCACTCCTTGATGGCCGTGAGGTTGGGCATCCCGAAACCGGTTTTGATTCGTGTCGTGCACACGGATCCCCCCCCAATGCCTACTTTGACAATGTCGGCGCTGCAGGAGGCCAGGTAGTCGGCCCCGGCGTAGGTGGCGACATTGCCGGCCATGATACAGGCGGATTTTCCCAGCATCCGACGTATCTCTTTTAGGGTTTTTCCCACATACTTTGCATGCGCGTGGGCCACATCCACGCAGAAGCGCTCGGCTCCTGCATCCCGCAGGGCTTCGGCCCGCTCCAGTTCACCGGGGGTGCAGCCGATGGAGACGAAAGGGTTGAAACGGCAGGCCTGGAACATCTCCACGTTCCGATCCACGGGCATGAAGCGGTGCAGGACACCGACACCGCCCCTTTCTCCGATGAAGTTTGCCATCTCGTCTTCCGTGATGGTGTCCATATTGGCCGTCATCACCGGGAGTGCCAGCGTCAGCTTCCCCGTCATGTCCGTCATGGAAAGATCCACGATCCTTCTCGATTCCCAATGGTTGTAAGAGGGAACCAGCAGGATGTCGTCGTAGGTTATGGCATGCGTCATATTCCAATCTCTCCGGTGAAAAAATCCAGCATCACCGACACCGCAGGGATCCTGTAACGGTCGGCCTCGATGAGCAGTTCGTGACGGGCCCCGGGCAGGCAAAATGCGGTGCAGGCCGCCGCGGATTCGGATGACATGACCTCTACAAACCGCCTCTGGGCTTCGGGGGATACGACGGTATCGGCTCCGGCCTGCAGCAGCAGCACCGGGACTTGTATGGTACCGGCACACTCCCTTGCCCGTTCCGACCATCGGCAGGCCTCGGCCAGCCAGTGGATCGTCGGTCCTCCCATCTGCACCGCCGGGTTTTTCCGGTAAAGGTGCAGCAGGTGATCGTATCGCTCCCGGCTTTGGGTCAGGGGGTTCTCGGCGAACGGGTACCCTATGACATCGTAGGGACCCGTACCCGGAACATAGCGTGTCGCTATCGCGGCGGGCGCCCGTTGTGCTGCAGCGCAAACCCACCGCTGCATTCCTTCCGGAAATGCTCCCGGCGCATGCATCGGCGACATCAGCACCGCTGCATGCACGCCCTGCGGGCGTTTCTCCAGGAACAGGGATGCAATGCATCCGCCCATGGAGTGCCCCAGGAGGAAACATCGTCGATGCCGGCGCGTTTCCACCACCTGGGCGACAAACCGCTCCAGATCCTCCACGTAGCGGTCGAAGCGCTCCACATGCCCCTTTTGCGGGTCTCCGCTCAGCACGCGATCCGAAAGCCCCTGCCCACGATGATCGTAGGTGTAGATCGAGAACCGGTTGCGATAGAGATCGAAGGCCAGCTCTTCGTACTTGAGGCACGTTTCGGTGCGGCCGTTGATGACAATCACGGCCCCTGCTTCCGACGCGCAGTCGGCCTGGCGGTGGATGCGAAAAAACAGGCGTTTGCCGGCAGATCCCCGAAAGTATCCCTGCCGAGCGCTACGGGCGAAACCGGCGATCCATTCACGGTAGCGCCGCGGCAGCGTCGATTCCCGGGTCAACAACCATCTTTCGGGGCCTGCAGCCGGCAGCCTCGGAAAGGCCGGATGCGGCGGATCCTGGAGACCGTCTCGGCCCCTGCCGCCGATTTGCCGACGCCGGACCTTATGATATTGCTTTCGCCATCGGGACAACGGTTGCTCGTGCTTGCATACGGGGCGCCGCAAGGGTGTCTCAGCGTCCTTGGGTCCACCGTAGCTTTTTTTCAAAGCGATTGGTGTCGAATCTCCCATCCGAGAAAAGCGGGTCCATCATGGCCAGGGAAAGGGCCGCCTGTCCCTTCTCCGCTTCCATCACCCTTGCCCAGCTTTCCACAGTGCTGACGGGTAGTTCCCGAAGTCGGGAGAGGAGAAGGTCCGAAGCACTCGCATCGAACCGATTTCCATTGTACAGCCGGTCGATCTCCACTAGACGCGTCAGCACGTCGGAAAGGGTGGAACCGGCACGGCCGCCGCTGGCGCGAAGGATTTCCGTCCGCCAGTCCCGAAGCGCATGCAGCGGAGTCGCCGAGAACCGTCCCAGATACCGGGTGGAAGCGGCTTCACTCCACGTGTCCTGCTCCCACAAACCATTGATGTTGGGCAGAAGGAAAAAGATTTCCCTGCTGGTGAGGTACTCGCCGGTGGCCTCCTTTAAGGCCGCCTGCCATCGGACGATCGTTTCGGAATCCAATGCCATACTGCGCTGAACATACCGGTCGGCATCCACGTTGTACATCGAAATGGCCGGGATCGGAATCCGGGCGGGTGCCGTCCAGTACCAATAGGCTGCGCCTGCGGCCGCTGCCAGAACGAGGATCGTTCCCACTGCGACGAGAACCGATCCGAGTCTCCGGCCGCCTGCTCCAGGGGCCTCCGCTGAATCTTTCGTTTGGGCGAAGCGGTCCGGTTCGACTTCTCCCTGGGCCGTGTTTTCCGGAGGCACCTGTCCGTCTCCCCCGCGGTCATCTTGCTCGGGCGAGGTGATCCGTTGCCCACACTCCGGGCATTTGCCTGTTTTTCCCGCGTGTTCGTCCTTGACCAGCAGCACCTTGTTGCAGTGAGGGCATGCAAAGCGCATCGATTCTACCTCCGTCGGCAAGGGGCGCGGTTGGAAGACCGTCTTGGCCGAGGGACCGCTCGATGGCCGAAAATAGCCGGAGTCCACTCTGTCAGAAGTTCCCATAGCCTGTCAAGTTTTTAAAATCTAAGCGAAAATCAATTATAGAAGCTGTCTCAAAATTGTCTTTT
>JAJDOA010000126.1 GCA_022340405.1 Desulfobacteraceae bacterium | reverse complement strand
AAAATTCACGCAACGGTGACGCACGAATAAATCCAGCTCCCGAAACGTCCCCTTGTCGAAAAATCGCTCCAGACGCTCCCGCGCCGTCAGCTTCCCGCTGCCCTTCTGCTTGGCCACGGCCTTCTCCCCGCCCATGGCGCGTACCGCCTGCTCCTTCTCCCTCAACTGCCCTATCTTGTCTTCCACCACTCCCATGGTTCGGCTCCCTTTGGTCGTGATTCTGTTGGCGAATGGTTGATGGCTCCGGAACCCCCGGAAAAACCAAATTACGACGAACGGCTCCCATCCTTGTCCAGCACGAACAGGAGGTCTCGGGCCGCCGCGGTGGGGGCCGTTCGACCCTGCTCCACTTCCTGCAACATCTGCGGAAGGCGGTTCCGAACGGCCGGGTGCTGCTGGAAACGCTCCTCCAGACCGTCGCGGATCAGCGCCCACATCCAGTCCACCGCCTGGTGTTTCCGCATAGCGGTCAGCTCCCCGGTGGCGGAAAGTCTTTCCCGGTGATCGAGCACCATGTCCCAGATCTCCGGCAGTCCGGCCTGGGTGATGGCGCTGCAGGTCACCACGGGCGGCTTCCAGGTGGGACTGGAGGGCTTGAGCAGTGTCAGTGCCTGTTCGTATTCTTGCCGCGCGGCCTCGGTCCGCTCGATGTTGTCGCCGTCGGCCTTGTTGATGGCGATGGCGTCGGCGAGTTCGAGAACTCCCTTTTTGATCCCCTGCAGTTCGTCCCCGGCGCCGGCCAGCATCAGCACCAGAAAAAAGTCCACCATGGAGGCGACGGTGATCTCACTCTGGCCCACGCCGACGGTCTCCACGATGATGACGTCGAACCCGGCGGCCTCGCAGATGACGATGGTCTCCCGGGTCTTCCGGGCCACCCCTCCGAGGGTCCCCCCGGAGGGGGAGGGCCGGATGAAGGCGTCCATCTGGGTGGACAGCCGCTCCATGCGCGTTTTGTCGGCCATGACACTGCCGCCGCTGCGGGTGCTGCTGGGATCCACGGCCAGCACGGCAACCCGGTGACCTTTTTCCACGAGCATCATCCCGAAGCTTTCGATGAACGTACTCTTGCCCACACCGGGTACACCGGTGATGCCCAGCCGCACGGCCTTTCCGGTATGGGGCAGCAACGCGCTGACGATGGTCTGGGCGGTCTCCCGGTGGGCGGCCAGGGAGCTTTCCACCAGGGTGATGGTCTTGGACAGCATGCGCCGGTTCCCCTGGAGAACGCCCTCGGCATAGGTTTCGGCGGATGCCTGCTTCATGACCGTTCTTCCAGCATGTTCATCACGCGGTTGGCCGAGTCGATGACCGGTGTACCCGGGCCGAAGACCAGATCCGCCCCCTTGTCGTAGAGAAAGGCATAGTCCTTGGGCGGGATGATGCCGCCGACCACCAGCAGCACGTCCTCGGCGCCCTCTTTTTCCAGAGCCGCGATCAAATCGGGTACCAGCTCTTTGTGACCGGCCGCCAGGGAGGAGATCCCCACCACGTGGACGTCGTTTTCCACGGCCATGCGGGCCGCCTCCTCGGGAGTCATGAACATGGGGCTGATGTCTACATCGAAGCCCAGGTCGGCGTAGGCGGTGGAAATCACTTTGTAGCCCCGGTCGTGTCCGTCCTGTCCCATCTTGACCACGAGAATGCGGGGGCGCCGGCCCTCGTTTTCGGCAAAGGCGGCGGTGCGCTTGCGGATGGCCTCCAGCACCTCCGGATCGTCGTACTCGGCCGCAAAGACGCCGGAAATACACTGGGTGGTGGCGACGTGCCGGCCGAACACCTTTTCCATGGCGTCGGAAACTTCCCCCACCGTGGCCCGGGCGCGGACGGCCGGGATGCAGACCTCCAGGAGGTTGGCGCCGGAATCCTCCGCCGCGCGGGAGATCGCCTCCAGGCAGCGCTTCACTTCCGCCTCGTCCCGTGTGTCATGGATTTCTTTGAGGCGCTGGATCTGCTCCTCGCGAACGCTGGCGGGCACTTCCAACACCTCGAAATCGATGTCCCCCTCGATCTGGTAGCGGTTGACACCGACGATGGTGTCCTTGCCCTGGTCGATGCGGGCCTGCCGACGGGCGGCCACCTCCTCGATGCGCAGCTTCGGCATTCCGGACTCGATGGCCTTGGCCATGCCGCCCAGCTCCTCCACCTCGTCGATGATTTTCTGCGCCTCCCGGGCAATGGAGGCGGTGAGGGACTCCACGTAGTAGGAGCCGCCCAGAGGATCCACGACGTGGCAGACCTCCGACTCCTCCTGGATGATGAGCTGGGTGTTGCGGGCGATGCGGGCGGAAAAATCGGTGGGAAGACCGATGGCTTCGTCGAAGGAGTTGGTGTGCAACGACTGGGTGCCGCCCAGCGCAGCGGCCAGTGCCTCCAGGGTGGTGCGGATGATGTTGTTGTAGGGGTCCTGGGCCGTCAGGCTCCACCCCGAGGTTTGCACGTGAGTGCGCAGCATGGAAGAGCGCGGATTCTTGGGCCCGAACTGCTGCATGAGCCGGTGCCACAGAAGTCGTGCCGCCCTAAGCATGGAGATTTCCATGAAAAAGTTCATACCCACGCCAAAGAAAAACGAAAGCCGCGGTGCAAAGGCGTCGATGTCCAGGCCGCCCTTCAGCGCGGCCCGCACGTACTCGACGCCGTCGGCCAGCGTGAAGGCGGTCTGCAGCACGGAGTCGGCTCCCGCCTCCATCATGTGGTAGCCGCTGATGCTGATGGTGTTGTAGCGGGGCATGTTCTTCGAGCAGTAGGCGATGATGTCGGACACGATCCGCATCGAGGGCTCGGGCGGATAGATATAGGTGTTGCGGGTGAGGTATTCCTTGAGGATGTCGTTCTGGATCGTCCCGGCCAGCTGCTCCTGCTTGACACCCTGTTCCTCGGCCGCCACGATGTAGCCTGCCAGAACGGGAAGCACGGCCCCGTTCATGGTCATGGAGACCGTCATCTGATCCAGAGGGATCTGGTCGAAAAGGATTTTCATGTCTTCCACCGAATCCACCGCGACGCCTGCCTTGCCGACATCCCCGGCGACCCGTGGATGATCGGAGTCGTATCCCCGATGGGTGGCCAGATCGAAGGCCACTGACAGGCCCTTCTGGCCGGCCGCCAGGTTGCGCCGGTAGAAGGCATTGGATTCCTTGGCCGTGGAAAAACCGGCGTACTGCCGAATGGTCCAGGGCCTTCCGGCGTACATGGTGGCCATGGGACCGCGCATGTAAGGGGCGAACCCGGGCAGCGAGTCGAGGTGCTCGAGGCCTTCCAGATCTTCCCTCGTATACAGGGGCTTGATTCGAATGCCTTCGGTGCTGTTCCATTCAAGCTCCTCCGGCGAGCGTCCTTTCAACTGTTTGGTGGCGAGTTCCGTCCATTGTTCGATTCCTGGTTTTTCGGCCATGGTGCACTCCTTTTTCGATGACGATATCCGATTCGAGAAAGTTTTCTTTGAAAGCCGTTTGCCCGACCCCTCACGGTCCCGCGGAAGCCTCCGCAGACGCCGGCTGCTCCCTCCAGGTCGCCGCGTCGCTATCGGGATTGGACATCCCCCGCCAGACCATTTCGAACAGCAGGTTCGCCTGGGCGGCAAGACTTCCCTTCTGCCCCCGCATGATCCACATGCAGAAGGATCGCTGAACGAGCCCCATCATGAAATCCAGCAGCACGCCAGCCCTTACCTGGGGATTGAGAATCCCCTCTTTCTGCCCCCTTCGTAAAACGGCCAGGTACTTGTTGATCATTTTTTTCTGTTGGAAGGTTTCGTCCGCCATCCAGGTCTTCATGGGAAGGGTCATGAAAAGAATCCGGCCCAGGCCGGGATTACGCTCGTAATAATCCAGCTGGAGCCACATCACCTTCCGCAGGGTCTCCTTGAGATCTTCGATGCCCTGCAGGTGGTCGATAATCCGTTCGGTGAGCTTTCCCAGCCAGATGTCCACGAAGGCGAACACCAGACGCTCCTTGCTGCCGTAATGCTTGTAGATGGTGCTGAAGCTGACCCCGGCCCTGCGGGCAACATCCCGGATGTTGGCCCGGTGGAAGTCGGAGTTGGAGAACGTGTCCATCACGGCCATCTCGAGCCGCCGGTACACGTCGGGTCTGAGCGGAATTCGCTTCATCTATCCGCCGTACGCCTCCCCGGGTCTGGTAGATATTTTCCTCGCATAGTCCCTGAAGGAAGAATGCTGTTTCTCCGAAATTAAATAGCTAAAGCTTTAATAATTAAGGATTTGTAGAAAAAGAATGCAAACAGAATCAGGATAAGAGTAACATTGTTCCAAAAAAGGAGCCATAACCATTCCAGGCACCGAATGTCAAGGAAAATGTTGGAGGCGGGATTGAACACCCGCTGCACCTATACATCGAATCCATTAGCTGATACAGAGGGCAGATCACCCAACCCAACCCATGGAGGAAAAGGACATGGAGAAGAGGGATGATCCCAGAATCCCGAAAGAGATTCCGTTGGAAATCCAGACGATCACCTATCCTCCCAGCGAAGCCTCTCCGGAGGAAGGCACCGTGGTCGATATCGGGCATGGAGGCATCCGGTTTGTGTGCGCCCGGGCCTACGAGCCCAAAGCCGTTCTTCAGCTGACCATTCACCTGCAGGGATGGCAGAGGCACAAGAGATCCGTCTCTTCCATCCTGGATTCGGACGCTGCCGTGGCGCCGCTGTCCGCGGTGGCGGAGGTGAAATGGTCCGAACAAGGCAGTTTTCCGGGCACTTGGGTCACCGGTGTCCGATTCACCGATATCTACGATGATGACTACCAGGCGCTGGAAAAGCATCTGAGAGCGATTCTGCAACGCCGCGAACAGAAGCCGTCCAGCTGAAAATCGGCACCTGGGCCGTTTCCCGGCCTCTCCTTACCTTGGGAGGCTATGGCTTGGGGATGATGTCCGCGACGGTAGAAATCGTGGGGTTTCCGACCCGGCGGGCGAACCGGTCTTCGACCAGTCCGTCGATGTCACCGTTTTTCAACAGGCCGAAGCGCACCATCAGGTCCGCCATGTCCTGTAACTCCGCCTCTTTCGGCACGAACCGGTCGTATACGATCCGTCCTGGCGGTGTGTCGAGGGCGTATTCGACCAGATCCTGGGGTTGGTTCCAGTAGCGGGTGGCGATTTTTGCCGCTTCTTTCTTGTGCTTCCGAGCCCAAAGCCCGGAGCGTGCGGCTCCCTCCACCAGCAGCCGAACGGTCTCTGGGTCCTCCTCGATCAAGGACCCCTTCACCACCGCGAGATTGCAGATGAAATCCTTCCAGAACTCTTCCACGTAGTACAGAAGGGTCGCCTCCCCGTTTTTCAAGGTCTGCGCAGCGAACGGCTCACCCACAAAATAGGCGTCCAAGGAGCCTGCGGCCAGGGCGGAGGCCATGTCCGGTGGATTCATTTCGACGATGTTGACCTGGCCCGACAATCCCTCCTCCTCCAGCAACCGGAGAACGCCCAGGTTATGGCCGGAATAGCGCATAGGGACGGCGAGGGTTTTGCCGATCAGGTCTTCCAGGCCGTCGGCCTGCAGCGCCTTGCGGGCCACCATTGTGCTTTCGTGCCGGTTGCCGATATAGACGATCTTGACATCCTCTCCCTGCTGGCGCAGCACGATGCTCAGCGGGGCGATCATAAAGGCGGCCTGTATACTGCCGTTTCTCAGGGATTCGGCCATTTCTGCAAAACTGGCGAATTTCACGGCTTGAAACCGGATGCCGTTGCCCTCTCTTGTGGCATAATCCAGCAGCGGGACGGCCAGATTGGTGATCACCGGCATGTACCCGATGCGGACGGTTTTTCGACTGCTGTCGGCTGCATTGAGCCAGGAGTGCAAGGCGCTGATCAACACCAGCCACCCCACGGCAATCAGGGCAATCCTCCAGGCATCGGATCGAACCACCTTCGACAGGATCGGTTTCAGCATGTTGCGCACTGCCTCCATGGTTTGTTCCGCACTTCCGTCTCCTGCCGCTGCCGTGCCGCCTTTCGGATCCCATGAAGCAGCACCGTTCCTCTATACCGCATAGCTGACCCCGAGCATCAGGAACACCTCCTCGCGCAGTCTCCCCAATTCTTCGTCTTTTTCAAAATTTCGGGGGTGGGAGAAGTCCAGGCGCTGATCGAGCTTGACATTGGCGGGTCTGCCGCCGAGCACCACCACCCGGTCTCCCATGATCAGTGCATCGTCGATGTCATGGGTTACCAGCAGAATCGTCTTCCCGATGAGCTGGTGCATGTTGACCACTTCTTCACGCATTTTCATGTGGGTGAGGAAATCCAGTCCGCTGAAGGGTTCGTCCATGATCATCATCTCCGGATTGACGGCCAGGGCCCTGGCCAGCTCGGCACGCCGCTGCATACCGCCGGAAAGCTGATAGGGATAGTGGTTTTCGAAACCCTCCAATTCGACCATTTCGACGAACTCCTGGATCAGCGCGGCCTTTTCCTTTTCATCCTCCATATGACGGATCCCCAGCTCGACGTTTTGCGAGACAGTCATCCAGGGCAGCAGGCCGCTGTGTTGGAAAACGAAGATGTGATCCGGGCTGGGTCGGTTCAGGCGCCGATCGTCGACCCATACCGCCCCTGCCGTCGGTTGTTCGAACCCGGCAATGATGCGCAGCATGGTGGATTTGCCGCAACCGGAAGGTCCCAGTATGCAGACCATCTCTCCGGCGTCGAATTCCAGGTGGATGCCGTCGAGGACCCGCACCCGTCGACCGTGGGTTTTCGGCGATGTCGGACTTCGTTTCTGGCGTCGGCGGTCGACGTATTCCTTGGATAGATTTTCAATCCGAATCTGCCCCATCGTCCCTTCCTTTGGGCCCGGCCCGGCGTCTTCTGCCGTCAGCCCACGCGACGTCCCATCGTACGCCACAGCGCCGCTTCGATATGGCCCAGCTTGCGCATGAACCCATCCAGCAACAATCCAATGAATCCGATGATGATCATGCCGTCCATGACATAATCCATCCGCAGTGCGTTACGCGAGTCGAGGATCAGATAGCCAAGTCCGGACTGGACCGCAATCATCTCTGCCGCGACCACCACCAGCCAGGCGATGGTGATGGTGATGCGCAGCGCCGTGATCACCGATGGCGTAATGGCGGGGACGACGATTCGAGAGATTGTTTCCCAGCGGGAGAAATTGAAGTTTCGGGCCACCTGGAAGAAGACTGGATTGATGGACCCGACAGCCACGGTGGTGCTGACGACCAGAGGAAAGAAGCTTGAAAGAAAAATAAGAAAGATCGCTGGTTTGTCGCCAATGCCGAACCAAAGCATCGCCAAAGGGATCCATGCCAGTGGCGATATGGGGCGCAGAAACTGGATCATTGGATTGACGATCATCCTCATCCAGCTCCAGCGTCCCATCAAGATGCCCAAAGGGATTCCCAAGACCACAGCCAGATAGAAGCCGGCGGTCACCCGGTACAAACTGGCCACGGAATGGCGAAAAAGGGTGCCGTCGGAGGAAAGCTCCATCATTCCTTTCAGGACCTGCAACGGTCCTGGAAAGACATGTTCGTTCCAACCGCTGAATTTGGCGCTTAGCTCCCAGAGAATCAGGAGCAGGAGAAAGGATAGGGAAGACAGAATCCAGTTGTTTTTGCTACTGCGCATAGGGCCGTCTTTGAGATCTTGGCTTGCGAGTCTGTCCAACGGTTGCCGCTGTCGCTATTCGGCACCAAGCAATTCTTTTGCCAACGTGACATACTGTTTTGCGGCGCGAGCATTTTTATCATGGTAGATCAATGGAGTGCGGACGACTTGAGATTCCGTCATTTTTTCGTCCATTTCAATTACCGTTTGAAAAGCTCTGCGACCGTATCGCCCGCGGATTTTGGAAACGAGCACACGCGAAGTCAGTCGGCTGCTGTCATACATGGTCATCAGGATGCGGTAGTCGATGTTTCGATTCCCGTTGCGATTGATGGCCTCGATGATGCGGCGAATTTTCTCCGCGCCCTGATACGAAAAATATTCGCACTGGGTGGGGATCACCGCCAGATCACAGGCGACCAGTGCATTCAGTGTGAAAAACTCCACCGACGGTGGTGTGTCGATCAACAGGATCTCGAACGAATCCCGAATGCTGCCCAACCGGTCGGCGAGCAGGTGCTGGTATCTTTCCGTGTTGCCGTGCCGCTGGGTCAACAGCGCCATTCGGCTGTTGCCGGGAAGGATCCACAAGTTGTCGAAGCGGGTCTTTTGCATCACCGTTTCGATGGAATGGGTTCGGTCGTAGATGACTTCGTACAGGGAGGGTTGCTCGTGAAGCCCCAGGGATGCGGAGAGGTTGGATTGTACATCGAAGTCGATGAGCAATGTTTTCTTCCCCATCAATGCGAATGAAACGCCCAGGTTCAGACAGGTCGATGTTTTGGCGACACCCCCCTTCTGGTTGCAGACGGCGATTACCGCCCGCCGGCCGATGCCGGGCATGGCATCCGGGATGTTCTGATCCAGAGTAGCGCCCACCACTTGTTGGGAAAACTCATGGCGGCAGAGGGAGCAGCGTACCCGCACGACAGGCTTGGTTTGCTCATCCACAATTCGGTCATCCAGGTGGAATCGTGTCCGGCAATTCTCGCAGGTAACGATCATGAAAATATCCTTTCCGCTCCTATCAGACCATCGCGCTTTCGATTTTCTCGGATAGGGAACTCTCGTCGGCAACGACATCGACGGTTTGGTTCTTGATGGCATTGTCGGTGAGGTTCGGGTACACGCAGGTGCTGGCGCTCTGTGCTATGGTGAAACCGGCCTTTTCCTTGATTCTGGAAAAGCCCTCGGTTCCGTCGACGCCCAGACCGGTCAACAGCACACCGACCGTGTTCTGCTTGAACACTTCTGCAGCGGAGGAAAACAGGAGGTTCAGGGGCTCGTCGGATCGTTCCCCCAGACGAATGCAGGGCTCCCCGGCGCCATTTTGCTGCACCGTCAGGGAGTTTTCGTTGCTGGCAATGTAGCAGCTTCCCTGTTCCAGTCGGGCGCCGTCCGTCGCAGCCTCCACCTTCCAGGGAACGTGCTCGTCGAAACGGGCGGCAAAAGCCGGCAGAATCTTCGGTGATATTTCCTGTACCACGACAACCCCGGTTGGGAGACTGGGGGATAGGTTGGAAAGCAGCCGAATGAAGGTGTTGGGTCCACTGAGATTGGTTCCCATCGTCAGCAGATACTCCATCGGCTGGAATCCGTATCGATCCGTAAGATCTTCGCGTACATCCCATTTTCGCAATCTTACGCGCCGGACATTGGTCATGTTCACGTTGGTGGCCAGCTTGATCCGGTCGACGATCTGATTGCGCCTGCTCCCGATGTTTCTGGATATCGCCCCCGACGGTTTGGGGACGAAATCGACGACTCCCAGGCGGAGTGCTTCGAAGGTTATCGACCCGTCCCCGTACATCGAACTGAGAACGACGATGGGAACAGGCGTCTCGATCATGATATGCCGGATCGCGGTAATGCCGTCCATTATGGGCATGTCGATATCGAGGGTAATGACGTCGGGTTTCAGCTCCCGGATTTTCTCGAGACACTCCGCTCCGTTTTTGGCGGATCCGACCACCCGAATTTCCGGGTCGGATTCGAGCAGATCTCCCACGGCCTTCACCATGAAAGATGCATCATCCACAATGAGTACTTTGTACGTTGGATCCATTTCAGCTCCTTACGGCTGGTAAAATAGAGGATATCTTTATCGAATGAGGGCGCAAGGGTGTCCTCCTGCCGATGGCCTACACCTGCGTCGAAGCGGATAGATATCGAGTGATTTCCTTGGCAATGGTGTCCGGCGGCACTGCCGCATCGACATTCTCGGTGCCTTGCAAGTTCCACAAGGTCTGGGGCACCATGGAACTGGATGGCTCCTGGATGATCACCCGGCCGCCCATTTCCCGAAAAATATGAAGCTCCTCTTGCAAAACGTCTCCGACACCGGAAAGGATCACCATCAGCGTATCGATGGGGATCGGCGGAGACTGGGCCATCAAATGAATGCCGCCCTCGGGGGGGGCCTCCGCTTCTGCGTCCGCCGTTGTCTGTATTCCGGTTCGGTTTCCGTCGTGAACCAACTCCGGTTTTCTGCGGGATGAAACCACATAGCACATCCCTCTGACCAGCGGCGCTTTGTTCGGCAGTGTTTGGACCGTCATCGGACACCGTTTCTGAAGAAAGGCCGCAAACGCCGTCTCGAAATCGACCGGCATGTCCTGGACGATCAGAAGACATCCGCGGGTTCGATCCGGCAGGAACGGCAGCAGTTTGTTGAGCTCCGCATAGCCGCCGATGCCGGAACGGATCACGACAAGGGATTCGCACGGCCCGGAATCCGGAGTTTCGGGTTTTGCATCCCCGGATCGCTTCGGGATCCGGATCCGTTTGAAATTGCACATCCTGGCACCGGCTGCGGTGATGGCGCTGTCGATGATCTCCTTTTCCATCGTCTCCAGATTGCGGCCCCCGGAGGGTTTGCCGATGAAATCCACTGCACCGATACACAGAAAGTCGAGGATGGCATCATGGGAGCGGTCGCTGAGACTGCTGACGATCAAAACCGGGCAGGGATTTTTGAGCATGATGTGCTTGAGCGCCGTACTGCCGTCCATCACCGGCATGTTTACATCGAGGGTGATCAGATCGAAATCCTGCCGTTCCAGCAGACCCAGCGCCTCCTCCCCGTTCCGGGCGGTCTCGACCTCGGCAATTCGGGTATCCTTCAGAAGGATTTTCGAAAGCGCTTTGCGCATCATGGCCGAATCGTCCACAATCAAAATGCGGTAGGCCCGGTCGGGGGCTTCCAGAAATTCTCCACCGTTTTCCGATACCGGCCCCTCATCTTCTTCATCCTCTATTACGCAGACATCGATATTCTCGTTGGTATCCACCGCAGCCTTGCTCTCGTCCAGCTGCCGGGAAGCCTCCATGAGCAAAGACTCCCAACGGCTATTGATGCTGGTTTCCGGTGGAGTCATTTCGCCAAGCGTTTCGAATTGCCCGGCTTCCCACGATGCGATGCGATAAAAGGCCTCCTCGCCGACCATATCTCCGCACTGGGCGTGAACGATTTCACCGTCGTGGATGTAGATAAGACCCTCCTTGTCGCCTTTGGCCACTCGCAAGGTCATGGAGAGCATCGACAGGCAGCACATCTGAATCAGATCGGTCATCTGAATGTTCTTGAGGGTGCCGGCGAAGCCTTCTGTCCCTTTTTCCAGTCGTTGGGAAATAAGCTGCTTCAGATGAGCGAGTTGGAAAGGCTTTTCCAAAAAGTGCAGGACACCGCTCTTCTCGGCTTCTCGGAAGATCTGATCGGTTTTATGGCCGGTCATGAGGATGACGCCGATATGGGAGTGCTCCGCTCGAATCTTCGACAAGAGCTCCAGACCCGACATCCCGGGCATTTTGATGTCGGATACCACCAGAGAGATATCCTCCTTTTCAATGACCTCGAGGGCGGCCTCGCCGCCTCCGGCCTTGAACACCTGCAGATTACTGGACCCGGAGGTCAGATATCCCGCGATGTTGTCGAGAATCTCTTTCTCGTCTTCAACGATCAATATTTTGTTCACACCATCCAACATGAAACCGCCTAATTTGGCTCGGCCGAGCGAAGCCGGTCGCGTTTGGGTGTGGATGTGCGCAGGGATGCTGTCGGCACCGCGGTCGTTTTATCCGTGCTGTGCCTCCGCAACTCGCATCCGGCCGAATGTTTGAAGGTTTCTCCTTCGGAGTGTATTTCGTTTCGCCGCCAGTTTAACGAGATCGTGGACATCGAGGATGAGGGACACTTTACCGTCTCCAATGATGGTGGCACCTGAAAACCCGCTCTCCTCGCGGAGATAGTCTGCTATGGGTTTGATCACCACCTCATCCTGTCCCATCAGCTCGTCGACAACCAGGCCGACGTGCTGGTTCCCCGCATTGACGATGACCACAAACGACTCGTTGCCGACCTCGTTTTGCCCGTCCATGGCAAACAGCGTCTGCAGGCGAAAAATGGGCATTGTGGTTTCCCGGATATGAATGACTTCGACACCTTCGATGGTGGTGACTTCATCCTTTGAAATTTTGAGGGTCTCTTCAACCGCCGGCAGCGGTATGGTGAACAGGTCCTGACCCACCCTGACCATCAACGCCTGAATGATGGCGAGGGTCAGCGGGATCTTGATCCGCATCATGGTCCCCGTGCCCGTTTCTGACTCGACCTCGAATGTCCCATTCAATTTCTCGATGTTCTTTTTGACCACATCCATTCCGACGCCTCGTCCGGATGTCTTCGTGGCGACCGATGCGGTGGAAAACCCGGGCAGCATGATGATTTGAAACAGTTCGTTGTCCGTCATCCGCTCCAGTTCTTCGGCGCTGTATAGACCCTTTTCCAGAGCTTTTTGCCGGATTTTGGCAGGATTGACGCCTCGCCCGTCGTCGGAAATCTCGATGACGATGTGATTGCTCTCATGGTATGCCTCGAGCAGCAGGTGCCCCTCCGGGGATTTCCCCGTCGCTTGGCGTTCCGCTGCCGGCTCAATCCCGTGATCGACGGCATTTCGAATCAGATGGATCAAGGGGTCGGAAATTTCTTCGATGATCATTTTGTCCAATTCGGTTTCTTCGCCCCTGACTTCCAGCCTTACCTTCTTGTCCGTATGATGCACCAAATCCCGCACCAAACGCGGATAGCGATTGAACAGCTGGGATACCGGCAGCATGCGGACCTTCATCACCCCTTCCTGCAATTCGTTGGACACGCGGCCCAGGGCAACGCTGGCTTCACCCAGTCGAAAGGTCAGCTCCCGAAGGGGTTTCAGTTCCCTCTGGTCAAGCCCCAGCGTTTCTTTGAATTCCTGCTGAAGAAGCCGCATATCATTGAAAAGCTGGAAAAAATATGCCCGACTGACCACCAGTTCCCCAACCTCGTTCATTAGATAGTCGATTTTGTCGGCATCGACCCGAATGCTTTGCCGCAGGATCCGTTCGCTCGAACGTCCGCCTTCTTCCGCCTGGGGAGGCTTTTCGGATGTGGCGGGCATCTCCGCCCCAGCCGCTGGCGCTTCGACCTTCGGCTCCGGTGTTTCTGCCGTTTCGGCGCGGTTTGCTGCGGAGGGTTCGGGACCAGAAGGTGCAGCAATCTCCTCCTCCACCGGCGGCGCAGAGGACGCATGGAGATCCTCGATTGTCTCGTCAGGCGTGACGGCCGGCGCCGTTTCAAAGGCCGGCATTTTACCGTTGCCCACCGACAGCATCTCCTGGATGACATCGTCGATTGTCCCGTCGCTATCGGGAGGGACCTGGGCCTGATCGCTGTCAAACGCCATGCTGAGTCTCCGGAACAGGGCGTCTTCCTCCGTTGTTGCCGTCTCCCCGGCCGGATCGTGTGCGGCGCCTGCGGGTTCCTCCGGCATTGTCTCGGCATCCAGCGGTGTTTTCTCCCCTGCTGAATCCTTCGGTTTGGCCTCCGGAAACCGCTTCAGCAAGGCATCCATCCACATATCGTTGATGTCGAAAGGAATTTCTTCTCCGGCCTGCAGCAGGGATCGGGCACTTTCGATTTTCTCCTGCCAAAGTCCATAAAAATCCATCAACTTGCCATAGCCCATGTAGTTGGCCGATGAGGACATTCGCTCGAGTATGCGCGAGCACTCGAGCAACACCGTATCGAGGTCGTCCGTGCCGACCAGTTGAGCCGTCAGACGCCGCAACTTCTCCACACCCTCGATCAGCTGTTCTTGAAAGATGCCGAAAAGCTCCGCGTCGTATTCCTCCTCCAAGTCTTCGGCCTGCAGCAGTTCGTCCAGATCCTGTTCCGATGTTTCCTGAAACAGATCGCCGATAAGGTCGCCCACGGCAGCGGCACGGGATGAGGCCGTGTCATCGGTGGGTACCGGCGAGGGAACGGAAAACTTTTGCGCCAGGGCATGCGTCCAAGGAAGGATGATATCATCGAACAAACCGGTCCCGGTGGAGCCCTGCCCCGCTGAGGACGCGAGCACCTTCTGCCAATGGGCATAGAAACCGCTCAAGTGATCGTATCCCATGTAATTGGCGGCGAGTTGCAAGCGTTGGAGAATTTCACTGCATGCTTCCAGCGGTTTCGCCGTTTCGGGGGAACCGGTTAGCTCACCCTGCAGGCGATGCAATTCCGCTATGGCGTCTTTGAGCTGGTTCATGAAAATCTCAAAGAGTTCGGTGTCTTGCTCTTCGTCGATGGTTTCCTCATGCAACAGGGTCATCGCCGATGCAAGCTCCGGATTCGTTCGCTCTGCTTCCGAGATCCCATCGGTGGGTTGTTCCCCTTGCCCTTCGGTGGGTGCGGCTGCAGCAGCCGCAATCGAGAACTTGTCCAGCAGTGCCTCCACCCATGGCTTGTTGATGCCTCCCGTCACGCGACTGCCGCTCCCTGCCTGCTCCCGTGCCGAAGAAAGAACCTCGTTCCACCGGGAATAAAACCCTGTCAGCTTGTCATAGCCCATATAGTTGGCCGCCGAGGAGAGGGTTTCAACGGTTTCGACACAGCGGTCCAGGACGCCCAGCGGATCCTCCGTTCGGTCCAGTTCGGCATCCAGGGCGCGCAAGGTTGCCGTCGAATCCGCAATCTGGCTTTGAAAAATGCCAAAGAGTTCGTCATCGTAGTCCTCTTTGAAATCTTCACCGGCCAGCAAGTCTGCAGGGTTTTCCGAAGGGCCGGCGGACGGGAATTCCCCAAACAGGTCGTCGATGGCCGCAGCCATGTCCTCGTCATCCGTGAGGTCTGTCGTGTCGGCCGTTTCTCCCCCGATTTCCTCGGATGTCGGAGATGCCGTATTCGACGGCGCGGCTTCGGGGAATTTTTCAACCAGCGCCTGAACCCATAAGGAGCTGGCGCCTGAAGAAACGCCGCTTCCGGCCGTCAGTTTCTCTCTCGCCGAAGCCAAATTCTCCAGCCATCGCGAGTAGAAGAGCTTCAGTTTTTCGTACCCCATGTAGTTGGCGGCGGAAGACATGCCCTGGATCACTTCTTCGCTTCGATTCAGGTACGCTTCGGCGTCGCCTCCAACGGCCAGTTCCGCCTCCAGGCGATGGATCGCCGACAGGCCCTCCTGCAGCTGGTCCATAAATATCGCGTACAGTTCGGTGTCGTATTCTTCATCGAAGCTTTCACTCTGTAACAGCCCGGCCGGGTCCTCCCTGTCCAGCTCCTCCGTCAAGTCGTCCAGGAAGTCATTGAACTCCGGTAGGTCGGATGCCGCGTCGGATGCCGCGGTCGCATCGCTTTCCGGCTTCGGGTCCGGTGTCGTTCCGGTCTGTTCGGCCGCATCGATACTCTCGATCTGTGCAAGGAGGTCATCAATGGGGGATCGCTCCTCTTTGTGCTGATCCAACTCCCGTGCCAGGTCTGCCATCCGGTCTTTGCCGGCGATCAGCAGATCGACGACTTCCATGGAGGGCGCCAGCTCCTTTTGGCGCAGCCGATCCAGGAGGTTTTCCAGCTTATGCGTCAGCTCCGAAATGCGTTCGATACCGACGAACTGGGCGGCGCCCTTGATCGTATGTACGGAACGGAAGATATCGTTTAGAATATCTTCATCGTCTGAATTCTCCTCCATCCGGAGCAAGCTGCTTTCCATCTCCTCCAAGTGCTCGTACGCTTCCTCCATGAAATCCTGAAGAAGGTTGAAGTCTATCATGATGAGCTCCTTTTTCCCGCCGATTTGTCGGCTTCCGGATCGACCGCGGAACCGGATTCCAGCTGCACATGGTAAAAATCGTATTCCTGGACCAGGACTTCCATGGCCCTCAAATTTTCCGCGATACCGCGGAGTTCTCCTGCCGCTTCCCGGATCTCGTCGGCGTACTGTTCCGCGATTCTGTCGGCGGTAACGGCGTTCTTGTGAGCATTGTTCCAGGCAAGCATTAAAATCTCCTGCAGGTTCATCGCGATATCGTTGATCATTGCCCCCAAGTGCCCGAGGCTGCGTTCGTAGCGGCCTGCTACCAGGTTCCGCAGATTGCCTTCCGCGATTTCCCTGGTCGTCTCACGTATTCGAATGATCGGCAACAGCACTTGCTGTATGACCAGGATGCCGCAGACAGCGAATGCCAGATACGCCGCCGCCGTCGCGATCAGCACGCGGCGTTGATACGCTTCCAGCCATGGGGCCGGGGGGGCCGGCTTTTCCTCCAGTGCTACCCCGGCGGCGGCTTCCTCGGCTACCGGCGCCATGACCACCAAAAGGTTTGCGGCAAACAGGACGGTAAGCACACCCAAGAACAACACCAGGACCTTGCCTTGGGAAAGCAGTGCCTTTCCCCCGGGGATGTCCGACGCCTTCCGGACCGCCGAGCCCCCCTCTGCGGGCTCTCTCGGCGCATCGGCGGCGATAGGGTTCGAAGCCGTCGGCCTCTTCATTTTCGTTCGTTCTTGATCATTCATCGATGAGTCCGAGGATTTCTCGGGATTGATATTTGTTGACGAAGCCGACGGCTCCCATCTCCTTGATCTCGTCGCGATATTTCGCCTCATCGAGATTCGACAGAAAGATGATTCGGGCATCGCCATCGAAATCGAGGATCTCTTTCGCTGCGGTGATTCCATCCATTTCCCGCATGGTGATATCCATGGTCACGATATCGGGTCGGAGCTTCTTGTACAGTTCAATGGCCTCAAGCCCGTTCTTGGCCTCTCCGACAACAACGTGGCCCGGCGGGAAAAGAATCTTGGTGATCATTTTCCGCATCATCGATGAATCGTCGACAACCAGAATTCGCTTGCTCATCTTTCGCACCTTCCGTGGAATCCTGCGTGCAGCTGACAAAATGGCGCCGGAAGCGCTATTGGTCACCGTTCATTTTTTTGAGTTTTTTGATTTCCTCGACCAGCAGAATCCGATCGAAGTCCAGCAGAATCAAGAGATTCTCACCGATGTCACAAACCCCCTTGATATACTGACTTTCCAGTCCCGACACGATGATGTCGGGCGGCGGCTCGATGGTGTCCTCCTGGATCTTCAACACTTCCGTGACCGAATCCACGATGAATCCGGTGATTTTCCCCCCGATATCGAGGATCAATATCCAGGTGTCGGACATGTCGCTGTCCTCTCGGTACAAGTTGAGCCGCTTTCTCAGCTCGATCACCGGGATGATATTGCCCCGCAGGTTGATGACACCCTCCACGAAATCCGGGGAATTGGGCACCGCCGTGATGGGAGAGGACCGGATAATCTCCTGCACCATGAGGATGTCCACCCCGAACACCTCTTCTCCGATGGTGAAACCCACCAGTTGGAACAGGCGATCCTTTTCCGCCTGTTCCTGGGTCTGGGTCGCATATGCTTTGGCCATTTTTCAGCTCCTTTTGAAATGACTTTCCGAAAAGGTCCGCCATCCGCGCTTTCGGCTCTGGGGCAACCGGAAGGGGCAGCCCTCCCGGTTGCCCGGAGGATTTTCCGGCTCGTCGACACGGACGCCTGCTGCCGCGACAACTTCCGTGTGGCCGGCAATGCCCTATCGGCGGGCGCCGTTTCGGACGATTTTGAACTGCTGCACCTGCTCGGTCAGGCTCGCGGAGGCACTCAGCAACTCTTCGGTGACCCCCACGACCACGCCGGCGCCTTCCACGGTCTGTTGTGCCGCATCGGCAGACTCCTGGGCGATGGACGTGACCCTCTGGGAGCGCTGCGCCTGCGTCTGCGTGAGTTCGGTCATCTCCGCCGTTCTTTCCACGATACCGGACATGGCCTCGTTGATGCTTTCGGCGCCCTTGTTGGCCTCGGTCACCATCTGGGTAATCAGGTTTGATTTTTCCAGCAGCGAGTTCAGCGCGTTGAAGGCCGCCTCGCGGCGGGCACCCTGTTCACCGGCCATGGCACCGATCTGCTCGGCCAGCGTGTTGAGCTGTCCCATGAACTCCTCCACCCGGCGGTTACTCTCGACCATGAGCTTCGACACTTCGGCGATCTGTTCAATGGCGTTCATGTTGACCTTGCCGCCCTCGTCGATCTGCTCCAGAGCGCGTTGGGACTCATCGGTGAGTTTCGTCCCTTCGGCCACGCGGTTGGTGGAGTCCTTGATCAGCTGGGTGATCTCCTTGGCTGCGTCCGAAGAACGCTGGGCCAGCTTGCCCACCTCGTCGGCGACCACGGCGAAACCCTTACCATGGGCCCCGGCCCTTGCCGCCTCGATCGCCGCGTTCAGGGCCAGAAGGTTGGTTTGCTCGGCGATTTCGGTGATCACGCCGATGATTTCGGAGATCTGCTCGGAGGATTCACTGATCGATTTCATACCTTCCACGGTGGCCGCCACCGAGTTGCGGCCTTCGGAGGCGGCGGTGAGTACGTTTCGACCGTGCTCGGAGGCCTGTGCAACGGCCTTGTTCATTTCCTCCATGGCGCGGGTCATCTCCTCCACGGCTTCGGAGACCTGCTTGACCATTTCACCCTGCTCTCTTGCCGTGTTCGCAACCTTGGCGCCGGTTTCACCCATCTCGGTCACACGCTCCATGGCGGTGCTGGCCTCGGCGTTCTGATCGGAAGCCGATGCGGAGGCTCCTTCCATGGATTTCAGCAGCTCGGCAACGGTCATACCGGACTGCTCGGCCGCCTCTTTCTGGGCCACAGACCGGGCCGAAACCTCGCCGGCCGTGGTCCCCATTTCGGAGATGATGGAGGTGGATTGTTCCGCCCGCTTCACCTCGCCCTCGGCTCGCTCCCGGTTGGCCGCCGCCCGCTGGGCCACGTCGGTGGACATCTCGGCAACCTTGGCGGCCACACTGTCCACCTCCTGGAAGGCCTCCTCCAGCTGCCGCACCATCTGGTTGAACTCCCGGGCCATCATCCCGACCTCGTCTTCACCGCTTTCCTCCACCTGAAGGGTCAGGTCGCGTTCGGACGCCACCCGTCGTACGGTCTCGGCGATGTTGACGATGGGATTGGCGATACCCTTGGAGGTCAGCAACCAGATGAAGACGGAGGCCAGAAGCGCCAGCGCCGACACACCGATAACGATCCAGTTGATATTTTTGGCCACTTCCTGGATGTACTGAGGACCGGCCAAAAATTCCTCGGTGTAGGAACCCGCTCCGATGACCCAATCCCACGGCTCGTAATACATAAGGCGGGCCACCTTCATACGGGGCCTCGGATCGCCGGGGTTCTGCCACGGGTACTTCACCTCGGCAAATTCACCCGGTTTCAGGGCGGTGGCCTTCTGTACAATCTCCTGAATGAAGAGGCGACCATCGGTATCCTTGGCACCCCAGATGTTTTCACCGTCGCGCTTTCCATTCTGGGAAAGAACGTAATGCCCCTTGCTGTCGAGAACGTACACGTATCCGGTCTCGCCCACCTGGATGTCGTAGACGGCCTGGCGCAGCTCTTCTACGCTGTACTGCGGAACGCCGACGTACAAAACCCCGACGATGTTCTTGGCGCCGTCGTAGATGGGCTCGTATGCGGTGATGTACCATTGGTTTACGACGTAGGCCCTGCCCTTGAAGGTTTCCCCGCGCAGGATGGTGGCGATCACCGGATTGGGTGTGCCGTCGGGGTTGGTGCGGGGAATGAAGGTGCCGATGGCGCGGGTCCCGTCCCCCTTGATCACGTTGGTGGCCACACGCAGCATATCGCCGGAGGGGTTCATCCGCTGAAAAACGGTGCACGTGGTACCGCCAGTCAACTGCTGCACATGGTCCACCACCGCTACGTATACGGACGGATCGCTGACCTGGCCAAGCCAATCGCCCCCAACCTTCATGGCGGGAAGATTGACGGTGGTTTTCTGACCATTATACTGGTTGACGGCTTCCCAGTTTACGCGCTGCACTTCGTCGAAGTTGAACCCGCCGGCCTCACTGGCGGCTTCGCCGGCTACGTTCAAATAACTCGTCAAGGATTTCAGCAACAGCGCGTTCTGGGTTTCGGCCAACCGGTACACGCTCTCAGCGATATGGTCCAGGTCGGTGTAGGCCAGTTTCAAACTTTCATCCGTCGAGACTCTCTCCATTCTTTGGTTCATGTAGAACACCATTGCTGTAATGAGCAGCAGTGGAACGATGGTGAGCAGACAACCAACGGTCAGCAACTTCCCTCTGAGTTTCATCTTGCGCAACATATCCAATTCCTCCCTATTTTATGTGTGTTTCAAGACAGTAACGGTTCTATTTCGTCAGCCGTCCCCTTCTCGGCAATGAGGATCCCTGGGCCGAATTTTTCGATGGCGTGGGTCACCATCTCCTTGTACATGCATCGTCCGGGGGAGAGCACCATACCGGCTCCGCCGACATGCATGATTTCCTCCAAACCTTCCGAACCATCCCGGCCGGCTCCGGACAGCAACAAACCGGCAGCACCGCTGCCGACGGCATCGGCGATGGCGAAAAGCATCATGTTGATGGACCCTCTTCGCTTGGCGAAAGGAGCGGGGTGAACCCGCAGCAGCAGATCCGCCCCCGCCTTCTCGCAGGTCATGTACTCTTCGCCGGACGCCAGGTAGACGTGACCGGTCTGCACGCGCTGCCCGTCCGTGGCCCGGTGAATTGGAATGCAGCTGTGCTGATCGAGGTATTCGGCGAATGCGCCGACATATTCCGGCGCCATGTACACCATGGACAGGTAGGCGGCGGGCCTGTCCGGTGTGAGGCCGGGGATCAGTTTCAGCAGGCTGCCCGGGCCGCCTTCCGCCGCCCCGATCCCGACGACGTTTCGAATTTCGTTGCCTGCGGGGGTGCGGTTGCTCTGCATCCTGCAAGGGGCATGGATATACTGGACGGAATCCAGTTCCACCTCTGCAGCCATTTTGACCCTGCGGACCAGTTCCTCGGACTGGCGGGCGACACCGTCCGGGCTCAGGTTGGACGGCTTGGTGAGAAAATCCACGGCGCCGAAACGTAGGGCGTCAAAGGTGACCCTTGACCCTTCTCGGGTCAGGGAGCTGAGCATTACCGTCGGCGTGGGGGTCTGGATCATCATGTGCTTGAGAGTGGTGATGCCGTCCATCAACGGCATCTCCACGTCCAGGGTCACCACGTCCGGTCGAAGGCGGGCGATTTGCATCAACGCCTCTTCGCCGTTGCCCGCCTCCCCGACAATTCGCAATTCCTTCACCGGTTCGATGCTGCGGGTGACGGCTTTGCGCATCATTTTCGAGTCATCCACCACTAGGACCGTGATGGGGCGGCCCTCGACGTCGATCTCCTCTTGGGTGCCCGGACAGACGATTTCGGCCCGGTTGGATCCGTTACCGCCGTCCTGTGCGGGGGTGGGTGCAGCGGCGGCTGCAGGTGTCTGCAACAGTTTGTGTAGGTGTATGTCGATCGACTTCCGATCGGCATTCGCGTGGTTCAACGGCTGGAGCCGAAACGCCACCTCGCCCCACTGCAACATTTCCAGTGCTGCCGCCTCTCCCGTCAGCTTCCGGTTTTGGGCATCCTGCAGCTCTCCCTCCCGAAAAACGAAAGTGCCCCTTCGCCCCGCTCGCCCCTGGACTTCGACGACACAGGATCGCTCTTCCATTTCGATCAGTTGGAGCAGAATGTGGATCGGCGTCTTTTTGGGGACCCGGCCCTCGTCCCTCCGATCCATGGCATCGATAATGGTCCCTGCCAGCGTGTGCTCGTTGATCGGTTTTTGGAGAAGCGGAAAGGAGTCGTGCGGATAACAATCAACGGCGGGTTTTGCTGGTTCGCCCTCGGTAAGCAATAAACAAGGCAGGTTGGGGTAGTTTTCCTGTACGACGGAAAGCAAATCCAGACCGCTCAGTTGCGGCATGATCAGATCGGTCACGACGACGGATATGATGTGGTCTTGCAGCAGTTGAACCGCATCGTTCACGTTGTCCGTCGTCAGAAGCTCAAACTGGCTTTCGTATTTCTGCAAGCTCACTCTGAGATCCTTCAGAAAAGTCGGATCGTCATCAACAATCAGTATTTTGTCCATGATCGACCTGTTCGATTTCCACTTCCGGTTCCGACAAAATCCTTGTCCCACGCTCTGTTAATGGCCAATTCCCTACTTGCTCCTACTTCCGGCCGGGCGAAACAGCACACGATCCCCCCTCGGAAGCTTTTCCCACACCCCCATCTGTACAAGGACTTCCAGGGCCGGCAGTACTTCCTTGACGGGCCTTTTCAAACACCACTGGGCAATGCCTTCGGCAGTGTCGGAGGCGATGGGATTTTCCTTCGCATACTCCGCAAGGCTTCGGATCACTTCGGCGCTGGCTACCTTCCTTTTCACCATTTCGTTTTCAGACTCCTTATCGGTTCGCACAGCCGTTCCCGGGGGGACGGCAGAGCTGAAATGCAAGATTGATGCCGAGCAAGCGCCTGCCTGCCGCCTTGACGAACCTCTAAATTATAATATTGGAATTATTATATAAATATTAACCGCCACGGAGAGGCTTTCTCGTTACTGTGCGGTGGCAGGTTTCGGCCGGCTCCCACAATTTCGTGGGCTCCCACAATTTTGCCGCCTAGGGGCGGCTTTCTGCATCCCCTGCTTTTCGACGCCCGGCAGCGGATGGGTGGGAAGAAAGGGCGAAGAACGGTAAAAGGCTTCGAGCCGAGGATCGGACGAATTTGAAATCACTTCTGGAAAGATGGCCTTATCACTGCCTTCGGGAGGGTCATTGGGTGGGTTTGGATTTTCCGATGGCGTATTTTTCGATTTTATAGGAAAGCATCCGTTCACTGATGCCCAGCGATTTGGCAGCCTGGGCCTTGATCCCGCCGCACTGCTCCATGGCCTTAAGGATCAACCGCTTTTCCACGGATTCGACCACCTGCGGCAGAGAGCCGGGCGGCAGGCCGGGTTCGATCTCCACCGGCAGATCCTGCAATTCCAAGGGCAAATCCTGTATCCGGATCATGTTGCCGTCGCACATGGCGACAGCGCTTTCGATGGCGTTTTCGAGCTGACGTACGTTGCCGGGCCACGGAAAGGACTGCATGAGCTTGAGCGCATCGATGGAAAGCGTGCGGATGTCCTTGTTGGAATCGATCGTGAATTTTTTAAGGAAATGCTTGATCAGAAGAGGGATGTCTTCCGGGTGATCCCGCAGCGGCGGCATGCTGATGTTGATGATGCTCAGACGATAGAACAGGTCTTCCCGAAACTTGCCGGCCGAGACCAATTCTCTGAGGTCTTGGTTGGTGGCGGTGATCAATCGGAAATTCGATTGGATTGTTTCTTGACCTCCGACCCGTTCAAACTTCTTGTCCTGAATGACCCGAAGCAGTTTGACCTGGATATGGCTGGAAATCTCCCCGATTTCATCCATGAACAGGGTTCCCCGGTCCGCCAGTTCGAACCGCCCCTTCCGTTCTTTCAGTGCGTGGGTAAAGGCGCCTTTTTCGTGCCCGAACAATTCGCTTTCCAGGGTCCCTTCCGGAAAGACGGAACTGTTGACGGCGACGAACGGCCCCTTCCGAGCCAACCCATTGTAGTGTATGGCTCTTGCCGCCAGTTCCTTTCCGGTTCCCGTCTCTCCGGTGATCAGCACGTTGGCCAGACTTTTCGATGCCTTGTGGATACTGTGATAGACATTCTTCATCACAGGGCTCTGGCCGACCATGTGCCGCACGCTGTACTTTTCGATCACTTCTTCTTGGAGCTTGTGCAGCTCTTTTCGGAATGCGTCGGTCTTCAGCGCCTTGTTCACTGCGAGGACAATCTCTTTGGGCTTGACCGGTTTGGTCAGATATTCCACTGTGCCGAGTTGCAGCGCTTCCATCGTCATTTCGAGGCTTCCGTATCCGGTCACCAAAATGAAAGGGGTCTCGATACCTTCACTGCGCAGGCTTTTCAACAACTGGAGCCCATCCATGCCCGGCATCTTGAAATCGGAGATGATGGCATCGGCGGCTTCGGTTTTCAGCTTTTCCAGCCCTTCCTCTCCGCTGGCACACTGGATCGCGTCAATACCGTAGGCGTCCAGAACGGCGCAGATGCTATCCCTCACGGAGCTTTGGTCATCGATGACCAGCACTTGGTGTCGGACCTTGCCCTTTGCGGAAGGCATGCAACACTCCACGGCTTGAGTTCAAGGCGGCAGACCGCGCCGTTCTCGTATGAATGGTTGCGTCTGAAAGCGCCCCATCCAATGCAAAAAAAAGATATCGACAGGTTCGCCGCATTCTGCTTTCGGGTTTGCACCCGGAGGCGGATTCCCCTTCAGCCAGAAAACTGAAAATCTCCGCTCTTGATCAATGCCAGGCAGGCATCGACCACTTGACGGTCGTAGAGAATTCCACGATGACTGCGAATTTCCTCCGTCGCCGCTTCGGTACCCAATGCCGGACGGTAGGGCCGGTGGGATGCGATGGTTTCATAGACATCGGCAACTGCTAGAATGCGGGCCGGCAGCAAAATCTCCTCCTGTTGCAGCCCATTGGGGTATCCGCTCCCGTTCACGCGCTCGTGATGCTGCAGAACGATCTCGGCCACTGGCCACGGAAACTCGATGCGCTTGAGAATGTCGTACCCGGCCTGAACGTGAATTTTGACCATTTCATATTCCAACGGGGACAATTTTCCGGGTTTGCACAGAATCTCCGCAGGCACAGCCATTTTGCCCAAGTCATGAATGACGCTGGCCATGCGCAACCCGTAGACATCGTCTTCGGAAAGTCCCATGTGCCGGCCTATGGCGCTGGTCAGTGTCGCCACCCGCTCCTGGTGACCGGCGGTATAGGGATCTCGCAACTCGACCGCCACCGACATCGCTTTCACGATGCCGTCCATGGCACGGCCCAGTTTGTCGAGGTTTACCTTCAGATTCTCCATGGCCATGTCCCGCTCGGCTCTTGAGGATCTTTCCGAAAGAACTCGTTTCAATCGGGCGACGAATTCGGCGATGCGTACGGGTTTTTGAATGAAATCGCTGGCCCCTTGCTGGATGATGTCCTCGTAGTTGAAGTCTTCCACAAAGCCGGTCATGATGATCACGTCGGCCGGAAAACGGGCTTTCACTACGTGCGCCAGTTCGATTCCGCTCATTTCGGGCATTCGGATGTCCGCAACCACAACATCCACCGGATGCTGATCGAGCAGTTGGAGGGCGGCTTTGGGCCTTTGGGCCGTAAAGCACTGAAAGCCGGCTCTTTCCACACCGGTTTGCAGAACGCTGCAGATTCCCTCGTCGTCATCCACCACCAAAATGATTTCCGTGCTTTTTGAAGGGAACGATTTCATCTTTTCCGATCTTCCGTTAAAGCCCTCTCTTCTCTACCATAATCATCTGCCACTGTCGATATGTGCACCGTACAGGGATCCGTGGGAATCCTGTTGTCCGCAAAGGGCACGGCGTTCGACCTCGATTCGGAAAACGGTTCTAGGTGGCAAACGCCTTTGGATGTCCGGTCCGGTTATTACATGCAACGGATTCATAATGTTGACAATTTTATCTTGTCATGTGTATGATGCGCCGATCTTTTCCCTGATGGCCACGTATCCGCCGACCGGCGGAGACCGATTCCTGAATCGTTGAGGAGACGACAGCGGTACGCCTTTATCCATGAAGTTTGGGAGAAAAGCCCATGGAAGAAACCCCGCCAGTGCATCGATACCAAGACGGAGAGCTCATCTTCGAGGAAGGATCCCCTGGAGAGGAAGTTTATGTCGTACAGTCCGGGGCTGTAGAAATCTCAAAGATCGTGGGGGGAAAAACCGTTGTCATTGAATGGGTGCCGGCCAACGGTGTTTTCGGCGAACTCGGCTTTCTCGCCGGCTCGATACGAACGGCTACGGCCCGGGCTGCAGGGGTCACCGCCGTCCAAATCATCGATCAAAAGCACCTGGCCCAGGAGTTCGAGGGCTTGTCGGAAACCTTCCAGAGTATCCTGAAGAGTCTTGCCCTGCGTCTCAAGCGAACCTCGGAACATGTTTACGAATCTCGGCAGTGCAAGCGGATACCAAAGTCGTATTTTCTCACTTTTCAAGACCAAAAAAGCCTCAGGAAGTCTTATACGGGCAACATCTGCGACGAAGGACTCTTGATCAAAACTTCTTCTCCTCTCGCCAAAGGAGAGCGATTTCCCCTGAAACTCGAACTCCCCGGTGACCCCGACCCGATCCAAATCGGCTGCGAAGTCGTATGGAGCCGTGCAGAATCCGATGACCCGGTCCGGCGCCCGATGGGAATGGGGGTCAAATTCGTTCAAATCAGCGAGATGGATCGTCAGCGGCTGAGAGACAGCCTGGAGGATTAGAAGTAGAAGCCATCTCAAAATTGTCTTTTCGCCCAACCTCGGCGTCGGGTCCTCGTTTCCAGTCCTCGAAATACAGCCGTATTCCTGCGGCTGAAAACTCGGATCCTCCTTGACTTTGAACGAAAATCCTACTCTTGGGCTGCGTTGGCGCCGCTGTCGGCACCGGGAAGAACGAAGTCAAGGCAAAACGTATGCTCGGATGGAATGTACGCCGGTGATGCGGCACATTCGCTTCCCGGTTCCATCTCCACGGCGATCCGCAACACACCGGTGCTGGGATCCACACCCGCCGTGACCTGACGAACCCATCGTCCGTCGAAGACCTGGTCAGGCCCAATCCATTTCGAAACATTCGGGATTTCGATCTGAATCCGTGACGCGTGTGGATCCTCGGGCGTCAGCCTGGGTTCAAACGGGCGATCGAGGCGAACGCAGACGTGCTCGCTCCGTTCCCCGGTCCATAATGCCAGCGAATACGGCGAAAGCGTGGATAGTGCAGCCGGCCGTGGCCTTGTTTGAGCAGTCGCTGGGGACGCTTGTTCCGTCTTCGGGGGCATGGCGTGCTCGATCTCGGTGGATACCGCTTCCACGGGTGACCAGTCTTCTCCGATAATTCGCCAGTCTCCATTTTCTCTCTGTAAGGAGAGGGTTTTTCGCCCCACGTCGGAAATACGGGGACCCCTGTAGCGTTGTGTGAAGGTGACGGTTGCCCGATCTTCACTGGCCGCGATGCGAAGATCGGACATATCGATCTGTATCCTGCCCTGCAGCGCGAATGTCGAGGCTTTTCGCTCCAGCCACACCTGACGATCCTGTCCCGAGGCATGGAAACGCTCGCTGTAAAAAGCCGCGTAGCGCTCCATGTCCTTTTCCTGCCATGCCTGCCGCCAGGCGGAAACGGTCTGCCGCACCGATGGCGCGGCATCCGCTGCGCTCCCCGGCAGGGACCATGACAGGACAAGGATCGGCAAGCAGGACAGTGCGTAGGCCCAAACGACCGTAAGCCTGCTCCATTGCCGGTTCCCTTTAGCCGTTGCGTCCATTTTCCAGATCGATTCTTTTAGTGGTCTGTACCCCCTTTCTTCAATAGTGAAAGCGGCCTGATCCGTCAAGCACCACCCCATCATGCTGTCCGAGAACATATGCGCTTCGAGTGAAGCGCATCTCTCGGCCGCCGCCGACCATCTGGCACTCCCACATCCGAGTGCAGATGCGGTGGGCGCGGTTCGAGAAGATGTGGTCCACCTCCAAAATGAAATGAAAATGATGCGCGACATGGTGGAGTATTTCCGCTTTTATCTTGGGGAAGAAAATCATGCCTAGCGATTGGATTGCGCTGCCGGTAGGCGTTTTTATCGCAACGGTGGCCGTTTCAATCGGTATCGGAGGCGGTGTGCTGTGGATGCCTTTTTTCCTCCTGGTGCTGAAGCTCGATCCGGCCACATCGATTGTCAGTTCGCTGGTGATTCAGATCGCCGGAATGGGCTCTGGAAGCATCGCCTTTTTCCGAGAAAAGAAGGTGGATGTGCGCCTGATGACCTTTTTGCTGCTGGCCACCGTTCCCGGCGTCGGCGCAGGGGCCCTGCTCAGCCTTGTGGTGCAGCCTCCCCACATCGAGCTGCTGCTGGGCCTTTTCGCCCTCACCACGGCGTTTCTGTTCGTCAGCGCTTCCCAACGATAAGAAGATACCGGGAAATCCACTGTCGACATGACCGCCGCCTATCGCCATGGGTGGCTGGTCACCTTGATGTCGATGGGCAGCGGCCTGCTGAGTGTCAATATCGGAGAGTGGCTCATCCCACTGTTGCGGAGCCGTCTGCAAATGAAGATGAGCACGGCGATCGCCACCAGTATCGCCACCATTTTCGGTGTTTGTGTCATCGGCGTCGCCATTCACATGGTGATCGGCAACCGGGCCGACGGGGCCGTTGTCGCATGGGCGGTGCCGGGAGTCCTGCTCGGCGGGCAGATCGGGCCCCGAATCACAGCGGGCATCGAGGAACGAAAACTGAAAGAGGCGTTTATTTTTGCGCTTACATTGATCGGCATCCATCTGATTTACAATGCCTTTTGAATGTGCCCTTCCTGCCGTGCGGCCGTCTGCGGGCGGTGAGACGGTTTTTCCGAACCCCGGCACATCAGAGCGAGAATCATCAGTAAATTTGAACTGTTGTAAAGCAACTTGCAGTTGACATCGCGATTCGCCCCTGATACTGGATACCGGAATCGTTCGTGGGAATCCGGCACCCTGACCGGCAGCGGGACACCCGGTGGGCATGGCCCATGAAGGGCTGCGACACCTCCTCTTTCCCGGTGGCGATTTTCACGGTGTCTCAACGGAGATGCGTCTCACCCGATGGTCGCGGCGTTCGCGGCGGGGCTTCCAAAGATAGCGGAACCTTTCTTTCCTGTTTCGCAGCAAATGCGAGATTCCGTTTTTCAGATGAAAAACATCCTACTTGTCGAC
>JAJDOA010000123.1 GCA_022340405.1 Desulfobacteraceae bacterium | reverse complement strand
GGTTCATGCTTCCTTACTCCTTTCCCTGAGTGCTTGCATCAAAACAAAAAAAGGCGCCCCTTCCCTCTTCAGGGAAGCAAGACGCCCTCGTCCAAAACCAGCCGCACTCCGTTGTGCGGGTATTCATAATCACTGAATTTTTAACGTTTCTATAAGTTATACTGAAAATACTGTCAAGGAAAAGGTTGTCGCTGGCCATTGTCAACCGCCGGAACGCATGGAATCACGATGGCGATTGTCAGCATTCCGTTCCGTTTACGGCATGCTTTTTGTTTGAACCGTAGGGGCGGGGTTCATCCACGATCACTCCTCGGGACGGGGCGGGACAGGGAAGCCTCTCCAGGGTGCAGGGAGTCATGGAAACATGCGGCGTTGAATTCGGGAACGAAAGGATGGGGGGGATCGAACGGGACACCATTTCAGCGGAACGAACCTCGAAATGAAGTCCGAGACCCGTTGGCGGCGGTTGTCCGGATCAATCCAACTCTTCGGACAGCAGGATGGCCTCGGCCACCCTGCGCATGGGCTGTCGGGTGGTCATGCTGCGCTTTTGAATCCAGCGGTAGGCGGACTCCCCTGTGAGGTCCCGGCGGCGCATCAACACCTCTTTTGCACGATCCACCAATTTTCGTGTTTCCAGTTCTTCCTGGATGACCTGGCTTTTGACCATGAGTTCGGTATTCAAAATGGCGGCAGCCGCCTGATGGGCCACCGCAGTGATCAAATTCACCTCGGTGGCTGTGAAGGAATGCGCCCGATCGGTGAAACAGTTGAGAACGCCGATGACACGTCCGTCCTTGACCTGAAGCGGTACACTGACCATGGACACCAGGCCGAGTTTTCGGGCCATATCCTTTTCCTTGAACCGGGGCTCTTCGAGGACGTTTTCGATGATGACGGGTTCTTTGTGCGTCGCCACGTAGCCGACCACCCCCTCGCTGAGGTCCAGGGAGCGGTCTTTGATATAGTCCGGATCAATGGCTTGAGAAGCCTTCAGCCGAATTCTGGGAGGGGTCGATCCCTCGTCGATCAGCCATAGGGAGCAAATTTGGACGCCGGTCACCTTTGCGGTCACCATAACGATGAGTTTGAGAATGTCCTCCAGGTACAGATCGGAGGTAATGGCGCGGCTGATGTCCATCAGCGCCTTGATGTAGCTGTCGTATATTTCCGCCGAGGTTTGTTCCATGGAAGGATCGCAGGCTGCTCCTTCGTTGCTGAATGCCGGACGCTAAGGTGCGGATAAGATTCCGCAGGCAAAAGCAACCGCCGCATCCGATCGCAGCGGGGCCTTACAGATATCATTCCGATGTGGGAGGGTCAAGGTGAAGCCTATTGAAAATCGATCGACAATCCTCTATGGTTTATCCATTGTCATGCAGCGTGGATCGATCCCGGAGCCGAATGCGGAGCATTTCATGGTGGGTGCATATCCGGATGACCGTTCCGATCCGGCACGACCGCATCCAACTTCCCCTCGACCATGAAGCGAAGAACATTTCTCTCCATTCTTGCAGCAGCGACTGCCACGGCGGCAACGCCCGGCATTCTGCATGCTGCCCAGTGCTTTTCCTATTCTTCCGGGTCCGTCGACGATACGGCGTTGGGGGACTACTTGCAGAAAATGCGCCGATTCGATCGGTGTCACCCCGGCGATGTATTTCTCGACCCGCGGGACATGCCCTTGTTGCATACCTCCTTGCAGCGCCTTCGCAGGCTGGAGCGCACGGTCGGGCATGGCAATTTTTACCTGCTGGGCTTCGATGATGCCCTAAAAATCGCAAAAAACTATGTTTCGGTCGGCGCTTTCGAAGCCGAGGAAATTGTCTTCATGGAGAGGCTTTTTTATGAAGACGGAAGGCAGTACGGTTTTCTGGGGGAGAAGCCGCTGAAAAGCCTGACCGACCGGGTCCGAATGGACCGGGTAGTCAAAATCCCCCACAGCGGAAATTACTTGTACCAGGGGCGTCCCGTCCGGCTCCTCCGACGGATTTGCCGGGAGGTGGGAGAAGAAGCCGTCCTCACTTCGGGGATCCGCTCCGTCATCAAACAGTTCATTCTTTTTTTGAACAAAACCCGAAAAACCGACGGCAATCTTTCGCAGGCTTCGCGGAGTCTGGCACCGCCCGGATATTCCTTCCACGGAGTGGGAGATTTCGACGTCGGTCAGCGCGGCTACGGTGCCGCCAATTTTACGGAACGCTTCACAGAAACCCGCGTTTTCAATAAACTGAAACGGCTCGGCTACCTCCGATTGCGCTACCGTCGGGGCAATCTGTTGGGAGTACGGTTCGAACCCTGGCACATCAAGGTAAACGATATCTCATGACAGCCCTCGTTCGCTGGTTTGCCGTCTGGATCCTCTTGCTGTTACCGGCAGCGGCCGCAGCATCGAATCTGGAATTCAGTCTGCACAAACTGGAATCCGAGCAGGCGCATCCGACCCTGCTGGTGTTCGGCGGCATCCAGGGCGACGAACCCGGTGGATTCAACGCCGCCTCATTGCTGGTCACCCACTATGAAATTCAGAAGGGGAGCGTATGGGTGGTGCCGAATCTCAATTTCGTCAGCATCGTGCGAAAAAGCCGCGGTGTGCACGGTGATCTGAACCGGAAATTTTCGGATATCGAGGAATCCGATCCCGAATATGCCACCATTCAAAAAATCAAGTCTCTCATTCTCAGCAAACCGGTGGAAGCGGTGCTGAACCTCCACGACGGCAGCGGCTTCTACCGACATACCTACCAGGACGCCCTGCACAGCCCCCATCGCTGGGGGCAAAGTATCATCATCGACCAGGAACGGCTCGAGAAGGCGAATGGCCCTGCCGTGGAGCTGGAGCAAATCGCAGCTTCCATTGCGAATGAAGTCAACCAGGCGCTGCTGTCCGAAGAGCATGCCTACCGGGTCAAGAACACCCGGACCCGGGACGGGAACATTGAAATGTCCAAAACCCTCACCTATTTCGCCGTGTGCAATAAAAAAGCGGCTTTCGGGCTCGAGGCCAGCAAGTCCTTTCCCACCCATGTGAGGACCTACTATCACCTGCTCGCCATGGAATCGTTCATGCGGCGGATGGGGATTCGGTTCCACCGCCGCTTTCCCCTCGGCATCTCGGGGGTCAAGGAGGCCATAGACAAGAACGTTCAGCTCGCCTTCTACGACCATAAGATTTTCCTGGATGTCTGGAACGCCCGAAACCGACTGCGTTACCTGCCCCTGAAAAAGAACGCTCCGCTGGAGTTTACGCCGAGCAATCCGCTGATCGCGCTGGTGGCATCCGACCAGGCCATAGGCATTTTTCACGGAAATCGCCGGGTGACGAATCTCTACCCCCAATATTTCGACTACGACTCCAGCATCGAAGGAATCTCCATTCACATCGACGGCCACCCTCGACAAGTCGACTTTGGAGAGGTGGTACGTGTGGATCGGTCTTTTCGGATAACGCCCCGAATGGGTTATCGGGTCAATGTCATCGGATTTCGAAAGGAAGGTCCCGGAGGAGAGGCGGGTATCGAGATCCACCACGAGGATATCGAAAAACGGTTTTCCATCGATACGGACGGTTCGCTTTTCCGCGTGGAAGTCTACCGGCAAGACCGTTTCTCCGGCATGGTGCTGGTGCATTTCGACAAAGAGGCCGCCTCACTCGGCAGGACCGCCTCTGGAAAATCATTCCCTTTCGCATCCCATCCACAAGCGTCTCCGACGGGACCAACCCGGTTGCGTAGCCTAGAACCCCGAGGGGAATCCTCGGTATTCGGGCGGTGAGGCGGATTTCTCAAGAAGTGGTTTCAAAACCTTCAATCGGGTTCAAGGTCAAGGCGGGGTGAGACGCTTAACCGGATGAATACACAGCGTATTTCGAGGGTTTAGTGCATTGCCCCAACGCCGAGATTGGGCGTGAGGGGAGGTTTTGAAACCACTTCAAGAAAAGATCTTGATCCAGATCGGCACCGACAGGGCGGCCAGAATGATGAGGCCCGGCGGGCTCAAGTAGGGAGCGTACCACGGGGCATTGTTGGATCGGGCTTTTTTGACTTCATCCAGAAACCAGGTTCCGACCACGGCCGCCGCACACAGGGCGGCAGCCGCCTTCACCAGTAGATGCATGCCGTGTCTTCCTCCAAGGCACCAAAACGGAATCGTTCCCAGGTTGAAAACCGTCCGCTTTCGGTGATAGTATCAGGGAAACATCCACCGCCATCCACAGCACATTTTGCTCGCGGTGTCCACATGGAAAATGGGAACGGATTATGCCTTCAGAAACAAAGACCACCATTGAGCCACTGGACAGCGTTCGCCTCGCCGTCGAGGCGGGGACGGAGGAAGGCCGTTTCGACCTCACCGAAGCGCCTTTCACCCTCGAATTTGTTTTCGGCATCGGTACGGAAGGTCTGACGCCGTTCGAATTCGAACTTTCGAAACGAACGGTGGGAGAAGAGATGCGAGTGGCCACCCGTCGCGAAACGGCCCCGCAGTTTTTCCGGCACCTGACGCTGCCGCTTTTTCAACAACTGCAGCCTCCGGAATCCTTTTTCATCAAAGTGCGCGTGATGGAGGCCAGGCCTGCTCGAGGCCGGGAGGTCGTCCAGGCGATGGCTGCGCTTACAGAGTGCGGTTCCGAGGGGGGATGCGGCTGTGGTTGCTGCTGACGGTCCTCCGGGGCCGGGATTTCAGCCCCTACCCGACACGTTCCTTTTGATCCGTTTTCGGAGTCCCAGCCCATGATCACCAAAGAGCTCCTCGTACCGTACCTGGCCAACATTGTTGCCGTCATTCACGCCGATGGTGTCATTCAGGAAGAGGAAACATCGGCCTTGGAATCGATCTGCCAGCGCATCGAGGCAGGCCGGGAGGATTTGGAAGAGGCCATACGGTGCATTGCCGAAAATCGTTTTCGGCTGACACCGGTAGGTCGTTTTTCCGACAAAGTTCGAAATTTGGAAGACATGGTCTTCGTTGCCATGAAAGACGGGAACCTGGCCAAGGAGGAAAAGGCTCTGGTGCTCTCTTTTGCAAAAAACATCCAGATCACGCAGTCGCAGTTTCGCACCATTGTATCGGAAACCAAGCTGAAAATCGACCTTCAGCGCTCCTGCCGGGTCTGCACACAGTGCGGCGCGTCGATACAGGCCGATGCCCGTTTCTGCACCGAGTGTGGAAACCCCTGTTGAGGCCGGCCATGCGTCGCAAAATGTCTATCTTCAAGCGGCGGCGCTGGGCTTGAACACCGTGGCCGTCGGTGCTTTTCGAGACGAGACCGTCCAACGGCTTCTCTCCATGGATACCGACCAAAAGCCCCTGTACCTGATGCCGGTGGGAAATCCCTGAAACCGCCCGCATCAGCGGTGATGGGTGCCCCGCAAGCAGCGGATCCACTGTCCAAGATTTATGGCGATTGTCAGGATTCTGTTGCGTTTTCAAGACGGGTTCCAACAGGACTGTAGGAAAGGGGTTTATCCCCTCCTGCTGGTGGTACCCTCTACCCCGGGACCCGTGACCGGGACCTCCGCTTCGCTGCGACGGGCGAGGATAACCCCCGCCCCTACGAAAGACGTGGACAAACCATTCCAAACGGGACATATTTCTCGCAGTTGCTATTCATGAGGTCGGCATTGAGACGGCGCCGCGTCAGTGACGCCATCCGCGAACCGGCATTTACCGAATGCAGCAAATCCCCGAGTGCAAACCCGTAAAGGAGAATCCGGAAACCATGGCCGACATTCCCATGCCCGTCATTCCCGACGGCCGGGAGGACGATCTGCACAATCTGGAAAACGCAGCTGAAGCCGACCTGGTTCTTTTCATGGCCGGAAATCAATTCATGGTCCTGCAGCCGTTGCTGGATGCCTTTCGGTCCCGCTTCCCGGACATTGAGACCATTGTTTCTGAAACACTTCCGCCCGGCCTGGAGCTCCGGCAGATTCTGGCCGGAGGCGCCGTATTCCGCGGCACGGTTCTGGACATCCGCGCCGATGTCTATACATCGGTCAGCATCGAGGGCATGGACCGTTTGATTCGTGCCGGATTGGCCGAGCGCCGATTGGTGCGTCCGTATCTTCACAACCGCCTCAGCCTCATGGTTCCCGCGGGCAATCCGGCGGATATCGGGCAGGTGAAGGACTTGGGGAAAGGTCGGATCCGCGTTTCCCAACCCGATCCCGAGTTGGAGGATATCGGGTTTCACATCGTCGAGATGTACCGTGGGGCCGGAGGAAAAGGACTGGTCCACCGTATCATGGAGCAAAAGCGCGCCGAAGGGACCACCATCTTCACCCGTGTCCATCACAGGGAGACCCCGCTGCGGATCACCAAAGGGTCGGTGGACGTCGGGCCGGTGTGGGCGACGGAAATTCTGAACGCGCGTTCCAAGGGCGAATCGATCGATGCCGTGGAGCCCGGGCCGGACCTGGACCAGCGGTCCCGGGTCACCTATTACATCTGTCCCCTGAAATCCTCCCAAAATGAGAAGAATGCGGCCCGCTTCATCGAATTCATCGCCTCGGAAGAGGCCGGGGAGATTTACAGGCAGTACGGGTTTCTACCCCACTCCGCGGCGGAATGAGTCGTTCTACCAGAAACGGTTGGGCACATCGGATGGAAGCCTCCTTGCAGCCCCGGTTGCCTGGAATTCCGCGATGCTCCAACAAGCGGCGGGAAATGCGCTCGCCGTGGCCGGTTCATCGTCCCATGGACAAAAGCCCTCAATACCTCCGGATGTGCGAACGCGCCGCCGAGATCCAGCAACGGTGGCGACAGACATACGGGGACTTTTACGCCGACGCAGACGGAACCATCAGTTGCTGGATTCAGACCGGTAGCCATCCCCCCCTTCGCATGAAAGGTGGATTTCACATCAAGTCCTCCGACAGCATCATCCGGATGGCCCGCATGATTTGGCTGCCTCGGCAGGATCAGCTGATCGAAATGGCGCAGGTGAGAGGCCGTACCTACGACAGCGTAGTTCTCGAATTCTACAACTGGACCAAACGTCCCTACAACCACAGAAACCAACCGCCAAGCCGATTGTTTTCGACGATGGAATCCATCTGGATGGCTTTTGTGATGCAGCGGAAGTTTCGCAAAAAATGGGACGACACAACATGGGTCGAGACTCTTTGATCCGACGGATTCGACCATGGAAAGCGACAGCCGCAAAGATCGTGTTGCCCTGATGCAGCTGCGTGCCTGCATTCTCGATCGACTCTACCGTTTTTTTCGGGAGTTCCCTTACGGCGCGATGGAATTGGAACCCCTCCAGGACCATTGCGGCACCGACGCAGAGACCCTCAACTGGAACCTCGTGTATCTGGAAATGTGCGGGTATGTGGAACTGGGAAGAGGGGTAGAAGCCTGGCCCTATGTGGCCTGTTCGGCGGCCATTACGGCCACGGGGATCGAGCTGGTGGAGGACAGCCGCCGTTTCCGGGCCCGCTTCGGAAGCCCCTCCCCTTCCGCGGAAAACGATACGGGCTAGCAATGCCTACCACTTCATCTCGATCCCAACGGGGCAATGATCCGAGCCGTAGACATCGTTTTGGATGAAAGCCCCCGAAACCCTGCCGCTGTCGATGAGGTCCCGGGAGACAAAAAAGTAGTCGATGCGCCAGCCCACGTTCCTCTCTCGCGCCTTGAAGCGGTAGGTCCACCAGGAGTAGGCCTCTTCGTCGGGATGGAAATGCCGGAATGTATCCACCCATCCCTGCTCCACAATCCGGTCGAGCCGATCCCTTTCGATCCGCAGGAATCCTGATGTGTTTTCATTGGATTTGGGATTTTTCAGGTCGATTTCGTTGTGGGCGGTGTTGTAGTCACCGGCGACCACGACGCTACGACCGCTGTCTTTCAACGACCCGGCGTAGGCGAAGAAGTCACGGTAGAAATCGAGCTTGTATGCCAACCGTTCCTCGCTCATCTGGCCGTTGGGAAAATAGACGCTGAAAAACGTGAAATCCTCGAAATCCAGCTGGAGGACCCTTCCTTCGGCATCGTAGCGTGGGATGTCCAAACCGCAGCGGAACGAGACGGGGTCGATTCGACTGTATACGGCCACACCGCTGTAGCCCTTCTTGACCGTGGAAAAGGCCCAGTGGGAACGATAGTTCAAGATCGAGCGCATTTTCTCGCTCAGTTTGGACTCCTGCAGACGGGTTTCCTGGATGCCGACGACATCGGCATCCAGCCTCTGCAGGGCCTCGACGAACCCTTTTTTCATCACGGCGTTCATCCCGTTGACGTTCCACGAGACCAACTTGCGTTTGCTGCCGCTCATTCGAGGCCGTTCCTTTCTCGGCAGGGCACCGCTTCCGGTGCGGCGCCCCGCGGTTCAGCGGTTTCTCGGGCGGAGGCACTCCCGTCCGCTCGAATGTTTGTGATACGCTCCAGTATCGGGGGATGGGAATAGCGACGCCAGACCATGTACGGGTGAGGGGTGGGATTGCCGAGGTTTCGGGACGAGAGCTTTTTCAACGCGGAGATCAATGCCTCCGGATCACCCGTGGTTGCTGCGGCGAATCGATCGGCTTCCCGCTCGTTTCTCCGCGACAGGGCGTGGATCGCCGGGCCGGTAAACAAATCGAGGGGAGCCAGCAAAAGGCAGAAAAACACCAGACCCGCCTGCACCGATATCGTTGCCACGCCAAACGCCCGATACAGCACCTCGTAGCGCATCACAAGGGAGAACACAAACAGCCAACACCCGATCCGGGCCATGATCAGAGCGGTCATCCAAAAGAGGTGGCGCCGCTTGGCATGTCCGGCTTCATGGGCCACGACGGCCACGAGTTCCGACACCGAGAGGTCCCGCACGAGGGTGTCCAGCAGGACGATGCGCCGCCGTCTTCCGAAACCGGTGAAAAAGGCATTGGACTTGTCGGAACGTTTGGACCCGTCCATGACAAAGACGTTTTCCAAAGGAAAGCGGATGGAACGGACATAACGGAAAAGCTCGCGGCGAAGGCGCCCGTCGACAAGGGGCTCGAAACGGTTGAAAAGGGGTAGAATCCAGGTTGGAGCAAGGGTTTGAACGGTCATCACGTAGAGACCGGCCGCGATCCAGCACCACAGCCACGCATGCGCCCCGGCGCGGAGAAAAATGGCCACAATGGCCGATAGCAGGGGCACTCCCAAAAGAATGGACAACAACAGGGTCTTGATCTGATCCGTGGCGAAGATCGCTGGCGTCGCCCGGTTGAAACCGTGTCGTTCTTCGATGACAAAGGTGTGAAAGATCTGGAAAGGGAGAGAAAGCGCCCACCAGCCCCCGGCCAAAACAGCGATGAAGACGACGCCTTCCAGCACCGGGTGCAGGGCAGCCGAACGGACCCAGCCATCCAGGGCGGCAAATCCGCCGCCGAACCAGAACCCGAACAAAATCAACAGAAAGGCGCCGTCGGACACCCATCCGAATCGGGAATTGTCATACAGATAGCGCTGGGCGAGCCGGAATCGTTCGTCGTCGTAAGTGTCGGCGAGTTCCGGCGGCGGATGATAGCGGAGAACTCTGAGGTTCTTAACTTCCACGACCCGATCCACGACAAACTGCACCAGCAGGCCTGCTGCAATGACATAGCCCAATCCATTCACGCGGTGTTCTTCTCCCTTCTGGAGCATTTCCCAAACGGAACTCCGAACGACAATGAGATATCAGAGTCCTATCGGTTTGTGAACCGGAAGAGTTCTCATGATACTCCAGGTATGCTATACAGGTTTTCAGGATCGCTGAACCGCCGCTGCACTCCACAGCCGGCGCTGCAACACCCGTCCGAGCGAAGAAATGCCGATATTTCCCTGGAAAGGAAACTCGAGCCAAGGAGCACGCATCATGGGAACGAACAACGTCATTTTTCTGGAAAACCTGGAATGGTTCGACGAAACCGGAGAGACGCTGGTTCACCGCATACCCGAGGAGGGGTCGGGAGAAATCAAGTGGGGCGCACAGCTGACCGTGCGGGAAAGTCAGGTGGGTGTCTTCTTCTACAAGGGCAAGGCCGTGGAAGCTTTCGGCCCGGGAAGGCACACCCTGAAGACGGGCAATATCCCGGTTTTGACGAAAATCGTTAGTCTGCCCTGGGCCATGCAGAGTCCGCTGCGGGCAGAGATGTATATCGTGAACATGAAGGTGTTCACGAACCTGAAATGGGGGACCCGGGATCCCGTAGCCTTCAAGGATGCGGAGCTGGGTTTGGTCCGTCTGCGCGCTTTCGGCATCTTCAACCTCCAGATTGTGCAGCCGATCCTGTTCATCAACAGCATGGTCGGCACCCGTGGCATGTTCACCACGGAGGAGATCGAGGAGTACCTCAATCGGGTGATCGTCTCCCGCTTCAACGACTACATGGGGGAGAACATCGATTCGATCCTCAACCTCCCGGCCAAGTACGACGAGCTCTCCGTCGGGCTGGCCGACCGCTTGAAGAAAGATTTCAGTCACTTCGGCCTGGGTATGACACACCTGTACATCAATTCCATCACGCCGCCCCCGGAGGTGCAGAAGGCCATCGACGACCGGAGCCGCATGGGGGTTTTCAACGACATGAACAAATTGATGCAGATGAAGGCGGCCATGGCGATGGAAAAGGCCTCCGAGTCCGATGGCAGCGCCGGGGACGCCATGGGAGCCGGCATGGGGTTGATGCTGCCGGCCATGTTTGCCCAGTACTTTGGCGCCGCCCAAAAAAGCGGTGGACAACAGGCCTCGCCGGGCGGGGCCGCTCCCCCCGCCGGCGATGCCCAGTGTCCTGAATGCAAGAGTCGAATCCCCACCGAAGCCAAGTTTTGCCCGCTGTGCGGGCACCAGCAGGTGGTCTTCGGTTTGTGTTCCCACTGCGGGAAAAACCTGGCGCCCAACGCGAAGTTTTGTTCACGCTGCGGCCATCCGGCAGACGAGAAGCCGAAACCCTGGTTCTGCGGTCAGTGTGGCTCGGAAAACATTCCGGACGCCAAATTCTGCAACCAGTGCGGAGAGAAGCGGTAGGGATTTCGAAAGCGACCGAGAGGAAACGCCCATCGATCTGCTCGTCGAACATCAGTGTCCACAGTGCGGCGCCCCGGTGGTGCTCTCCGAATCGGACCGGTTGCTGTACTGCGACTTTTGCCGCGTTCGGTCCTATCTGATGCCCAAGGGGTACTTCCGCTATATGCTGCCCCACAAGGCGCCAGAGGACAAAGATTTGATATGGGTGCCGTACTGGCGTTTAAAGGGAATCCTCTATTCCACGCTAATGACCGGAACCCAGCACCGCTTCATCGACGCCAGCCTGCAGGCGATGCAGTCTTCGCTCTTTCCGGTCTCGCTGGGGCTGCGAAGCCAGGCGATGAAGCTGCGCTTGGTCGCCAGCCATACGCCTGGTCGGTTCCTCCACCCTGATCTGCCGGCCGCGAGAATGCTCGAAATCATGAACGAACGGTTCTCGGCCGGACTTACACCCCCGATCCTTCATCAAACCCACATTGGAGAGGCCCTGAGCCTCATCTATGCCCCCTTCTACATCGAAGACCGCATCGTGGATGCGGTGTTGAACCGTCCGATCGGATCTCCCATCCCCGAGGACTTCATGCTGGAAACGCTGAAGGGCGGAAAGCCGGATTGGCCCACAGGGTTTCTCCCGACCCTGTGTCCGGAGTGCGGGTGGGATATGAAAGGCCGCTCGGATTCACTGGCGCTGTTGTGCGAAAACTGCGAAACGGTATGGAACCCGGATCGCAACGGTTTGCGGAGCATCCCCTTCGCCCATGTACCCAACGCGTTCGACAATCCGGTTTTTCTGCCCTTTTGGCGGATCAAAGCGAAAGTGAAGGGTTTGCAGCTGCGTTCCTACGCGGATCTGGTTCGCACGGCCAACCTGCCCCGGGTGGTGCAGGAAAAGTGGGAGGAAATCGGTTTCCGTTTCTGGGCCCCGGCCTTCAAGATCCGGCCGCGGGTCTTTTTGAACCTATCCCGAAACTTGACTCTTTCCCAGCCTCGGGACAAGCTGGTCACCCGCCTGCCGCGGCAAAGAAGCCATCCGGTAAATCTACCGGTGCGCGAGGCGGTGGAAGGTCTGAAAACCATTTTGGGCTCCTTCATCAAACCGCCTCAAAAAATGCTGCCTCTGCTGCCGGACATCGTTGTAAAAGCGAAAAGCTTCCTCCTGGTTTGGATCCCATTTTCGGAGGGCCACCACGAATACCTGAACCCGCACCACCAGCTGGCCATCAACAAAAACCAGCTCTCTCTGGCAGGAAACCTCTAAGAGGCTGCGGATAAACGGCGCCTCCCACCTTGATACGGCGTCCTCGCCTCGGGTCAATCCTCGACGTAGCCAAGCTACGCCTGCGGTCATCCCTTCGGCTGCGTCCTTGTCTGAAGGCGGGATGCTTGTTTATCCACAGCCTCTAATCGATTGTAAAAGAGGTGCCGGCCTTTCCGGCGACGGCTTCTTCGATGGCATCGATGGCGGCGATCACCGTCGTTTTCCCGGTTTCGGCCACAAACTGCACGGCCGCCTCGACTTTCGGGCCCATGGTTCCCGGTGGAAACTGCCCTGCCTCCCAGTAGGCCCTTGCCTGAGGGACGCTCACGGTCTGCAGTAGTCGCTGTCGCTTCGTGCCGTAGTCCAGATAGACGCCCGCCTCGTCTGTAGCGATGACGAAAAGATCGACGCTGATCTCCTCGGCCAGCTTGGCGCTGGCCAAGTCTTTATCGATGACCGCATCGACGCCGGAGAAACTGCGCCCCTCCCGAATGACGGGGATACCGCCTCCACCGCAGCAGATGACGATGAATCCCATCTCGATGAGTGTTTGAATCTCCCGTTTTTCGACGATGGTAACCGGGCGCGGCGAGACCACCACCCGGCGCCAGCCCTTGGCAGTTTTCCGCACCGGATAGCCGCAGTGCCTGGCGCGCTGCCCGCTCATCACAGGCCCGATGGGTTTGGTCGGTATGCGAAAAGCCGGATCCTTCTCGTCCACTACGACATAGCTGATCAGGCTGACCAGCATCGGCTCCACACCCAGCCCCAACGCCATGAACTCACTGTCCAATGTGGATTCGATCATGTATCCGATCTGCCCCTGGGTCTGCGCCACCAGAATCTCCAACGGCAGGGGCGGCCCGTCTGCGCAGGCCTCCTGCTGACGAAGCAAATTGCCGACCTGGGGTCCGTTGCCGTGGGTGATTATGATGCGGAACCGCCTGGAAAGTCTGGCGATCTGTCTCATGGTGATCCGGAGATTCCGGAACTGTTGCTCGACGGTGCCCTCCTGACCCTTTCGTATCAGCGCATTGCCACCCAGGGCCACCAGCAGAATCGGCTTTTCCGCTTCACGGGATTTTTCAATCCCGCTGGCGGTGATCGGCGCTTTCGGTTTCATTTGCGATTCGGGTCCGGATTGGGGATGTCGCCGTCAGGGATGGGAATCCGATCCAACAGCACCTCTGCCAGTGTCGGTCGTCCCCGGTCCCGATACGCGTACTGCACCCGCAGTGTCGGCTTTTCGATGCTGAGCAGTCGCGGCAGATGGATCGGAGTGGCGAAAATCACAAGATCGCAGTCGGTGCGGGCGATGGTTTGCTCCAGTTCCCGGATTTGCTTCTCGCTGTAGCCCATGGCCGGAAGGACCGGCCCGATATGAGGATAGCGCTCAAATACTTCGCGAATGGAACCGATGGCGTAGGGCCTCGGATCCACGATGCGGGCGGCCTGGTGGGTGCGGGCGGCGATCAGACCCGCGCCGGATGCCATTTCTCCATGGGTCAGGGTCGGGCCATCCTCCACCACCATCACGCGCTTGCCAGCGATGAGCTCGGGATCGCCGACCGTCACGTTGGATTCGGCTTCCACCACAACGGCATCGGGCGCGTGGGTCTGAATGTTCTTCCGGACGGCCGCTACCTTTTCCGGCGCTGCGGAATCCACTTTGAGGATCACGGCGACGTCGGCCATGATCATGTTGGTTTCACCGGGATAATACAGCAACTCGTGCCCTGCCCGGTGGGGATCGAACAGGACGATGTGCAGGTCGGGCCGGTAAAAGGGGGTGTCGTTGTTGCCGCCGTCCCAGACGATCACGTCGGCCTCCTTCTGGGCGGCATTCAGGATATCCCCATAGTCCACTCCGGCGTAAACGATGATTCCTGCGTCGATGAGCGGTTCGAATTCCTCCCGTTCCTCGATGGTGCATCGGTTGCGTTCGAAATCCGCATAAGAGGAAAACCGCTGCACCCTTTGCTCTCGCAAGTCTCCATAGGGCATGGGATGTCGGACAACGACCACCCGTAGACGCTGCTGTCGTAGGATCTCGCAAACTTTTCGGGTGGTGGGCGATTTGCCGCATCCGGTCCGTACGGCACAAACGGCCACCACCGGTTTTTCCGCTGCCAGCATCGTGTAGGAGGCACCGAGGAGAATGAAATCGGCGCCCGCGGCCATGACGCGGGAGGCTTTGTGCATCACTTCCGTGTGCGGTATGTCGCTGTAGGAAAAAACCACCAGGTCCACCCGGTGCCGATGGATGAGATCGACAAGCCGCTCTTCGGAATGGATGGGGATTCCCTGCGGATATTCGCTTCCCGCCAATTCGGGTGGATACATCCGGCCGGCGATGTCGGGAATCTGCGCAGCGGTGAAGGCAACGACCCGGTACCGTGGATTTCCCCGGAAATAAACGTTGAAATTGTGAAAATCCCTGCCGGCGGCCCCCATGATGATCACGTTTTCAATCATGCTTTTTCCTTCCCCGCCGCACCGGTGGGTCGTCCCTGCCCGCACGTATAGCCGATAGGCGTATTACAGGGTTTGGCATATTCGAATTCGGGCCGTTCGATGGGGTTCCGTTTTTCGATATTCGAATTTCGTGCTTGGTCTATCGAAGCCCCAGGTTTTACCCTGAACCAAAATCCTAATGTAGAAACAGCCCCTACTTACGACAGCTTTCCGGCAGCGTCGGGTCACATCCTTCCAGCACATAGCCTTCGTGTTTGAGCGCGGCGACGATTTCGGAGAGATGCTCCATTCCCCGGGTTTCCAACTCCAACTCGACCCGGGCGAGAAACAGGGGTGCATCGCGGACATAGCGTTCGTGATGAATGTGCAGGACATTGGCTTGCCGGTTACCAATCAATGTCAGCAGTCGTGCCAGAGCCCCGGGAACGTCAAGAAGCTCAATCCAGAGGCGTGCCACACGACCGCTGCGAATCAACCCTTTGCTGAGAATGCGACCCAGGAGGGAGCTGTCCACGTTGCCGCCGCTGACGACAAGCACGATTTTTTCTGCGTCGCCCAGGGACAACGCTCCCTGCATCAGTGCGGCCAACGGTGCCGCACCGGAGCCCTCGGCAAGAATTTTCTTGCGCTCCAGCATCATCAATACCGCCGCGGCGATCTGTTCCTCCGAGACCACCGCCACCTCCTCCACCAAACGGGAAAAAATCTCGAAGGTCCGCTGACCCGGCTGCTTGACGTTGATGCCGTCGGCGATGGAGCGCTGGGAGGAGACGCGCAACACCCGTCCCTCCCGCAAAGAGGTGGATGCCGCGGGGCAGACGTCGGATTCCACTCCGGCAATGCGGATTTCCGGTCGCAGGGACTTCAGCGCCGATGCGATGCCCGCAATCAGCCCTCCCCCACCGACCGGGACGACCACCAGGTCCGCCTCCGGCATCTGCCGGAAAATCTCCAAACCCACCGTGGCCTGTCCGGTGATGATGTCCGGATCGTCGTAAGGGTGGACGAACAGGCTGCCGGATTTTGCGATTTCCATCGCTTTTTCAAGACTTTCAGCGATGGTATCGCCGTGGAGAATTACCGTGCCCCCGTAGGCCTTCGTGGCCTCCTGCTTGGAGATGGACGCCCAGTTCGGCATCACGATGGTCGCCGGTATACCGGACTGTCGTGCCGCCAGCGCAACGCCTTGGGCGTGATTGCCGGCCGAGGCCGCTACGACGCCTTCTGGGCCGATGCGGGAGCGGGAGGTCAGCAGCTTGAAAATGGCCCCACGGATCTTGAAGGAACCGGTCTTTTGCAGATTTTCAAGCTTCAGGTAAACGTCCCTTCCGAACATCCGGCTGAAGGCGGGGGAATGGATCAGCGGGGTCTCCAGGATGCGGTCGCGGAGTGCCGCGGCCGCTTCTTCGACGCGGTGCAAGGGGATCATGACTTCTTTATAGAAAAGAACGTCTGGGGATACAAGAGAAACCGCTGATGCCCTCTTTCTCCATGCCTTGCGCC
>JAJDOA010000294.1 GCA_022340405.1 Desulfobacteraceae bacterium | reverse complement strand
GAACTGGGGATCTTTGGGCAGATGAAACCGGGCGGAGAGCCGGGCGGGGTCCGACGGCCGGCACGCGTAGGGCAGGGGGGGGAGCATTTGCTGATACAGGCACAACGAGGCCTTGGCAAGGGATAGCAGCCCGGCGCAGGCACCGGCTTGCCCGACCACTGGAGCGACGGCTCCCAGAGCGATCGCCGCTTCCGGCGGCGCTCCGTCCTCGGAAAAGACCTCGGCCAGCGCCTTGGCTTCCATTCCGTCGATGGACGGCACTCCGCTTCCATGGGTCTCCGCATAGGAGACAAGCCCGGGCGGAATGTGGGCCTCGCGCAACGCCGCGCGAAGGGATCGCACATAGGGCTCCGCCGCCGGGCGGTCGGGGGCAACTTCCCCGGAACCGCTTGCTCCCGTGCCGCGGATTACCGCATAGATCCGGTCGCCTTGTGCAGCGGCGTCCGATGCACGCTTGAGAACGAGGGCCGCGGCGCCTTCGCCCGGGAGCGTGCCGTCGGCGTTTCCGTCGAAGGCACGCACGGCTCCGGACCGGGACAGCGGAGAGAGGGCGGCCGTAAGGCACAGCCGCCGCAAATCGCCGGCCATGTCCACGGCTCCCACGAGGGCCGAATCGATCTCCGACTGCCGAAGCCACCTGACGGCGATTTCCAGTGCCTTCAGGCCGGAAACTGCATCCGCGGAAACCACGAAACTCGGTCCACCCAGGTGGAACTCCCGCGCCACACGGCTGGCGACCACACTGCCCAGAGCTCCCAGCGTTCGGGTGGCCGTAAGGGGAGGGCTGCAGGTGTCCTGAACGGCCTGCAGCCATTCGCCACCGGAATCCGCATCTGGGCGTTCGCGCCATCGGGAGACGCATTCCGGCATACGCCATCGAAGGTGAAAGTCGGTGGCTTCGAAATCGAAGTCGATACCGATTACGGCGCCCAATGCCGGTTTGTCGTCCTCCCGACCGATGCCGGCGTCGGCAAAGGCTTCCGCGGCCGCTCTGAGCATCAGCAGCTGCTGCAGGAGCAGATCCGGTATCTCGCTGGGCGGGATGCGAAACTCGCCCACTCCGACCCGGAGCTCTTCCAGAAAGCCGCCGGGCAGCTCGGAGAGGGAAAGCCCGTCCGGAAGAAAGGCTGCGGCCTTGCGCAAGCGCTGCGCGCCGGGGGGTTTGAGCTGGGATTTTCCCTGGAAGACGGCATCTTGAAAAGCGGACAGGTTTTCCAGCCCTGCAGCGGATACGCCCATTCCCACGATGGCAATGGCCTCAGGGGAATCCGCTGCGGCAGACCGGCCGCCTCCGACAGCGAACACCGGGAGGACATCGCTGTCGGAGGGTTCCGCCGGAAGGTGTTCCTCCAACAGTAGGTGCGCGTTGATCCCCCCGAAGCCGAAGGCGCTGACCGCGGCGCGGCGGGGCACGTCCTCCGAGCGGCGGTTCCAGGGCTCCGGTTGGATCAGCACCCGAAACGGGGACGCCTTCAGGGGACTCCCGCTCGGGGGGCGTCGGAAGTGGAGGGTCGGCGGCAGGGTGGTGTGCTGCACGGCCAACAGCGTCTTGATGAGGCCGGCCGCTCCCGCGGCCGTGAGCAGGTGGCCGATGTGAGATTTGACCGATCCGATGACGCAGCCGGCCCTCCGATCACCGCCCGCTTCCCTCCACAAGGCGGTCAGGCTGTGCAGCTCTTCGGTGTCGCCCACCGGCGTGCCGGCGCCGTGGCACTCGATGAGATCGACGTCCATGGGATCCCAGCCTGCCTCCCGGTAGGCGCTGCGCATGGCACGCAGCTGGCCTTCTCTGGCCGGTGCGAGCAGATTCCCCCTCAGGTCGTTGGATAGTCCGATGCCGCGAACCACGCCGAGGATGGCGTCACCGTCGGCCTCGGCGTCGACCAGGCGTTTGAATACCAGCAGCCCCACGCCTTCCCCGACCACCAGACCGTCGGCGTCGGCATCGAAAGGTGCGCATTGTCCAGAGGGCGAGAGTGCGCGCAGTTGGCTGAAACCGACCTGGGTGTACAGGCAGTCGGGACGGGATACCCCTCCTGCGATCACGGCGTCCGCCTTTCCATCGGCCAGGGCGTCGCAGGCCAGCTTTACGGCATACAGTGATGAAGCGCAGGCGGCGTCCAGTGTAAAGGCGTCGCCCTTGAGCCCCAGCGATGCCGCAAGCAGCGTCGCAGGAAACCCCACCACACGTCCGGCCAGCGCCGACGCCCGGTCCAATCGAATCGGCTCCGGCGAGCCGGAGGTCCGTCCGGACACGGCATCTTCCACCTGTTTGCCCAGTATGTTGCGCGTGATGCGGGAGGAACCGTCCGTGGGCAGGGCGATGGCGGCCAAAACCACGTCGATGCGCCTGGGATCGATATGGCCCGTACGGCATCCGGAATAGGCCTGGCGCCCGACATGGAGCACCATCTGGTGCATGGGGTCGAGGGCTTGCAGCAACGACTCCGGCAGCGGGAAGCCGGACGGGTCGAATCGGAAGCCGTCGACGAGACAGCAGCGTTTGGAGTACGTCTTGTCCGGGGCGGGCGAGGATTGGTAGACGAACCGTGGTTCGACCCCCCAGCGGCCGCCATTTACCTGCCTTGCGGCGCTCACGCCGCTGCAGAGGTTTTTCCAGAACGTGTCCAGGTCCGGAGCGCCCGGAAAGAGGGCGGCCATGGAAACGACGGCTATGGGCGTTCGGGGTTTCATCGTGGTCGTCGTCATCGTTGGTACGGACAGGTCATTCCATCCGTCGGCTCTCCGCCGGGAAAGGCTTCACCGGCGGATCGAAAGCGCAACCTATACCCGAGTCCGAAGTTCAACGCAAGGTTTATCATGGAATTTCCAGGGCTTTCATGCCATTTCCCCTTGACTTCACAGCGGATTGTTTCCATGATGACGCTGTCTGTGTCCGATGGTATACTGCTGTAAGGGTCGGCTGGATAGGATTATTAAATAAAATAAATACAGAATGTTATAGAATAATAAATAGTGTATAGCATGAAGTATACACCTCGCCCCCCAGATTTCAGCCTGCGCGGATTGCGGCCGTATGTAAAGGAACAGCTCGAAGCCGTTCAAACGGCGATCGAAGGGTATCGGCGATTCTCCGGCGACGAACGAAAAGCTCTCCGGTCGGATTGCAAGGACTATCTTCGATTTCGAAGGGAACTGGACGATTTCCTGGGGACGCACTTTTCCGCCCTTTGCTCCAGCCAATGCTACCGCAGCCGCAAGAGCGCCTGTTGCTCCAGAGACGGCATCATCGTGTTTTTCGCCGATGTGGTCGTCGACCTGCTGGCCTCGCCCGCCGAACGACCCGACCACCTGCTGGACGCTCTGCTTGGCGGTTGCGGCGACAGCAGCAAATGCGTCTATCTGGGACCGGCAGGCTGTCGATGGCGCGTACGCCCCATCGTCTGCGCCATGTTCCTCTGTGACAAGGCCTGGAATGCCGTCCTCGAACCGGACCCTTCTCTCAGGAAGCAATGGGAGGCCATGGAGCAGCGCAGAAAATCCTTCACCTGGCCGGATCGCAGCGTGCTGTTTGACCGAATCGAGGGCATGTACCGCTGCTCCGGCCATCGATCCTCGCTGATGCATTGTCACGAAAGCCCCGGACTGCTGCGAATCAAGCGACGTGCGGGCCTCACCGCGGACGGGGCCGGATGAATATCGTCCTCCGGGAAAACCTCCGCCTGACCGCGGTGCCGGACACGATACGCGAAACCCTTGTGGAGCGGCTGTCGCTGATCAACCCCAAATGGGTGGAAAACCACCGGATGGGACGCTGGAACCGGGGAACCCCCAAGATTCTCCGATACTACGACCGGGTTCGCGGCGGTCTGTGGATCCCCCGGGGTTACCTTCGCCAGCTTCTTCTGCTGTGCCGGCGTGAAGGCATCGGCCACAACCTGGAGGACCGGCGTCGCACGCTGGATCCGATCGACTTTACCTTTCAAGGCCGCTTGAAACCCTTTCAACAGACCGCCGCCGCGAAAATGCTCCAAAAGGATTTCGGCACCCTCAGCGCCCCCACCGGCAGCGGAAAGACGGTGATCGCACTGTCGCTCATTGCCCGCAGGAGGCAACCCACGCTGGTCATTGTCCATACCAAGGATTTGGCGCGGCAGTGGGTGCAACGCATCGAAACCTTTCTGGGCATTCCCGAAGCCGAGGTCGGCTTTGTGGGCGCCGGAAAAAAACGCGTCGGACAGCGGGTCACCGTGGCGCTGGTGCAGTCGCTGTACAAGTGCGCCGAGGACATCTCCCCCCGCATCGGATTTCTCGTCGCCGACGAGTGCCACCGGTGCCCCAGCCGAACCTTCACGGAAGCCGTGGCCGCATTCGACTCCCGGTACATGCTGGGACTGACCGCTACTCCCTGGCGGCGGGACAGACTGTCGAAGCTGATCTTTTGGCACCTCGGAGACGTCCACCACCGTGTGGATTCCGAGCAGCTGGTGGAGAGCGGCGATGTCCTCGCCGCCGAGGTTTGCTATCGCGAAACGGATTTTCGGCCCTACCACGACCCTGTGAACGAATACAGCAAGATGCTGACCGAATTGACCGCTGACGACCGGCGCAACCGGTTGATTGCGGACGATGTGGCCGAGGCGGTGCGTTCCGGCGGCGGCACCTGCCTGGTCTTGTCCGACCGGAAAGCCCACTGCGAGACGCTGCAGGCCCTGCTGCGCTACCGGCACGACATCCCCTGTGAGCGGCTCACCGGAGATCTCACCGACGCCCAGCGAAGCGAGGTGGTCGAACGGCTGGAGAGGGGAGAGGTAAAGGTTCTGGTGGCCACCGGCCAGCTCATGGGTGAGGGGTTCGACTGCCGCGAGTTGTCCACCCTTTTTCTGGCCACCCCGATCCGGTTCAGCGGCCGCGTGCTCCAGTATCTGGGCAGGGTCCTCCGTCCGGCTCCCGGAAAACGGAAGGCCCGGGTGTTCGACTATGTCGACGTCCACGTGGAGGTCCTCTGCGCAGCCGCACGGGCCCGCCGGCGCGTCTACGAAGGAAAAGAGCAGGGCGCCTAGCCCCGTGGGAAGAGGTCTGGAGAAGGGAGGCAAAAACCCCCGCATCGATACCGCCGTGTGCCGCACGCCAGGCCGTGCGCGCGTTACGCCGCGCTCCTTTTTCGGAACGCCTCGGCCAGCGACGGGTTCATCACCGCCTCGTACCCTTCGAGCCTGGCCACCACCTTGCGATCGTCCTCCAGAAACGTCACGTCGCCGAGCATCTTGCGGTTCTTGGCCGATCGGACCTCCAGCACGGCGGTGATGTCGCCTCCGGAAAAAGGATGCCGGTACTGGCGGTAGCGTGCGCTGTAGCTGGGCAGGCAAAGGCTGTTTTGCTCCTCGTGGCACCAGAGGATGGCCATCTGGAAAGCGGCGTCCAGCACCAGCGGGTCCGCGATCCATCGGCTGCGCAGCGGCTCCCGTATCCACTGTTCCGGTGCGGGTGCCCGTTCGAGCCGGGCCACCATTCCCTCCGAAGAGAATCCGATGATTTCCCGGATTCCGCGCATCCCTTTTCCGTGGAAAAGGATGGCTTCGTAGATCTGTCGTATGCTGTGGGGGTAGGGCTTCCGGGCGATGGTCTCCCACCCCTGGAAATCCGGAGGCTGCGGCGCGTGGTCCGACAGCAGGGCGCGGGCCCTGGAGTGGACCCTTTCGGTTCCGTCCTCGTTGTATCCGTCGCGGATTTCCACATCCACCTCGAAATCGGCGCCTTTCCGGGAGGCCTTTCCGGCCAGCAGGCGGATCCGGTGTCCGTCGCCTTCCAACCGTATTCCCTGCAGCACCCGAAGATCGTCCAACCCGACCAGTTGAAGGCCCGGATTGTCGTGAAGGGCCCCGTGGCCGAGCCATTCGGCCATCAGGGCCAGAGGAACGACGGGCTTGCCGTCGAGCACGTGGGACAGTAGCACCGGGTAGCGATCCACGTCGATTTCCCGTTGTACCCTTACGGTCAAGAGGCGTTCGGGATCAGATCCCTGTTCTTCCACGGCGGCCGGCGCATCGGCCAGGGGGGTGCCGATGACCACTTCCACCGGATGATCCGTGCCGGCGGCCATTTCCCGGAGCAAGGATTCGACCCCGTCTCGGACCGCAATGAGCGGAACGCCGCGACGCCGGAACTCGCGGCGAAGGGCGTCGTCCACCATTCCCCCATTCCAGGGCCCCCAATTAACGGCCACCACCCTGCAGGATGGACGTCGCAGTGATTCGTCGGCCGCGATCTTGTTCAGGGCCTCGTTGGCCATGGCATAATCGGACTGTCCACGGTTGCCGAAGCGGGCAGCCACGGACGAGAACAGAACGATCCGGCGCAATGGGTCCTCCTGCGTTGCGCGGAGCAGATGCTGGAGGGCCTCCACCTTCGTACCGAAAACCCGGTCGAACTGTTCGGCTGTTTTGTCTTCGATGCGCCGGTCCTCCAGCAGGCCGGCACCATGAATGAGTCCGGTGATCGGACCGAAGGCTTCGCGGGCGGCGTTGCAGGCCTCTTCGACGGCTCGTCCGTCGCGGGCGTCGACGGAACGGTAGCAGGCCTCTGCGCCCGACGCCGAGACGGCTTCCAGCGTCCCCCGTATCTCCCGGGCGGCCATGTACCGACGGAATCGGTCCTCCAGCTGAAGGGGGGAGCAATCCTTGCCTTGGAACTCTTTTTCCAAGATGGCTCGTTTCATCGCTGCGGGATCGCTGAGCGGAGAGAGCCATTCGGGTTCGGTCCCGGGCGCCGGGGAACGGCCCAGAAGCACCAGCTTCGGCCGGTACCGTCTGGCCAGCTCCTTTACGGCAGCGGAGGTAATCCCCCGAGCACCGCCGGTGATCAAGAAAACGTCGTCGTCGCCGATGTCGGGGAATGCATCGAGGGCGGGAGCGGGGGAAGTCTCCACCACGATGCGTTCTTCCGGGCCGAGACCGATCTCGATGGGTTGTCCGGGTGCGGCGTGCAGCAGCTCGGCGGCGATGGACTTTGCCGCATCGGCCTCGGACCAGTCCGGGGCGACATCCAGCGCCCTGCAGAGGATTCCTTCCCATTCGATGGCGGCCGTTTTCGCCAGACCGGCCAATCCGCCCTCGATGGGATCGGCGAGGGGTCGGCGGTGCAGGCCGAAGGCACCGTCCAAACGAGAGACGGTGGCGAACACGGCGCCACCTGCCCGTGCCGCTTCGGACAGAACGGGGGCCGCCGATCGTGCCAGGAGAAGGGCCCGGCGCAGTCCAGTGCCTTCCGGCATCGACCGGCAGGGATGAACGATCACCAGGCCCGACGCTGCAGGGCCGGGAAGGCGCCCCTCGATCATCCGGTCCTGTTCCGGTTCCGACAGCAGCGCGGCCGTGTATCCGGCTTCCTGCCACGCTTGCACCAGCGCGGCACCCAAACCGGAGCCGTCTTCCGTGACCCACAGCGGGGCTTCCGCGGCGGGACAAAACGAACGGGTGCGGCTTCTTCGCTGTGGAACGGCAAGCGGCGTCGTGCGGGGCAGGGGAGGCCGAGGTTCGAACACTATCGTGTCCGGCGCATTCTCCGTTGAAGGTGCAGCAGAAGCGTCGAACGCCGCGGTGGAAGCGTCTTCTTTGGGAGCGACGGCTTCTTCACCGGCGTCCAGGTAGGCGGCGATCTGGCCGAGGGTTTTCAGCTCTGCCATGGCCTCGGGCGAGACCGGCGGCAGGCCGGGCACGCGCTCCTCGAGGGTGGACAGGATCTCCACACGCTTGATGGAGTCGATGCCCAGGTCGGCCTCGATATCCATGTCGGCAGAG
>JAJDOA010000288.1 GCA_022340405.1 Desulfobacteraceae bacterium | reverse complement strand
CTGGCGGAGATGATTTTCTCTCAAAGAGGCCTGAACCCCCTTGAACAGGCTCGCTCCTTCGTAAACGAATCACTGGGTGTGCCCGGTCCGGAGGCGGCGCTTTCCGGCGCCGGTGACATCATCGCCGAATGGGTGAACGAGAACCCGGATGGTCGTGCGCGGGTCCGGAGGCTGTTTCTCGAAAAAGGGATGCTGCTTTCCAAAGTCGCCGCCGGCAAGGAGACGGAGGGGGCCAAGTACAAGGACTACTTCGACTGGCAGGAGCCGGCGGCCAAAACGCCATCCCACCGGATCCTGGCCATCCGTCGGGGAGAAAAAGAAGATATCCTGAACGTTTCCATCCATCCCCCGGAATCGGAGGCCCTTGCCGTTTTGGAAAGCTTGTTTGTAAAAGGAAACGGTCCCGATGCAGCAGTGGTACGCGCCGCGACTCGAGATGCCTTCAAACGATTGCTCTCCCCCTCTATGGAAACGGAAACCCGCCTGCAACTGAAGGAGCGGGCCGACATGGAGGCAATCCGGGTATTTGCAGACAATCTCCGGGACCTGTTGTTGGCGCCTCCGCTGGGAGCACGGCGGGTGATGGGGATCGACCCGGGGTTTCGCACCGGGTGTAAGGTGGTCTGTCTGGACCGGCAGGGGCGTCTGCTCTGCCACGACACCCTTTTCCCCCACGGCAGCAAGCATCAACGGGCGGAGGCGGCTGGGAAGTTGCTGCAATTGGCCGAAAATCGGAAGGTGGAAGCCATCGCCGTGGGAAATGGAACCGCAGGGCGCGAGACCGAGGCCTTTGTCCGAAACGCGGGGTTACCGGAGCATCTGCCCATCGTTATGGTGAACGAGAGCGGCGCCTCCATCTACTCCGCCTCGGAGGCAGCCCGGCAGGAGTTTCCGGACCTGGACCTGACGGTGCGCGGAGCGGTATCCATCGGCAGGCGCCTGATGGATCCTTTGTCCGAGCTGGTCAAGATCGACCCGAAATCCATCGGCGTCGGCCAATACCAGCACGACGTGGATCAAACCGCACTGAAGCGGGCCTTGGACGACGTCGTGATCAGCTGCGTCAATCGTGTCGGCGTCGATGTGAACCGTGCCAGCGCCGAACTCCTGACATACATCTCTGGTCTCGGTGACCGGCTGGCCCGCAACATCGTGGCCCATCGCAACGAAAACGGGCCTTTTCTTTCCCGGAAACGACTGCTGGAGGTCCACCGCCTGGGACCGAAAGCCTTCGAGCAATGCGCCGGATTTCTTCGCATCGTGGACGGGGAAAACCCCCTCGATGCCAGCGCAGTGCACCCGGAAAGCTACCCGGTGGTTTCCGCCATGGCCGCGGACCTGGACTGCACCGTGGCGGACCTGATGCGAGACGCCTCGCTTCGGAACCGTATCGTGTTGGAACGCTATGTTTCCGACTCGGTCGGACTTCCGACATTGACCGACATTCTCCGGGAACTGGTCAAGCCGGGACGGGACCCGAGAGACGACTTCGAAAGCGTCGCCTTCTCCGAAGAGGTAAAGGCCATCGGCGACGTCCTGCCGGGCATGCGCCTGCCCGGCGTGGTCACCAACGTCACCGCTTTCGGAGCCTTTGTGGACATCGGTGTCCACCAGGACGGACTGGTCCACATCAGCGAAATGGCGGACCGCTTCGTAAAAGACCCCTCCGAAGTGGTGAAAGTCCAGCAAAAGGTGACGGTCACGGTTTTGGAGGTGGATCTGCAACGGCGGCGGATCTCTCTTTCCCTGCGGGAAAAGTCTTTTTCCCCGGCAGCGGAAAAGCGGCCGAAGCATCGCTCCTCCGAAGGAAGGAAGCGGAAAGGTCCCATACGCAAAGGCAATCGGGTCTTTCACAATCCTTTTGCGGATGTCTTCGGCAAATCATAGAGCATTGGTCAAAAAAAGGAGACCAGATGCGTGCGGTGGTGCAGCGCGTGCACGACGCTTCGGTTCGGGTGGACGGCAGAACCGTCGGATCCATCGGAGAAGGGCTTTGCGTCCTGCTGGGAGTCGCCGTGGGTGACACGGGCCGGGATGTCGAGTACTTGGCCGGAAAAACCGTCAATCTTCGCATTTTCGAAGACGATCACGGTAGGATGAATCGATCCCTGTTGGAAACCGGCGGAGAAATGCTGGTGGTGTCGCAGTTCACACTGCTGGCCGATTGCCGTAAGGGAAGACGCCCTTCCTTCATAGCGGCGGCCGTTCCTGAAAAAGCCGAACCGCTCTACCGTTCCTTCGTGGATGCATCGCGTCGAATGGGCGTCCGGGTGGCCACGGGACGGTTCGGAGCCGAAATGGATGTGCAACTGACAAACCGGGGTCCGGTGACCCTGATATTGGAAAGCCGTTGAGCGAAGGGGTGCCGTGCGCCACCGCGGCAAGGCCGGATGATGCCGGCTGCGGAGAAAACCGTGCAGAACACAGAAAGAAGAAGCCGTCGGATACGCCTCGCCGCCGTCTTTGCAAGCGTTCTGGGGGCGACATTGCTGTGGACCGTTTCTTCACCGCGTGCGGGAGGTTTCGGCGCCCTCGATGCCTGGCTGGGACAAGATGACGGCGTCCTCGTGACCGACACCCAGGGTCTGGAGGTATACGCCTGGCACGCGGACCTGCCGCTGGTTCCCGCATCGACGCTGAAATTGCTGACAGCGCTGGTGTCCCGTCACGAGCTGGGCGCGGGCCACCGGTTTTGCACCGAGTTCTATCTTACGGAGGATCGCCACCTCAAGATCAAAGGATACGGTGATCCGCTCCTGATCTCCGAAGAGGTGGACTGGATCGCTGGAATCCTGTCCGCAACCCTGACCGAGATCGAAGACGTTGTCGCGGACGATAGTTATTTTCAAAATCCTCTGACCATACCGGGGGTCAACGACTCGTTAGAGCCGTACGATGCGCCCAACGGTGCACTCTGTGTCAACTTCAACTCTGTCGCGTTCCGGAGCTCCGGCGGCGCCTTCGTCAGCGGGGAACCGGAGACGCCGCTTCTTCCGATGGTGTTGGATCGGATCCGCTCGTCAGGACTGAAAAGGGGCAGAATACCCTTGTCGCGGGAAAAGGGAGAAACCGCGCGGTATGCCGGAGCTCTTTTCGCCCACTTCCTGCAGCGCAGGGGTGTGCGCGTGCGCGGCGGCATTCGCAACGGAAACGTCGACCCGAAGCGGGACCGACTGATCTACCGGCATCATTCCCGCTACAGCATGGACGAAGCGATTGGAAAAATGCTGGAGTATTCCAACAATTTTATCGCCAACCAACTGCTTTTGGCCTCCGGCGCCCGGCGATACGGCCCTCCGGGAGACCTGGAAAAAGGAGCACGAACCGCTGCGGCCTATGCCCGAGAGCAACTCGGGCTTGAATCGATCCGAATCGTGGAGGGAAGCGGAATCTCACGCAAAAACCGCATCTCCGCCCGTCAGCTCCTGGTCGTTCTCCAGGCGTTCGAACCCCACCGGCATCTTCTGACCCGGGAGGGTGGTGATGCCTTTAAAACCGGAACCCTTCGGGGCGTGCGAAGCCGGGTGGGCTATCTGTCCACCGATTCGGGAAGGCAGTATCGATACGCAGTACTGTTCAACACCTCGAAACGTGACCCTGTGGAGGTCGTGCGCTTGCTGCAGCGGCACCTGCCGTGACGGTGTCCAAAAGCGGTCTCGAAATGGATATCGATTCTATTCACCGGCGCTTTGGGATCGTTTGTCCTTCACGACGTGTGCATAGGCGCTGTGATTGTGGATGGATTCGAAATTTTCGGCACTGACGGAAAACCAGGTGATGTTGGGATCTCCGTTGAGGGCGTCGGCGACATCGCGGACGATGTCTTCTACGAACTTGGGGTTGGTGAAGCCTTTTTCGGTGACGTGCTTTTCGTCGACGCGTTTGAGAACGGAGTAGACGTCGCAGGAGGCGCACCGCTCGATGATTTCAATCATGTCCTCGATCCAGATGAACTTCTTGAACCGGGTCTGGAGGCAGACCTCCCCCCGCTGGTTGTGAGCCCCAACATCGCTGATCTCTTTGGAACACGGGCATACCGAAGAGATGGGGACCGTCACTTCACAGATCAGATCGACCTTGTCGGCCCGGTTGCTGGAGCCGAGGAAGCGACAGGTGTAGTCCATCAACCCAGGCGAGGCGCTGATGGGAGCCTTCTTTTCGATAAAGTAAGGGAAAAGCACCTCGATGTGGGCCGAGGCGGCGTCCAGGTGCTCCTTCATCTGCTGGAGAATTTCCGAAATCTTCTTAAGGGAAACCTCCGGCCGGAAAAGATGCAGCATCTCCACGAACCGGCTCATGTGGGTGCCCTTGTACTGGTGGGGCAGATCGACGAACATGTTGATGGAGGCGACCGTGTGCTGGTATCGGTTTCGCCGGTCCAGAACGGTGATGGGATAGCGGATGTTTTTGATCCCCACCTTGTCGATGGGGATGTTGCGGTCGTCCGGCTCGCTTTGAATGTCCCGGATGCAGGAGAAGGGGGATCGGGACTCGGGGAGGATGGCGTCAAACCCCATAACGGTACCGCATCCTTTCCAATGCCAGTTCTGTTGTGTTGCGCAATCCCCTTCGCAGATTAATGCAAGAGGTAGTCGGTGTTGACGTGATGCATGGCCCGAAAGAGATTGCCCTTGATCTTCCGATTGGATCGATACAGACGCTGCAAAAGCGCCTTGATTTCACTGCGCTTGCTCTTGGTCGAAGAGGGGCACGGGTTTACGAAAGCAGGGAACCCTTCTTCCGCGGCGAATCGCCTTATGGTGTCCTCGTCAACAAAAGCCAACGGGCGAATCACGGTAAAGAGGCCGTCGAAAAACCGCTGTGACGGTACCATCGTGGAAATTTCGCCGGCGTAGCACATGTTGAGAAACAGCGTTTCGATGATGTCGTCCTTGTGGTGTCCCAAGGCGATTTTCCGGCAGCCCAACTCGTCCGCCACTTCGAAAAGGCGCTTCTTTCGTTTCCAGGAGCAGAGGAAACAGGGGTTTTCCCGATTGGACGGTCCATGCGCCTCTACCCCGAAATCGGTCCGTTCGATCCGCAGCCGGTATCCATGCTTTCTGCAGTGCCGCTCCAGATCGTCGGCGAAACCACCTTCGAATCCAGGATCGACATACACGCCGAAAAGCTCGTACCGGATCGGAATCCGACGGAGCCGTTCGGTGAGGACCCGCATCAGCGTCAGGCTGTCTTTTCCACCGGACAGTCCGACCAGAATGCGGTCCGCATCGTCGATCATGTCGTAGCGATGGATGGCACGCCCGACATCCCGGTTGATCGCCCTATGGGAATCACTGCGTTGGGTCAAGGACCGATTGCTGCCCTCAGGATTCTTCCGCCTCAGCGCGGATGACGACCTTCCCGGCCGCCACCTCCCGCAAGGCCACTACGATATCCTCGTTTTTCGGAGCGTTTACCAGGTACTCCGAGCCTTCCCGAATCTGCCGAACCCGCTTGGCGACCATGTTCACGAGCAGAAAGCGATTCGGCACCTGCTTCAAACAATCTTCGACGGTGATTCTAGCCACGGTGTTGTTTCCTCCACTGCAAGGTTCGGCCCGTATGCCCAGGCCTCACGGAAGCGCCAATGCTCGGGCGCCGAAAATGCCCTACTCCGGACCCCGCCCGCTACAAAATTTCCACAACCTCGTAAGTCCTTCTCCCTCCCGGCGCCATGACGCTCACCTCGTCGCCGGCCTGCCTTCCCAGTATGGCTTTGCCCAAAGGGGAGGCTATGGATATGCGTCCATTGTCGATGTCCGATTCATCGGGCCCCACCAACTGATACACCACTTCCTCGCCCGTGTCGATGTTCTCCAACATGACCCGGCTGGCAAACACGGCGCGATCCCTTGGCAGGGCGTCGGGATCGATGACGTCGCAGTGGGTCAGTTTGTAGGACAACTCCCCGATGCGGCCCTCCAAAAAACTCTGCCGGTCCTTGGCGGCGTGGAACTCAGCGTTTTCCGACAGGTCTCCATGGGCCCGGGCCTCTTCGATGGCCTGGATGTTTTGGGGTCTTTCGACAGATTTCAGCCGTTCCAGTTCTTTTTTGAGGGTTTCGTACCCTTCCTTCGTGATCGGATAGCGCTCCATCCAGTGACTCTCCCCTGCGCTTGGATGCTTTCTTGTTATACCTTTGGGGACACCACCGCGTCGGCGATCAGATCACCGACTTGCTCCGTGTCGTATCCCATCTTCCCTGCGGCGACATCCTTCAGGTCCTCCCGAAGGACCTTGGCCACAGCCCGTTCGATGCCCTCGGCCGCAACCGGCTCTCCCAAGGTCTCCATCATCAGCTGGGCCGCGCTGATGGCTGCGATGGGGTTGATGATTTTCTTGCCCGTATACTTCGGAGCCGAACCGCCGATGGGTTCGAACATGGAAACACCGTAGGGGTTGATGTTGGCTCCGGCGGCAATCCCCATCCCTCCCTGGATCATGGCGCCCAGGTCCGAAATGATGTCCCCGAACATATTGTCGGTGACGATGACGTCAAACCATTCGGGATTTTTCACCATCCACATGCAGATGGCGTCGACGTGGGCATAGTCGGTTTCAATGTCGGGATAGTCCGCGGCTACCTCGTGAAATACCCGCTCCCACAGGTCGAAGGCATAGGTGAGGACGTTGGTTTTACCGCAAAGAGTCAGCTTTTTCTTGTGGTTTCGCTTGCGGCAATAATCGAAGGCGAATCGAATGCAGCGCTCGACCCCTTTGCGTGTGTTGATGGATTCCTGAACGGCAACTTCGTCGGGCGTTCCCTTTTTCAGACATCCCCCTGCGCCGGTATACAGTCCCTCGGTGTTTTCCCTCACAACCACGAAGTCGATGTCGGTCGGCCCTTTCCCCCTTATCGGGGTGTCGACCCCTTCATACAGTTTCACGGGCCGCAGGTTGATGTATTGGTCGAGGGTAAATCGCAGCGTCAGCAGGATCCCTTTTTCCAGAATTCCGGGTTTGACCTCCGGATGCCCGATGGCACCCAGGTATATGGCGTCGCATTCCGAAAGCTGCTGCAAGACGTCGTCGGGGAGAATCTCAGCGGTGCGTTTGTAATGCTCGCCTCCGAGGTCGAACGTTTGAAAGCGGATTTCGAAATCGCCGACGGATGCCGCCGCCTGCAGCACTTTCACGCCCTCGGCAACGACTTCCGGGCCTGTGCCGTCGCCAGGGACGACGGCGATGTCATATGCCTTCTTCATTCAATTCTCCTCCGGCAGATACCCCAAAATGCTGGTGCCCGCCAGTACCCGGTCTCCGACGGAAACGGTCAAGCGGGTCTGGACAGGCAGGTATACGTCCAGTCGGGAGCCGAAACAAATCATACCGAATCGCTGACCGCGCCGTAACGCCTGCCGGGGCTGCAGCCGGAAAACGATCCTTCTGGCGATCAACCCGGCGATCTGGATAAAACCGATGCGATGCCCGCTTTCGGTCTGAACGACCACTGCGTTTTGTTCGTTGTCGCGGGAGGCCTTGTCCAAGTTGGCTCGGAAGAACCGGCCGGGAGAATAGTCCACGGACTCAACGATACCTTCGTGTGGAACCCGGTTGACATGCACGTTCAACACCGACATGAAAACGCTGACTTTCAGAGACGCACCGTCGAAAAGGCGCCCGCTTTCGTCGGGACCGGCCGCGATGACGGTGCCGTCCGCGGGTGACACCACCGCGCCGGGCTCCACCGGAATCAATCGATCGGGGTCTCGGAAAAACAGGCAGATACCGGCCGTGACAAACAGTCCCGCGATGGCCAACACCGGCATCTCCAAAAGAGCGAACACCAACGTGGCAAACGCGGCGGCCCCGATAAACGGATACCCGGGACGCGCAATGGGGAAGGCCGTCTCACTCGGAGGATCACTCCATCCGAAAACACCGTTTTCCGCCTGTTTTTCCAAAGGTTTCAACTCCTTTTGCCGCCTGATGAATAAAACGGCTTATATAGGCGAAATCGAGTCACTTGTCAATTCCATCCTCACAGAAAACGACGAAAGCCGGGTTTGAAGACTCCCCGCAGCAAGTCGCGGGAAATGCGCTCGCTGTTGCCGGTTCATCCATCGCGCCGCTTTCGGTTCAACTCCGCATCCGATTTGCGGACATAGTTCGGGGCGAATCGGAAAAGGTCATCCTCCATCCCCCCGACGAAGCGATGTGCCGCAAGCCGCGCCACAGTGGAAGCGCGGACGGTGTTGTCCGACGGGTCGGCGAACCGGGGACTCTCCACGAGTTCCATGAGCGTGGGCCGGTGCAGTTGGATCGCGTTGCCGATGAACAGGCAGGGTCCCGCCACCGCCTCCACCGCCCTTTCCACCGGTGATACCCTCTCCGGGCCCAGCGGCCGGAGCCGGTGATGGTGCTTTCGATACAAGCAGCTGTACACTTCACTTTTCCGTGCATCGAGAAGAGAACAGACGAGTCCATCGGAGGCGCTCTGGGCGGCCAGTGCTTCGAGGCTGGATATTCCCACAAGGGGCTTTCCGGCTGTATAGGCCAGTCCCTTGACGGTGCCGATGCCAATGCGCAATCCCGTGAAGGATCCCGGGCCCCGTGACACGGCGAAAGCGTCCAGGTCCTTCAGCGACAGACCTCGATCCGCCAGCACGCCGGCGACCATTCCCATCAGATGACGGGAGTGGGACTGATCGTTGGTCCAGTTCCGCTCCGACAGAACCTCATCCCCCTGGACGACAGCCACACTGCAGGAGGTTGTCGCCGTATCGACGGCCATGATACGCATATTGTCTCACCGTATCCGACGCGTCTGCTTCCGGACCGGTGTAAGGTCCACTGCGACGCTTTGGAATTAGGCGGGTCACCGCTCGCGGGACTGCCCGGCTCCCTCTTCCGTGTCGATGAGCGAAAGGGGAAGCACCTCCTCCATTCGGCTCACCGGAACGAACCGGATCTTTCTGCGGATCCGTTTCGGAATTTCCTTCAATTCCCTGCGGTTTTTCTCCGGAACCAAAATCGTGTGAATACCGGCACGCATGGCGCCCATGGCTTTTTCCTTGAGCCCTCCGACCGGCAGAATACGCCCCCGCAGCGTGATCTCGCCGGTCATGGCCACGTCCTTGCGAACGGGTTTTCCGGTGAGTGCGGAGATCAGGGCCGTGGCCATGGCAATGCCGGCGGAGGGACCGTCCTTGGGAATGGCGCCGGCCGGAACATGGATGTGGATGTCGGTATTCTCAAACACGGAATCGTCTACCCCGAGGGTCTCGAGGTTCGCCTTGGCATAGCTGACGGCAGCCCGGGCGGACTCCTGCATCACATCACCCAGCTGACCGGTGATG
>JAJDOA010000122.1 GCA_022340405.1 Desulfobacteraceae bacterium | reverse complement strand
GCGGTAAGAACTCGCTTTTCACGACCGTCCACATCGACACTTCCCGAGTTGTGCGCTGCCCATCAGAGAGCCCAGCATGCAATGCCGGCCGTAAAGGTCTAAGAGACGATGGAAACCGTACCGACCGGCCGCAGCCGGTGTCAAGGCGAAAGCTCGGGGCATGAGGCGGAAAACGGTGATTTTCAGGAGAGAATGGCTGTTGCTTTTATGCCAAATCTGTTGGGAAGCGTATCAAGAAATGATTTTATTGTAATCGAACAGGTCAAAATAAATCCCCCATCTATTGTTGATCATTTCCAAATAATCTCTCGGAAAGTCATAGGTCTTGACCACATGGGAGAGACCCTGTTCGATGAATGATTGAACTTTTCTTGAAGTGTCTGCGTCGACCCCGATACCGCAGCGCTCCGTTATCTCGCGAAAAATACTGTAGGGTCGATGGCAAAGATCTTGATATCGCAGTTCGATCAAATTACCTTTGGGGATGGTGCCTCGATCACGCACGTACCGATCCATCATCTCTTGATAGACCTTCAGGATGAATGCATCAAAAGTGTTTTCATCGATTTCTTGAAATTTCAATCCATGGATGGTTTGCCAAAAGAATCTTTTAGAAGAAAAGAAAACTTCATAAGGGTTGCGGTGCAGGAAAATGAATTTGGCATTGGGAAATAAACCAAGTAAAGTTTTGATCCGAAATGTGTTGGGTGGATTCTTAGAGATGAATCGGCTACCTCCAATGTTGCCCATCGCTCGCTTGATAAAACGGAGGTAATTGATCTTCCATTTTTCCAAGACATCAGGATCTTCATCCATCAGGTATTTTTCAAGAAACTCTATGGTGTTTTTTGGAAAATAGAACCAGTAATAAAAACTATGTTCAATTTCATTGCCCAAAGCAATTTCTTCTTCCTGTGGATAATCCGGATCAATCCGCACGTGATCTGCAGGTCTTTCTGAAGGCATAAACCAGCGCATCGCTATTTTAAATATAAATTGTAAGAAAAACAGGTTGTTGGGAAAAACACTTTGAAAAGTTGAGGGGTAGGAAGTGTTGGGCAGTTGCGTCAACAGGTTGTGCAACAATGTTGTACCACTTCTCCAGTGGCCAATGATAAAAATGGGATCTTCATGAATTTCAATGCGATCGGTTGCGCAAACAGACAACATTGCATCCATTCTGCGAAAAGGCCGTCCAATGGCATTGGCCCATAACGTCCTATTCCACTTTCCGAGGTGCGCAGCTTCAATTTCATATTTTTCTGCAAGAGATTTGAGGATTCTCCTGTGCGCTCCGGACAATGGAGATATAGCAGGTGCAAAGGATTTTTTATCTGCTCTTTTCAAGTTATCCTATCTCTTTACGTAATCGTGGCGCTTCGACGAAATCCGTTACGATGGCGGCCTTTTCCGTGGTAAATGGAGCATACATATCCGCTTGAAATTCTGCGAACTGCATGTGGTATAGTTTGCTTGTACCGCTGCTCAGCAGGGACTGTCAATTTTCTAGAAGTGGTTTCAAAATGCCTGGGAGGTTGTTTATGGGCTCATTTCAGCGCGTGCTTTTGGTCGATCCATCAACAGGATTTTACAAGATTAAGAAATACGGTTTCGACCGCTACTTCGGGCCGGTCGATCTCGGTATTCACCTTGCTGTAGAGTATCATAGCCTTAACTTCGGCGTCGGCGTTTTCGCCGGCTCCATCTTTCCCGGATCGAACCGCCTGGTGGTGACCGGTTTCTCCCCTTGCTGGCAAGGTTATTACATCAGCTCCATGGGGGGCGCAGGACTGGTGTTCGACAATCTCGGCATCAACATGCTCAGCATGATGGGCAAGGCAACGGTGCCTTCGGTGCTCTACCTTAACCGCAACCACGGCGAAGAGATCGAGGTAGAGGTAGTGCCTGTCGAGGTCAAGGGAATCTGGACGTCCGGTCGCACAGGAGTTTATTCCCTCACCGACCGGGTGTACGAAATGTTCGCCGATCGCTATGAGAACGACCCGCGCATCTTCGTCATCGGTCCAGCGTCGCTGCAAACCGACATGGGTGGCATTATGTCGGTGCCGATCAAAAAGGGAAAAATCAGCCACGTTGACACCTGGGCGGGCCGCGGCGGTTTCGGCAGCGCCATGGTACAAAACCACGGCATCGTGGCGATCATCTACGGCGGCACTCTGGTGGACGAAGACTTCCGCGACAGGAAGGTCGCTGACGCATGGTTTCAGAACAAGTACAGCCAGCGCATGATGCAGAAGGATCTGGAGGTGACCACCAAATACCGCTACGACGAGAAGGTCAAGACAGGCGGCACCCTCGGCGTCAACTACGCTGGCATGGGAGGCCGAATCATGGCGTTCAACTACCGCACCATCTTCTGGAGCGAGGAGGAGCGCCAAGCCCTGCATCAGAATCTAGTGCTCGACCACTACCTTAAGCAGTTCAACGAGGAGACCATCCGCAATAAGCAGCAGGCCACCTGCGGCGAGCCCTGCGTCGCAACATGTAAGAAGATGAACGGCATCTATAAGAAAGATTACGAACCTTACCAGACCATGGGCCCCCTGTGCGGCATCTTCGATCAGCGGGCGGCGGAAAAGCTCAACCACCACTGCGACGCTATGGGCTTCGACGCCATCTCCTGCGGCGGAGTCCTCGCCTGGTTGATGGACCTTCTCGATACGAAGCTCCTGACCCCCGAGGAGATTGGCGTCACTCACCTGCCGCGCTGGGAGGTGGAAGAATTCGATGTGGTAGGCGATTCGATGCACAACGCGGAACTCGGCTGCGAGCTGATGGACGCCATTCTCGAGCGACGCGGTATCCTTGATTTGCGCGAAGGAGTACGAAAGTGGAGTCGCATCCACTCGCGCAAAAAGGGCACAAGGCTGCACGACCGCCTGGTCTACGTCGCCTTCAACCGCCGCGGCTGGATCGTGCCCAACCAGTACTGGACCTCCGGAGTGCTGGCTCCCATGCCCATCATGGGCAAGTACTACATGGTGTACAGCAACGATTTCTTTCCGCCGCGCACCCTGGGCCGCATGTGCGCTGAACGGATGAAAAAGGAACTCATCCTCGACAATCTCGGGGTCTGCCGCTTTCACCGCGGCTGGGCCGAGGAGATGCTACCCGAGGTCATGGGCTCGCTCTACGGCAGCAAGGAGTCTTTCCTTCGTGCCATCGAAGTACTCGCCAGTCGCCTCAACAGTCGAAACAGCCCGATCTTCTGGGAGTCGGAGCGCGACATCGACTACCTTCACACCTTTCTCCAGCGGAAAAATGAGGTCGATCACCAGCAGGACTCGTGCCTTGCCGAGTGGCTTGCCAAATTCGAAGCAGATAAGATCGAAGCGGCACGGGAGTTCTGGTATCAGACCTTGATGGGGATCGACGAAAGCCTGCGTGAATTTTTCTGACGGGCTATATTTCGCTTGGATTCGATAGAAGCTGTCTCAAAATTAGGATTTTCGTTCCCTGGGTATAACTCGGGATCTTCGACAAGGTCCAGGAGGAGGACCCGACGCCGAGATGGGACGAAAAGACAATTTTTAGGTGGCTTCTCGTCTGATGCTGTTGGAAACAGTCAAGATGTTTCATATGTTTTGGAACCCGATATTTCGATTTTTCTCTTTTTTGTTATTACAAATGTTGGGTATGGTGCTATCTTCTGCCTCGATCCTATCGAGGATAAATGATTGTCTTTGAGATCCAGCCGTTACCAGGATCTTGATTTTAATCATCCAAGGAATTATTATCGAAAAATTTACAAGGATTGGCTCCCAAAGTCGCGGATATCGAACCAACGCACAGAGCCCTGCCCAAGACGGTGCGATTCAATTTCAAGGAGGGGGCATGTTTCAGAAACGGAGCGGAAGCAGCCAAAAAGGTTTTACCCTGATCGAATTGATGATTGTTATCGCCATCATCGGCATCCTAGCGGCCATCGCCATTCCCAACTTCGTCAGCTACCGGCAACGGGGCTACAACGCTTCGGCAAATTGGGACGCGAAAAACATGTACACCACGGCCCAAGCTTATTTCAACGAATACCCCTCTGGGACGATTACCACCAGCAAATTGAAGACTTATGGTTTTGTGCAGAGCCCCAGTGTGCAAGTTGCTGTTAACAATGGTACGCAGGCAAGCCTGGCTCTTGGGGCCGTCCACTCCTCCGGCGACAAAACCTATCATGTCAACGTCGCCGGCGAGATTTGGTTTGATTAAGAAAGAAATGTTCCGCTATTTTCGTCGACTGCAGGCGATGATAGGAGCGGTAAGGCGAACTTACCGTTTTTTTGCAGTTTGGAATGCACGTATCCTGCTCCCCCAATGCCCACCGCACGTTTTTTCCTCTTGCCGCCCTGATTATTTTCCGGACCACTGTTCTTAGAAGCGATCTCAACATTGTCTTTTCGCCCCATCTCGGCGTCGGGTCCTCGTTTCCAGTCCTCGAAATTTGGACGTATGCCTGTCGCAGATCCCGGTTCAACCGGGGCGGCAGGGAGTCTTCAATTCGACCGGATCCGCATCGACATCAGTTGAGCCGCTGAAAAGTGCTGTATAAACTGCTCACGGTGCAATTTCTCCTTGACATCCGGAGGCCGTGGGATATATTTGACTGACCAGTCGGTCGGAAATATCAACACGGATGCTCCACTCTGAGGGGCTTCCCTTTCCCCGGGAGTTCAACGTGCCGGGACGGGCCAGGAAAATAGAGCCGGTTCAGATCGTCGATGCTGCGGCGCGGGTGTTTGCCGAGAAGGGTTTTTTCAAGACCGTCATGGCCGACATTGCCACCGAGGCCGGCATCGGAAAAGGGACCGTGTATGAATATTTTCGAAGCAAGGACGACCTGTTTTTCGCTGTTTTCGAGAAGTTCATGACCCAGTCCAGTCAGGCGGCGCTGGACAGCGCCCGGTCTTCGGAAAAATCCGCAGCCGACCGTCTGAAATCCATCGGAGCGTCGGTGACCGATGCCTGGCCGGATCTGAAGAAGATGTATTCACTGACCATGGAATTCTGGGCCGCTGCCGCATCCTCTCGTCACAGGGAGCGGTTCAAAACCGCATTTTTGGAAGGATACCGGCAGTACCGCACGCTCGTGGCGGGGATCCTCCAAGAGGGGATCAAGGCCGGCGAGTTTCGGTCGGACACGGCGGTCGATTCGGTGGCAGCCGTGCTGGTGGGCGCCTGGGATGCGCTTCTGCTCCAGGCTTGGTTCGACGACGGTTTCGATCCTTCCGTTTCCGGTCAAGCGTTTATGGACAGCCTGCTGGAGGGTCTTCTGGTCCATCGTTGAAGGAGTGAACGCAATTGCACGAATTGGCAGAGGTCCACATGAGAATATTATGGAAAGCGACGGTGCCGTTGCTTGCTCTGTTGATGTGCACAGCGGGAAATCCGGGGGCGCAGGAGCCCGCGGACGGTCGAGCCCTGGTCGAGGCGGCGGTAACCTACTATCGCGGCGAGGCCTCGGTCGCTAAGGTGCAGATGATGGTCCACCGCTCCGGGTGGGAGCGGGAAATGACGATCAAGGCATGGACGCTGGGAAAGAAATTCAGCCTCTTTTACATTACCGACCCGCCCAAGGATGAAGGCAACGGCACCCTGAAACGGGGCACGGACATGTGGACCTACAACCCGAAGGTCAACCGCGTGATCAAACTGCCTCCCTCGATGATGTCCCAGGCCTGGATGGGGTCGGATTTTTCCAATAACGACCTCGCCAAGTCCGACAGCATCATCGACGACTATGTCCACACCGTGGAAGGTGAGAAAACCGTGGAAGGCAAGAAGGTGTTTATCGTCCGATCGATGCCGAAGCCGGAAGCCCCCGTGATCTGGGGGATGCAAAAGCTGTATATCCGGGAGGATGATATTCTCCTGCGAGAGGAGTTTTACGACGAGGACAAGCTCCTGGTGAAAACGATGACCGGCGAGCAAATCGAAATGCTCGGGGGAAAGTTGTTTCCAAAGGTCTGGCGCATGAAAAAGGCCGATGCGAAAGATGAATATACCCTGCTCCGCTACCTGGAACTCGAGTTCAAGGAAAATCTCCCCCAAGAGCGCTTTACGGTCTCGGCGTTGCGCCATCCGGGAAGAATGTGAGTTTATCTCTGAGCGAAACGTCTGAACAGAACCAGTCTCAAAATTGTCTTTTCGCCCAATCTCGGCGTCGGATCCTCATTTTCAATCCTCGAAATACGGGAGTATTCTTGCGGTTGAAAACTCGGATCCTCCTTGACCTTGAACGAAAATCCTAATTTTGAGATAGGTTCTAGCACTGGGCTTCATTAAGGCTATCGGTGGCAACATGGACCTGAAGATGGCGTGGCGAAATATCTGGCGCAACCCGCGGCGTTCGATCCTGACCATGGGCGCGGTGGCCTTTGCAACGCTGCTTCTGGTTTTCATGCTGTCGTGGCAGTTCGGGTCCTACGCCACCATGATAAACGCCTCGGTCAAAATCCACACCGGCCACCTTCAGGTTCAAAAAATAGGGTACCGGGATGACCAGGACATCCGCAAGGTTGTGGCTGACCCGCAAACCGTCGGCCGGATTCTCGCCGGAGACAAGGCGGTGGCGGCTTATACCTTCCGGGCGGAGGCGTTTTCCCTGGTTTCTTCCAAGGACCGAACCTACGGCGTTCTGGTGAACGGAATCGATCCGGAGGGGGAAGCTGCGGTCTCCACGCTCGAAGAGACGATCCGAAAAGGGGACTATCTTTCAAACGGGGACACCAACCAGGCCATCATCGGAACGCTGCTGGCGGATAATCTCCGGGTGTCCCTCGGCGACGAACTGGTAATTTTGGGACAGGGCAGGGACGGATCCATTGCTGCCACCGTACTGACGGTGAAAGGGATTTTCAACTCCGGCCAGGATGAATTCGACCGGAGTGTCGTCCACATGCCGCTCGACTATTTCCAGGATGTCTACACCATGCGGGGAGCTGTCCACACCGCAGTGGCGGTCTGCACCTCCCTGGACGCCGTACCCGATGCCACGCAGCGGATTTCCCGTCGGCTGGCGGAGGTGGAGGGAGATCACGACCTTGTGGTGCTCGGCTGGAAGGAACTTGTCCCGGGCCTGCTTCAGGCTATCAAGATGGACCTGATCATCGGCTTCATTTTCTACCTGATTCTGATCGTCGTGGTGGCCTTTTCGATTCTGAACACCTTCCTGATGGCGATATTCGAAAGAAAAAGAGAGTTCGGGGTCATGATGGCGATGGGAACGACGCCCGGACGGCTCACCCGGCTGCTGATCTACGAGTCCGCGGCCATGACCATTTTGGGGTCTGCGGCCGGTATCCTGGTCGGCAGCCTGTTGACCTGCTATTTTCAAATGCACGGAATCGTGGTGCCGGGAGCTGAAGAATTCGCCCGCCAGTTTGGACTTCCCGAGCGGATATACCCACAGCTTTCCCTGCTTTCCGTGTCGATCGGTGCCGGGATCGTGCTGGTCATCACACTGGTCACCGCGGCCTACCCGGCCCTCCGGGTGCAGCGGATGAAGCCCCTGGAGGCACTCACGTCTGCATGACCCGCCGAGGAGCGTTCCGATGATCTTCCAGATGGGGTGGCGAAACATCTGGCGAAACAAGCGAAGAACAGCGGTGATCCTCACGGCGGTGATCATCGGCGTCTGGTCCATGATCTTTCTCGGCGCCTTGATGCGCGGCATTTCCGATCGGATGCGGCGCAACGGCATCGCGACCCTCACCGGCCACATCCAGGTTCATCGGACCGGTTTTCGCAAGGATCCGGTGATCGAAAATCGGATTCGCTCGCCGAGGGTGGTTTTCGACGCACTTGAATCGCTTCCGGACGGGGCGGTCTGGTCCTCCAGGATTCGGGTCAATGCAGTGGCGAGCAACGCCCGTCACTCGACCGGAATCACCCTTGTGGGGATCGAACCGAGACGAGAGGCAAAAGTATCCTTCATCGGCGGTGCTATCGCCCGGGGCCGGTACCTGGAGAGGACCGATCCGCTGGGAATCGTGGTCGGAGATGCCCTGGTCCGAAAATTCGAAACGAGAATCGGAAACAAACTGGTGCTCATGTCCCAGGATTCGAAAGGTGAGATCGCCTCCAGGGCGTTTCGGATCGTCGGGATATTTCAGGCGGAGTTGGAAAGCACCGAGAAGCAGTTCGCCTTCGTCCACATCTCGGCCTCCCAGGAGATGCTCGACGTTGGCGACGATATCTGCGAGGTAGCGGTATTGCTGCCCTCCCAACGCCTGGTGGAAGAGGCCGCCAAGCGAATTCGGGCTGGGCTCCCGGCCGATACCTACACGGTTGAAACCTGGAAAGAGCTTCTGCCACTGGTGCGGGCCATGCTCGAAATGTACGACAGCTTTATCTTTATCTGGTTTCTCGCTGTTTTCATCGCCATGGGATTCGGGCTGGTGAACACCATACTCATGGCCGTGTTCGAACGGATACGTGAGTTCGGACTGATGCGTTCTTTGGGGATGCGCTCCCGACTTGTGGTGGCCGAGGTGCTGGTCGAGTCGTTTTTTCTTCTAGTAATTGGCATGACGGCTGGAAATCTGCTCGGTCTTCTCAGCATTACCGCCTTGGCACAAAACGGGATCGATCTCTCCGCCTTTTCAGCTGGAATGGAGTTCGTCGGAATGTCCCGCACAGTGTTTCCGGTGGTCACGGCCA
>JAJDOA010000280.1 GCA_022340405.1 Desulfobacteraceae bacterium | reverse complement strand
CCACGGCGCTACCGAGAGGCCTCCACGCGTGTCCGCAGGCCGTTCCGAGGAGGTTTCATGACGGAAAAACAAAAACGCCTCAAGGACCTGGTCGTGCCATTGAGCGACTACCCGCATATGCCCTGCTGGGGCAAACTGCGGGAGGCGGTGGCCCAGATCAACATCGCCTACGGGACAGGGCACCAGGCATTGCTGGTGTATGGCGAAGACCACAGGCTGGTGGGAATGCTGTCCGAGAAAGACATCCTCAGGGGCCTGGTTCCCCGGCTCGCGGAACCCGATCCCGAGGGAATTCCGGTGCCATGGGACCTTCTTCTGCGGGCGGCAGACGAGAAGCGATTGGACCTGCCGATCGAGGAGTTCATGTCCCCGGTCAAAACCGTCGGGAACGCAGCGGACTCTATACTGGAAGCCGCCCGTTCCCTGCTGCACGAGAACACATATCTTCTGCCGGTCATGGAGGCGGGAAAGCTGATCGGCGTAGCCCGCATGGGTGACATTTTCCATGAGATCACCAACACCGTACTGAAGCTGTAGCGCAGAGGGTGCGCGCAGCGCCCAAGCAGTTCCGAACCCGCCATCCCTTCGAAAATCCTCGTTGACATCCCCGGCGGGGGTGCTCACAATGCGTTTTTGGCACGTCACACCAAGCGGAGCATCACGATGATCCGGAGTTGGAGATCCCTGTTGCTCACCGGATGGTTGACGCTCGCTGTCTCCTTCTTTGCGACATCCTGTGACGACGGTGCGTCGAGAGGAGGGCGGGCGGAGGCCTCAAGGCCGGCCCAGGGTTCAAAACTGGCCCAGGTGAGCGATTACGACCACTTTCGCAGTATCGTACAGGCGTCGAAAGGAAGACTGGTCCTGTTCGAATTCTACGCCGATTGGTGCGGCCCGTGCCGGTTGCTGGAACCCATCCTGGAGGATCTGGCCCGGGAGTTCGATGAGCGCATCTCGGTGTACAAAGTGGACATAGACGCCCATCGGGATCTGGCCAGAGACGTCGGTGTCCGAGGGGTCCCCTACGTACTGCTCGTACGCGATGGAAAATCCGTTCATTCCCTGATGGGCCTGCACCCCAAAAATGAGTACCGGGGGGCAGTGGAAGAGTTTTCTCCTTAAAATTCCCCACGGTTCGACAATCCCGCCGTACAGCTTTCCGCATGCACCGTTTCTAGAAACAGCCACTAACGAAGCAGCGGCCTTTGCAGCATGGTTTCGTACAAGTCGATGTACTGGCGGGCCGTTACCGCATGGTTGAAACTCCTTGCGGCGTCTCCCATGACGCGGCGGATGTGGCGCTCCCGGTGTTTTTCAGGAAGGGCGTAAAACGCCATGGCCTGACGGATCGCCCAGAAAAGACCGTTGGCGTCATAAACATCGAAAAGAAAGCCGTTGCCGACACCGCGGTCCGCGTCCAGGGGCACGATGGTGTCGTGGATTCCTCCGGTGTCGTGGGCAACGGGCAGCGAACCGTATATCGGTGCGATCATCTGAGGGAGCCCGCAGGGCTCGAACCGTGAGGGCATCAGAAGAAAGTCCGAGGCGGCATAGGCCAGATGCTCCAGAGACTCGTTGAAATCGCAGACGGCGACCCGGTCCTGGAGGCCGTGAAAATGGACGATATCGCGGAAGACCGATTGATAGGCACCGTCGGCCACGAACACCACCTGTAGCTGCTCTTTCCAATAGGTGGACAACACCTGGTAGAAAATATCCGACAGCAGTTGGCAACCTTTCTGGACGGGATCCAGTCGGGAGGGCCAGAAAAACAGCGGGGCCCGGTCGTTGCGGATCAATCCCAGGATTTCCTGCAGGCGGCGCTTGTTGGCCCGCTTGCCGTCGGCGGCGGTTTTCGGGCCGTAGCGGGTATGCAGCTCCCCGTCCTGGCGCGGATCGAAGGCGGGATCGGGCGCGTTGAGAATGCCCACGGCGCAGTCGGCGCGGAACTTGTTGCTCAACTCGCCCCGCAGCAGCGGAGGAATGAAATCGTGCCGTCCGTCTACGATCTCCCGCAGGAAGGTCGGGCTGACGGTATTGACGAAGTGCGCAGCGAAAACGCCGCTGGCCAGAAAGTCCACAGGATTGCTTGACCGGCTCTCTTCGTATTCGTAAGGAGGATATTCGAAATAAAGATGGTGCCAGAAATACGCGGCATCGATGCCGCGGTCCTCGATGTGCGAAAGCGTCGCTTTTACGGTGTGGATGTTGTGGATGGTAAAAAGACAGGGGATTCCCATTTGCCGGGCCATAGCCGGGATGAGGCCGGTCATCCAGTCGTTGCAGTGGATCAGGTCCGGTCGCACCCGCGGCACGATGTTGTTGATCACCTCTCGCTGAAAGGCCAGGGCCAACTTGGTGTTTTCCCCTCCATACTGGGAATAGACGCGATTGAGATAAAAGAAGGCTCGGTCCTCGGCCAGATGAATTCGGTCGTTGGGCATTTTGTGGCGAATCAGTCGCTGCTCCTTGCGCAGAAACGGTGCCAGTCGATCGGAAAAGATCGCCCGGTAGTCGGGAAGGGCCGCATGAACATCCGCACCCTGCTCGAAAAGGGCGTTGATCAATGCAGCGGACACGTCCGCAAGCCCGCCGGCCTTGGCTGTCAGGTAGTTGGAAAGGGAGCCCATGCGGTCGGGCAGATAGGTTACCTCGGGTGTGACCACCAGAATGCGGGGTTTTTTTCTTCGACGGGCCATGGTGGTTTTCCAATCTTGGGTATCTTGGACCCTGTCCGGTAGTGAAGACTCCCTGCCGCCCCGGTGCCCGAGATTTCCGCTTCGCTCCAACAAGCGGCGAGGAATGCGCTCGCTACTGCCGGTTCAGCGCTTCATTCCGAAGCCCCGGGAGGATCTTCTTCGTCGATCGTTTTCAGCCGGCATCGGTTATCGAAGCTTGGCCGTCGATGCCGCAGCCGTTTCGCGTCGGTGGAAGCGGAGAGCAACGCCTCCACCATTGCGCCGGACGGCTCTTAGGCCCAGGTGATTCTTCCGGGAGTGAACTTCAAACGGTCGTCTCCCTGTGGAACAATTCTCGCGGTGAAACCGTAGCGGCCGGAATGGTGGCATTCGATCTCGCAGCCGTAGCGATAGCGTCCCTTTCCCAGCGCCTCCTGTACCTGCATGGGTTCAATATGGCTCGTCTTCAGAGAATCCACGGACTTGAGGGGTCCGAAATACAACTCCACCTCGACTTCCTCCGGCCGGATTTCTCCCAGCGTCACCTCGGTATGAACCCGGAAACGGTCGCCGACCCGGAAAGGACCATTGCTCTCCGACTCCGGCGTGGCCAGCCCAATGCCTTCCCACAGGGTCTCGAAGCGCCCGTTTTGAGCCACTAGCCGGCGGGCCTCGGCGCAGTCGGATTCGATCAGCTGTTCCATGCGTTGCGCCGCCGGCTGGTAGTAGCGTTCCACGTAGTCGGCCACCATGCGAAGGCTGCAGAAATGCTCCATGGCCATTTTCATGGAGGCTTTCATCTTCTTCATCCAGCATGCCGGAGACTCGCCGTTTCGCCGATCGTAAAAGCATCCGACCACGTCATTTTCCAGAAGGTTGTACAGCGCCTGACTTTCCACCGCATCCTGGTAGTCCCGATCCTCGAATTCCTCCCCATGTCCGATGGCCCATCCGACATCTTCGGAGTAACCCTCGCACCACCATCCGTCCAGGATGCTCACATTGATGACGCCGTTGACGGCGGCTTTCATTCCCGAAGTACCGCAGGCTTCGAAGGGACGCAGCGGGTTGTTAAGCCACACGTCGCAGCCCTGCACGAGATGCCGGGCCAAATGCATGTCGTAGTCCTCAATGAAAACAAACCGATCCCGGACGCTTGGGCGGCGGGCAAATTCCACGATTCGCTTGATGAGCTCCTTTCCCTCGTTGTCCTTGGGATGGGCCTTGCCGGCAAAAATGAACTGCATCGGCCGGTCACGATTGGTGAGAATCCCTTCCAGACGGTCGGGGTCCTGCAGCAGAAGGGTGGCCCGTTTGTAGGCAGCGAAACGTCGGGCGAACCCGATGGTGAGAACATCCGGATCCAGCACCATCTCGGCCTGTTCGATGCTGGGAAGCGGGGCATTGCGCTGGGCGTACTGCCGCTTCATGCGCTCCCGGCAGGTGCGAATCAAGCGGGATCGGTTGAATTCATGTGCCCTCCACAGCTCCTCGTCGTAGATGTCGTCGATTCGCTTGATATTCTCCGGTTTTCGGGATCCCATGTACCACTCGGGGCCGAGGTAGCGGTCAAACAGAAGGGAAAATTCCTGGGAGATAAAGGAGGAAATATGGACTCCGTTGGTGATGTGGTCGATGGGCACCTCTTCTTCGGGACGCTCGGGCCAGAGGTAGGACCACATCCGACGAGCCACCCGGCCGTGCAGTCGGCTCACCCCGTTGCAATACTGGGACATCCGCACCCCTACCACGAACATGGAAAAGGGGCTTCCGGGACCGGAACCCGTCGCCTGACCCCAGGATAGAATCTCGTCCACACCCGTTCCCAAGGCCGCTTCGAAGGGTATCAGGTACGGGCGCACCAAATCGGGAGGGAACTCGTCGTGCCCGGCGGCAACCGGGGTGTGGGTGGTGAAAACCGTAGCCCGGGGCACGATTTCCATTGCGGTTTTCAAGTCCACCTGGTGGCGCTTCATGGTGTCGGCCAACCGCTCGATAGCCGAAAACGCCGAGTGCCCTTCGTTCATGTGGCACACTTTTGGATGCAGCCCCATGGCCTGAAGCGCCCGCATGCCGCCGATACCCAGCAACATCTCCTGAGCCAGCCGCGTCTTGCCGTCCCCGGGATAGAGACTCGCCGTTACTTCTCGAATTTCCGGCGGGTTGTCCTGGATATTGGCATCCAGCAGCAGCAAGTCCACACACCCCACGCGCACCTTCCACACATCCGCTTGCAGCGCGCCTTCGGGGCCCTGCACGGAAATGCGCAGATCGTTTCCATTTCGATCGGTCACCTTTTCCAACGGAAGCTGAAAGATGTCCGTTTCGGGGTAAGCCTCCTGCTGCAATCCGGCAGGGTCGAGGAACTGCCGAAAGTATCCCTTCTGGTAGAGGAGGCAGATGCCCACCAGCGGAAGGGACAGGTTGGATGCGGACTTGAGGTGGTCCCCGGCCAGAATCCCCAGGCCTCCGGCAAAAAGGGGAAGGCTTTCGTGAATGCCGAACTCCATGGAAAGGTAGGCGATCACCTCCCTTTCTCCAAAGGCGAGATTCATGGCGTTTGAAGGGGTTTCCACGCGTTGCCGGTAGTGTTCCTGGACACGGTGCAAGTGGGCCAGAAAGCTGTCGTCCGCAGCCAGGTCCTCCAGGCGGCCTTGATTGACGGAGTTGAGAAATACCACCGGGTTTCGCCCCGAGGCCTCCCATTCGGCCAGGTCGATCCGCCGGAACAGTTCCTTCGCGTCTTTTTTCCAACACCACCAGAGATTGCGCCCCAAGGTCACCAAAAAGGACAGCGGTTCCGGAATGGTGGGAAAAACCTCGTATATCTGAATATGGCTCATCAAAAGTATCCTTGCTTCGGTAGTATTGGCCACAGGGGTGGACGGCACCGTATGGAGCCAGGGGCGATGAAGATCACCCCGAGGGATGTTCCAACGGACGGGATCGGACATGGCCCGATTTCGAAGGCTCACCACCGCCGGACCCCGTGGGGGGCCTGGAACGGAAGAGATCCGATACGGCCCGGCCGTCGCTCCGGGAAACCAGGAAGCAGCCGCCCACCTGGCGCCCGCCCATTCAGTCTGTGGATGAAAACATGCTTTTCACCCTCAGGCAAGCGATTATCGTAACCAGTCCTTGGCGTAATCTCAAGTGGAAAAGGGGGGCGGCAGGGCTTGTCAGGGACCGCCTAGCTTTTCCCACACCCGCAGCAACTCGCTCACGCCCCAGGCTTGGGCATCGCAGCCGCGATGTCCGTGGGGAAAATCCCCGTCGAGGATTTCCGGCACCTGGCCGAGGCATCCGGTTTCGATCAACCGGACACCGGAAGCCAGCCATGCCAGGGCGGTCTTTCGTCCCGCATCCCCGTACACCTGCGCCCAGGCTTCGCAAAAGGAGGGGAACGGCCAGGTCCAGGCGGTTCCATTGTGGTAGGCCGGCTTTCGCCGGCTGTCCTCGTCTCCCTCGTACCGACCCCAGTACGGCCGGTGCGGGTCGTTGATGCGCTTCCCCTGGTACCGGATTTCCAGCGGTCTACGCACCGGACGGTCGGCAAGACTTCGAATGGCGCCTGGTACCAGAAGGCATTGACAGGCGTCCAGAATGTGTCGGACCGTTTCCGTTTCGGTGATCGCCCCTAGACTCACGGCCAGCAGCTGATTGCTCCGGAGTGCGTCGTCGGGCTCCGCGCCCGAGGCGGGAACTCCGGCTTCGGCATGGAGGCAGTCGGCCAGATAACCGAGCTCGGCCCGGTAGAAATACCGCCGGATGGAAGAGGACACGGTCCGGGCCAGCTGCTTCCATGGAGATTTTCGCCCGCGCAAATCCGTCCGGGCCAGCACCTGGAGCGCACGAAACCACAACGCCTGAATTTCCACCGGATAACCCTGCCGGGGAGTCCCCGCTGGATGATCGGTGTCCATCCAGGTGAAATGGGAAGGGCTGAAGATGAGGCCGGACTCCGGATCCATGCAAATGCCATTGCCGGTTCCGGCCATGTAGGCATGCCCGATGTCTTCCATCACCTGCCGGACGGAGCGCTCTCCCACCGGTTCCTCGAGAAATCCTTTTCCCCCTGGGCTTTCCGCCAGTTCACCGCAAACCAGAACCAGCCACAGCGGAGCGTCGGAGGTATCCCGGTTTCCCGTGTTGTCGCCCCGGATCATGTTGGGCACGGTACCCCCTTGCTCGAATAGGCAAAACTGCTGGATTACGGCCCGGGCCTCTTCGAGGCGGCCAATCTGGATCAGGCAACGCAGAACGATAAGGGCGTCACGCCCCCAGTCCAGAAACCAAGGATATCCGGCGATGATCGTCTGATCGGCGTCCCGACGCACGATGAAATGATCCAGAGCCGCTCGGAGGACGCTGGTAAGGGAAGCTGTTTCAGGAGTGCTCCGAAAGAAGGTTTCCACCTGCTCCGGGGAAGGCGTCCCACCGGGGGGAGATCCGTCGGCCTCGGCGGTCATCCAGACGGTATCGCCCCCTTTCATGGCTGTTTCGAGATATCCCGGGCTGAACAGGTCGGAGTGCGGATCCATACCCCGCCCGTCCTCCTTGGGCCGGTACACCATGTATTCCCATTCGGGTTCGTGGAAATAGCTGCCCTCAGACAGGCGCACCACGAGCCTCCGTTCGGGTGCAGGCGTGAAAACGAACCCGTCGGGCCTCGGCGCGACAGCGGCGGGAAATCGGGTTTCCGGGCCGGTGTAGGCCTTGGTGGTTTCGTGAAAGCTGCGGTCTTCGATGTCCGGTCGGAGAATCAGGTGCACCGGGTCGTCGTCTTCCAGCAGGGAGGTGCGGCCGCCCGATCGATGCCGGTGGAAGGCCAACCTCACGGCATTTCGCCCTTTGATCATTTCCGCAGCGATGGAAAGCCGCACGTGGGCGCCCTGTCCACAGGGCAGCAGAAACCGCCAGTGGGCGCTTCCGGCTTCGTCCACTCCGAAAGCATCCAGCACGGCGACACTCAGCTCTTGAGAAAAGCCCTGGTAGACGAGCCATCCGCGGCAGCGGCTCAGCAGCACCCACCGGTCCACCGGAACGGCCGGATGAAGATTCGCCGCGAGCAGGGCGTCGTAACGACTGTCGATGCAACCCCAGCGGGAGGAGGCGCGCAACATGCCGCCACGGCCGTTGGTGTCCAGCATCGACACCTCGTCTTTCAGCAGCGCCCGTCGCCGAAGCATGCTTCGCACCCGTGCCGTTTCACCCCTGCACAGCAGCAGCAGGGGTGCCTTGCGGTGCTCGCAGCGGGTGGGCAGGAACATCCAAAACTGCAGCTCGGCCTCCCGCATCCGGGCCGGGGCGTCACCCGGCACCAGCAGGGCGAAATAACGGCCCGCCTTTCCAGGAAGGGATTCCTCCTGGCTGCGAACCTTTTCGTCCACCACCAGACGCACCCGGAACGGCCCTTCGGCTTCCACCAGCACCAGGTGGTCCGGCGGCACCATCACCTCTCGGTGCAGGTCCTCCGGCCACCGCCATACGATCAGGCGGGATTCCTCCCCCTGGGGATTGTGGGCTCTGCAGGTTTCCGCCGGATCCATGCGGAAAGCGGCGGCGGCGGCATCCACGTCCAGAGACCCCAGATCCACAACACCATGAAAATACTTGTAAACTTCTAGAAATTTGGCCCTGGACCGCTGTACAAGGATTCGTTCGGGGATGTGCGGTTCGCTTTCAATCTCCGCTGCCGGGGCCGCGACCTCTGCGCCCGGCTCCTCCAGACACAGGACCTGTCCCGGCTCCAGCCCTACGGAAGCCTCCTCTCCGTCCGTGGCAACGGTGATGGTGTCCCCGCAGAGCAGGTCCACCATCCGATTCCCAACCGGATTCAAAGATGCCGTGCGCCACCGGCAACGGACCGGCTTGTCCGGGTCCAGATTGACCGCAACGAGAAGACGGCAATCGGTGGGCAGGTGGTGCCGGACAACGGCCAGATAATTTCCAGCGCCGGTTTGAGCCAGGGTGATCTCACAAGGGTGGTGGAAAGCCGGATGCATCCGGAGCAGAGTGGAGATCCTGCCGATGAATTCCACCTGGTTTTCGGCGGCGCCCCAGTTCAGGGATCGGGACTCGTGCACGTGGAGTTTTTCGTCTGCGAACCACTCCACGCCGTTGGCGAATCCGAAGGCACCCTGGTGGGACAGGAGGGCGCACATCGCGGTACGCATCCGGGCATAGACCGGTGATCGAGCCGCCAGCCTGTCGTTGTCGTGGGTTTCGGCAAAATGAACCGTCACCCCGTCGGTAGCGGAGATGTCGTTGGCCAGCGGCAGGTAATGTTCGATCTGTCCGCGGTCATAATTCTGGAAAAGCTCCGAGTAGGCCCAATCGAAGCCGGCTTCGTTGAGCAGTTGCCGGGTTACGGATATCTTGCCTCCCAGCCCCTCCAGCAAAAACAGGGTGTCGGGAAACTGGTCCCGGACCTTGGCAATGATGTAGCACCAGGCATCCACCGGGACCATGTAGCCGGCATCGCATCGGAATCCGTCCACACCCCGTCCGCACCACCGGAGAAAAACCTCGGCCATGTAGCGCCACAGCCCCTGGTGCCGGTAGTCCAGCTTGGCCAGGTCCTCCCAGACCACGCCCCAGGCACCCGGATTCTCGATCCGGCCCTCGGCGTCCCGGGATAACCATTCCGGATGAGATTCGTGCAGGTTGGCCGCCCACCCGGTGTGGTTGATGGCGATGTCCAAAAGGACCTTTCCCCCCAGGGTGTGAACGGCATCCAGAAGCTCGATGAATTGATCCATCGGCGTTGCTTTGGGATCGAATTCGGCCAGGGCGGGATCGACATCGGTGAAGCTCAGGGCGGCAAAAGGGCTGCCGAAGCGGCCCATGCGTCCATAGGTCGTGGGGGTAGGATGGATGGGCAGCAACTGAAGGATACGGCAGCCAAGGGTGTTCATGATGAAATCCAGCTCCCGAATCAGGTCCCTGAACTTGCCCGAGGGGGGGATCACCGTGTACCCGGCTTGATCCAAGGGGGCCGCTTGCCGGTCCAGCTCCGGGCGCTGGAACGACCCATCCTTGTTGGGTCCGAACTGCCGGACGAAAGCGTTGTAGATGATGTTGGCGCAGCAGCTGTCTGCCGAGGAGACGTTGAACGCGGTGTTGGCCCCGGGAGGCCACAGGGGCGTCCGCTCCCCTTCCGGCACAAACAGACACTTGGCCTGAAAATGACCGGTTTCGCAAAGCGGAAGCCTCACATGAAAGGTGCGATGTCCCGAACGGTGCATGGGGATGTCGAACCAGTCCCTGCCCAGCGGCATTTCCGAAGCCTGAACGGAACGAACGATTTCCCTCCGGACGATGCGTCCTCGTCCGATGTTGGTCCGGAGCCAGGCCGCTCCTTTGGCCGGTCGGGACAAGCGTAGAACAAATGTGGCGACATCGCCGCGGTAGGCGACCGCCCGGGCTCCCGGGGCGGGATCCTGGGTTAGGGAAAGGGTTTGAGTCATTTGCGGCTCTCCGTGCAGTGGCGATGAAGTGAATGGAAGACTCCCCGCCGCAACCGGAGGGGAATGCGCTCGTCGACGCCGGTTCAACGAATATGGATAAGCGATCTCAAAAGGGCATTTTTGGCCCAACCCACCCGAGGCGGGAACAGGGTTGCGATGGAAGAACCGCGAAGGCCTGAACCCTTCGCCCTGAACCCCGATCCCTCGCATGCATACGACCCTATCGGAAGCACGATCGGGAGACAAGAGCCGTTTTTTGTTTGCAAATCCACCAAACAGGCTTTATGGTCTTCGTCAAAATATCAACCGTCGAAGAGGGGACACCCTTCCGAATCCTTCTTGACCGTTCGTCGTATTCCTCCCCCGAATTCTTCATTAGCGGATTCCCGGCACTGCAGCGGAATGCGGGCATGGAACGCCTCAAGCGTGGCTGACGCATGTTGCCAGCAGGGCACTGCGGGTGCGGCGGGCAACGAAATTCGGAACGAATCCCGGCCGTAACGCAAACCATCCGAAGGGCTTCGCCCCTGGAGCCCGACAGGAGACCGACATGAAAACGTATGTGAAACGATGGATAGGGGTCAACCTTCTCCTCGCCGGCTGGATCCTGACCACGGGTTTTCCGGTAACGGCCCTGGCTGCCGCGCCGGAAGGTGTGGCGGCCGTCGTGGGAGACACCCAAATTGCCGATGCGGAACTGGCTTTTGAAGTGTCTCAACTGAAGGGCCGTGCCATGCAGTCCGGGCAGCCGATCCCGGATGGGCAGACCGCTCTGTTGCGGGAAGAGGCCCTGGAGAACATGATCGCACGGGAACTCCTCTACCAGGAGGCCCTCCGCAAGGGGGTCGACGTGCCGCAGGCGGCATTGGACGAACAAATGAACAAGCTGCAGGCACGCTTTGGTGACGAGGCGTCTTTTCGATCGGCGCTGGAAGGAATGGGCACATCGAAGGAGAGCCTGTCCCGGAAAATGCGGCAGGGCCTGGCCATCCAACAGCTGGTGGAAACCGTCATCGCCGCTGACGTCATGGTAACACCCGAGGAAATTAAGAAGTTCTATGACGAAAACCCAAAATTCTTCGAAAAACCCGAACGGGTCAAGGCAAGCCACATCCTCATCAAGGTGGAGCCCGATGCCGATGAAGCGGAGCAGGATGCCGCCAAGGAGAAGTTGCGGGGAATCGAAAAAAAGCTGCAACAGGGCGAATCCTTCGCCACCCTGGCAAAGGAAAACTCTGAGGGCCCCAGTGCGGTGCGGGGAGGAGATCTCGGTTTTTTTCAGCGGGGACAGATGGTCAAGCCTTTTGAGGACGCCGCCTTCGCCCTGGAGACCGGAGAGGTGAGCGATATCGTCCAGACCCGGTTCGGGTATCACCTGATCGAGGTCACGGACAAAGAGCCGGCAGGAACGGTGGGGCTCGAGGAAGCCCGCCCGGATATCGAAAAGCACCTCAAGCAGAAGAAGACGGGAGATGCGGTCCGTGCCCGGGTCGAACAGCTGCGGGAAGAGACGGATGTGCAAACCTACCCCTGAGCCAGCGCACAAAGGGCTTGAACCGCCCCCTGGCTACCGATAACCATAAGACCCATCTCAGAATTGTCTTTTCACCCCATTTCGGCATCGGGTCCTCCTTGAACCTGAACGAAAATCCGAATTTTGAGATAGGTTTTGTGGTTCTCGTTCGGGCCGATGCCCGCCCGGATCTCAACGCCATTGCCATCGGTCAGCTGCATCGGCGGAGCTCCGGGGTCGTCGCCCGTCTCAAGCTTCGAGAGACCGAACACGGCGCATCATGAAAAACGCCCATCGGGGATGCCTGTTGAAGGTCCACAGCGCCGTGATGCTGTTCGGCGCTGCCGGCCTGTTTGCCAAACTGGTGGACCTGCCCTCCCCTGTCATCGTTTTGGGCCGGGTCTTTTTCGCCGCCGTATCCCTCGGCGTCCTTCTGGCGGTCCGCCGGCAGTCCATCCGACTGGATCGAAAGCGCGATTACGGATACCTGCTGCTGCTGGGCTGGCTGCTGGCACTGCACTGGGCATCTTTTTTTCAGGCAATCCGGATGTCCTCGGTGGCGGTGGGACTGCTGACCTTTTCCACCTTCCCGGTTTTCGCCACCTTTCTGGAGCCGTTCTTTTTTCGGGAACCGATCCGGGTCCGGGACATCCTGATCGCGGCGGTCGTCGTGTTCGGGGTTTTTCTGGTGGTACCCGATGTCAACCTGAACCATTCCATTACCCGGGGAGCCTTGTGGGGGGTTCTGTCCGGCTTCACCTTTGCCCTTTTATCGGTTCTCAATCGAAAAACCGTCCGCCGCTACCCCAGTCTGGTCATCGCCTTTTACCAGGATGCCGCGGCTGCGCTGGTGCTGATTCCCTTTCTGTTTGAGCTGCAGCCGGCGATCGGAGGCCGAGAGTGGCTGTTGCTGGCGCTGCTGGGGGTGGTGTTCACAGCGCTTTCCCACTCGCTGTTCATCGACGGTCTTTCCGGTGTCCGGGCCCAGACTGCCAGTATCATCGCATGCCTGGAACCCGTATATGGCATCGCTCTGGCTGCGCTTCTGCTGGGAGAGAGGCCCGAAGCCAGGGTGCTGGCCGGGGGAATCGTCATCCTGGCGGCGACCTTCTATGCAACGGCAACGTCCGATCCCGGCGTGGAGAGAAGGATCCGACCGCCGGACGTCCAGTCGTAGCCATCCCGAACGGAGCCCTCGGTGGAGGCCGCCCCAACGTTTCCGAGCGGCCGCGTAAGGAATGCAGGGGCGGGGTCATTCCCTTCCGTTGATGGCCGTTCCTTGCCCGGGCCCGTCGCCGCCGGCCTCCGGATTCTTTCTCCAGCGCCGCTTGACGATGTTGACGATCTTGGGGATAAAAAGGGAAAAGACGAACAGCCCCAGGGAGAAAAACACCTTAAACGAGATCAGCCGGCCCCAGTTGCCGGACACCCAGACTTCCTTGAGGGTCCCGACAAAAAAAGTAAAGATGAAGGTGCCCACCACGATGCCCAGACCGGTTCCCCACAGGTAATCCCAGAACCGCACTTTGGTAAGGCCCATCCCGAAGTTCATCGGGGTGAAGGGAAAGTAGACCAGCCGCAGATAGAGCACCGTAGCGAATCCGTTTCGCTCGATGGCATCGTCGTATTTCTTCAGCCGATCTCCGATGAGAGAGGCTGCAAATTCGCGACCGAGGAAGCGGCCGATGAAAAACGCCAGGCTGGCGCCGAGCATGGCGCCGAACCACACGTAGACGAATCCCTTGTAAGGTCCGAAGATTGCGGCGCCGAGGCCGGTGAGGAGCGTACCCGGGAGAAAGAGGCAAACACCCACCATGTATACGATCATGTAGACCAGCGGCGCCCAGAAGCCAGCCGCCTCCAGAAAATTGCCCAGTGCCTCCGCCGTCGCGTACTGCCGTATGGGCGTATAGCGAAACACGACCAGCGCCGCCAGAATGAAGAAGATGAAGACCCCAGCTTTGACCCTTCCGGAAGAGGCGGTGGGTTGGGAAGATGCTCCGGTGCTGTTTTCATCGTTCATCAGGAGCTCTCCGCGTCCGTGTGACAGGCTCTTCCCTTGAGCTGGAAGAAGAACTTCAGTCCCTTTTGTACCGTTTCGGAAAAAATCTTGGGCGACAGATAGCTGCCCGCCACTTTTTTGTTGATCTCTGCGAGGGTGGGGTAAGGATGAACCGCCGCCGCCAGGGTGGAAAGCTTTACCTTTCCATTGAGCACCGCCGCCCACTCGGCCACCAGATCGCCGGCACGGGGACCGAGGATCTGGACACCGATGGGTTTTTCTTTCCCGTCCAGCAGCATCTTTACGCTGCCCACCGTTTCCGCTTCGGCCAGACTGCGATCGTTGTCCTTGAAAGACTCCTGGATCACAGTGTACGCGATCCCCTTCTCCCGCGCGGCGGTCTCGTTCATTCCAATACTGGCCAGCTCCGGCTCCGTGTAGGTGCACCAGGGCAAGAAGGTGTAGTCCACCTTTCGGGGAAGGCGGAAAACGGCGTTGGTGACCACGATTCCACCCTCGTAGCCGGCGGCGTGGGTGAACTGGAACCCTCCGTTGACATCCCCGGCCGCATAGATGTGCTTATGGTTGGTGCGAAGGCGATCGTCCACCGAGATGCCCCGGGGTGTGTATGCAACCCCGATCTCCTCCAGCCCCAGTCCGTCGACGTTGGCCCGGCGCCCCAAGGCCACGACGAGGGTCTGGGCCTGCAGCGTCCGTTGTTTTCCCCGGGCATCGGAGACCGTCACTTCCCGAAAGCCGCCGCGGTCGCGAACGGTCTCGATGGCACTTCCCAACACAAACCGAACCCCTTCCGCCTCGAGTACATCGCTCAGCACGGCGGCGAAATCCGGGTCCTCTCTGGGAAGGATCTGCTCGGCACGATCCACCACGGTCACTCTGGAGCCCAGGCGGTTGAAAGCTTGGGCCATCTCCACACCGATGGGTCCGGCGCCCAGGAAGATCATGGATTCCGGCAGCTGGTCCAAGGAAAAGATCTCCCGGTTGGTAATGTGGGGGGTCTCATCCAGACCGGGTATCGGCGGGACGATGGGAGATGAACCGGTGGCGATCACCCAAGTCTTGGCCCTCCGTTTCCGACCGTTGAGGACCACCGTGTGTTCGTCCACGAACCGAGCTTGCCCGAATTCCACCTGGGCTCCCAAGGAGCAAAATCGCTCCTCCGAATCGTGCTGCTGGATGGTGTCGATAACGGACCGAATCCGCCGGGAGATGTCACCAAAGACAACGGGAGGCACCTCGACTCGAGGAAGTCCAAAACGGGGGCCGCTTTTCATCAGGTGATACACCCGGGCGGAGTGGATGAGGGTTTTGCTGGGGACGCAGCCGTAGTGGAGGCAGTCTCCGCCGAGTTTTTCCTCGTTTTCTATCAGCAGGGTTTTTGCGCCCAGCTGAGCGGAGCCGGATGCCACGGTGAGACCCGCCGCCCCCCCTCCGATGATGCCGATGTCGTAATCGTAGGGAACCGCCATGCGCTGTTCCTTTCTGTCCCCGTGCCCTCGCGTTCCGGAGAGATCCGGAC
>JAJDOA010000278.1 GCA_022340405.1 Desulfobacteraceae bacterium | reverse complement strand
TAACTTATAGAACCGTTAAAAATTCAGTGATTATGAATATCCGCACAACGGAGTGCGGCTGGTTTTGGACGAGGGCGTCTTGCTTCCCTGAAGAGGGAAGGGGCGCCTTTTTTTGTTTTGATGCAAGCACTCAGGGAAAGGAGTAAGGAAGCATGAACCTGCACAGACCCAATGCAAACGAGGCACTCCAGACGAAAAACCGCTCCCGAAGCGTGGCCCCGCAGTCCGGTATCTGCAGCCGGTGCATCGACGGCTGCAAAGGAAATTGCGATCTTTTCAAGTCCTCGTTTCGGAGCCGTGAGCTGCTCTATCCTTCGCCCTTCGGAAAGGTGACCGCCGGCGCCGATAAGGACTACCCGGTGGACTATTCGCACCTGAACATCATGGGCTACGCCATGGGCGCCTCGGGTATCGAGGCCGAGTCGGACAGGGCCATTTTCCCACGGGTGGACACCACCACATGGTACGGATCCACCGAGAAGATCAAGATGAAGATTCCCATGTTTACGGGAGCGCTGGGCAGTACGGAAATTGCCCGGGCCAACTGGGATCATTTCGCCGTCGGTGCCGCCATTTCGGGTATCAGCCTGGTCTGCGGGGAAAATGTATGCGGCATCGATCCGAAACTGGAGATCGACGGCAACGGCAAGGTCGTCGAGTCTCCCGACATGCGCCGGCGGGTGGAGGGCTATCGACGCTTTCATGACGGCTACGGGGACATCATGGTCCAGCTGAACGTGGAAGACACACGGTTGGGTGTGGCGGAATACGTCATTGAAAAACTGGGCGTGGAGACCATCGAACTGAAGTGGGGCCAGGGCGCCAAGTGCATCGGGGGCGAAATCAAGGTGGATTCCTTGGAACGGGCAATGGAGCTGCAAAAGCGGGGGTATCTGGTGACACCGGACCCCTCTCTAGAGGCCAACCAAAAGGCTTATCGGGACGGTGCCATCCAGGAATTCGAACGCCATTCCCGGGTGGGCTTCCTCGACAAGGAAGATTTCATGCGTGAGGTGGACCGGGTGCGAAAACTCGGGGCCCGGCGGGTCACCTTGAAAACCGGGGCCTATCCCATGCGGGAGCTGGCCATGGCCATCCGCTGGGCATCCGATGCCCGGATCGCACTGGTGACCATCGACGGGGCACCTGGCGGCACCGGAATGAGCCCGTGGCGGATGATGTCCGAGTGGGGGGTTCCCTCCATTTACTTGCATGCCATGGCCTATGAGCTCTGCCTCCGGTTGGCCCAGAAGGGAATGTGGGTTCCCGACATCGCTTTTGCCGGCGGTTTTTCCTCCGAGGACCACATCTTCAAAGCCCTGGCGCTGGGAGCCCCCTTTTGCAAAGCAGTATGCATGGGGAGGGCGCTGATGATTCCCGGGATGGTGGGCAAGAATATCGGAAAATGGCTTGCCGGCGAAGACGGCGGTCTGCCCAGCACCGTGTCCGCCTACGGTAGCTCCAAGGAGGAGATCTTTGTCTGCTACGAGGAGCTTCGCACCCGGTACGGAGACGAAATGGCCGATATTCCGCTGGGAGCCATTGGCATTTACAGTGCCGCGGAAAAGATCAAGGTCGGTCTCCAGCAGTTGATGGCGGGCGCCAGAAAATGGCGCACCCATCTCATCGGAAGAAACGACCTTGCCTGCCTGACGGAGGAGGCAGCCCAAGTGACCGGTATCCCCTACATCATGGAGGCCTATCGGGAAGAGGCCTTGGCCATCATTGACGAGTGAGCCCGTGGATCTTGATCCACAACAGCCGAGCGACCTCACTGCCCGGATTCCGCCATTGAGAGGGAAGGTGGCGAGTGAGGACGACGAGGTCTCCGGCTTGCAGGGTTTGAACGGAACCGCCCACGGAGACGGTTAGCGTTCCTTCCAGCAGATAACCGATTTCTTCGCCTTTGTGCGGGAAAAAATGGGAAGGGAGCCGTTTCCCGGGAGCGATTTCCAGTTGGTATATTTCGCAGCCGGGACGATCGGAAGCAGCGTTCAGAAGGGTTCCACGGATGGTGTTGCGCGGAAGATCGGAAAACGCCACCGGGGTGGCTTCGGCGGCGCCGAAAACGAATTTATCCGGATCGGACCCGGACTCTCCGAAAAAGGAGGCGGGATTCACCTTCAGTATTTCCGCGATTTTGATGAGGCCCGGCAGCGAGGGGTAGATCTGGCCGGTTTCCACCTGGGAGATCGTGCTCGGCGTCACCCCGACCTGTTGGGCCAGCCATGTCTGGGAAACCCCCTTCCGGTTGCGAAAGTGACGGATTCGGTTGCCCAGATGAAATCGGTCCGGGGCCGTCTTTTCCTCCTCGAATCCGACCTCCAGGTCCCGAACCCAGTAGGGAAAGGGTTTGTTCAGGATCCCCAACCGGCGGCCTTCCGCCTTGCCGACGGTCAGAAAGGTTTTCCCGCGGCGCACCGTCAGTTCGATGGCCACTTGGGCGATTTGATTGATCTGGGCCCGTAGGCGCCGCGAGTGCGCCTTTTTTTCGATCAGCCAGTAGGCCACCGTATTCAGCTCGTACAGCCGCGGACAGGTGTGGGAATAAAATCGCGTCACCTGTTCTTCGCCTCCCCAGATTTCCTGCATCCCCGTCAGGCTTTCGAATACGAAACGGACGTCCCCTTCTAGCTGTCCGTGCGCGGTGTAGAGCGCCTCGCTGACGGACGCCTCTTGCTCCGGGGAATCGATGCAGCGGATTTTGCACTCGGCCTGTTGCGCCGCCTTCCGGTAAAATTGAAGGAATATGTCGGATCCCGAGCCTTTGCCCATGGTGAAGCAGTCCAGCACCGTCAGCAGCGGGGTTTGGGCCATTTCGCCGAGCTTGTCGAGTAGGTTTTTGGGAGAACGATCGAAGCTGACGTAAACGAGGGGTTTTCTTTGCGCCCAGGACGTGCGGAGCAGGTTCAGACAGAATGCATATGCCAGATTGCCGGCATCGTCGTACCATACCACATTGTCCCCGATGTAGAGTTCACCGAGGATCCGATCCAGATGCGGAATGCCCGAAGTCACTGCTGTGCGTCCCGTTGCCATCGCCCGTCCTTATGGTAAAGGTTGTTATCAAGTAGTCCGATAGTTCCTCCAGGAGCTTTCGATGCTCCGGTTTCAGCCCGGGTTGCACCAGCAGTTGCTCCACGCGGTGTGCGACACTGCGGGGAGTGGCCTTTCGCCGGCCCCGAAAGTCGACCATGGCTTGATCCTCCGTGGCTGGATTCACCGCCGCGGAAAGCGCGGAAAAGCGACGGTTCCAATCATCGGGAAGCTGATCCGGGTAGTTGCGAAGCAGCAGCCTTTCCGCCAGATGACGATGGGTCTGCCGTGGAAACCGCTCCACCAGAAGGAATCGCTCGGCAACGCTGGCCGCGTGGAATTGTCGCAACAGCGATTCTTCCCGCCGGGAAGGGAACTCCTGAACATACAGGGCTGCATCGACATCCAGCTCGGGGACCTCCGGATAACGGTAATTTCGGTGGAAGTCCACGATGGTCTCCAATGCGGAGGGGTTGGACCGGATCCATTCCAGGTTTTCACGGACGGCTTCTTTTCGCGACGTGTCCATTAGATTCCAGTAGCGATCCAGTGGCGGCAGCAGCAGCCCGGTCTCTCCCGCCTTTTTCCGGAGGACCCACGGGGCGTCTTCGACGTTTTCCTCGTCGGCGTTGCGAAGATCCGGCAGGTCCAACCGCAGCCCAAGGGTCTGGTTTTTATAGGGTATCGATGGGCCGAGGGAGAGGACCGGAGCCTGATACTGCTGGTTCGGTCCGAATTCGGTCGCTATCATCAATGCCTTGCAGTGGTTTCCGTAGGCACTGGTCAAGACCGGGGGCAGCTTCTCCATGCGCCGGATGTCGGAGGGCTTGTGAAAGAAGCCGCAGAGGTATTCCCACATCCGCCGGTGAGTGGAGAGGCGGCGGGCCAGTTCCACAGTGGCGCAGGCGTCGTTGAGGGCATGGTGGGAAGTACCCTCGCAGAGGGCGTTGGCGGCATTGAGATGCTCCAGCTTCAGGGACGGTTTTCCATCCGGTTCGGGCCACTGCAGGACCTCGGGCCGGTACAGCCGGTACAGAAGCACCATGGGAAGCAGGTCCATGCGCCTGCAGCCGTTGTCGTACTGATGCGTGTAGGGAGGCAGAAGGTTTCGGTAGAAGGAAAAGCGCAGCATTTCGTCGTCGAAACCCAGGGTATTGTAACCCAGGCTGATGGTACCCGGAGTATTCAGCAGCCGGTGAACGCTTCGCACGGCATCCACCTCCCGCTCTCCTTCCAGCATATCGGTGATGGAAATGCCATGGGTCAGCACCGCATCCGGCGACGGCACCACGTCCGGGCGCAGACGGATCCGCAGGGTGTGCCGGTCCAGTTCGGTAAATCCCGGATCCGTGCGGACGGCGGCGAATCGGAGGACCTGATCGAATGCCGTGTTCAAACCGGTGGTCTCGATGTCATAAAAGAGGAAGGAGGTCATGGCTCCGTAGTGCCGTTCAGCCAGGAGGAGGCCGGCTCGCTTCATCGACTGCAGAACACTGCGTCGAAGAGGGGGTTTCGGGGTTCCGTTTCCGCATCAGAAGTGGGTCTGAAGCATACGGTTGATTTCCTCCGGATACGCCATACACAGGGTCTCGTTGAAAAGGTTGCGCAGAGCACCGATGTCGGGCGTTCCGAGGCTTTGGTTGAAAAAGGTTCTGGGTGAAAACAGCAAATGAAATCGGGCATGCCGGTCTCCCGGCTCTCCAGTGAAGAAATTCATGTTGAAACTGTAGATTCCCATGGCGTCATAAGCCGCCATGGCCCGTGTGAGGCCGTCGGCGATATCTTCCAGGTCGCCGTCGGTGAGGTCCAGGGTGCACGCGGCTCCTTCCACCACGGCCAGCACGTCTCCGGCGACACCCATGGGGGCGTATGCACTGAGCCACGCAGTTCTGCCGATGGTGCCGAGATAGCGCTCTCCGGTCTCCTGTTCATGGGCAACGAGATCATCCCAGAAATTCCGCTGGTGCCGCCGGTGGTACAGCACTGCGGCCTCCAGTTCCTGACGCATCAGGTTGGGTGCCGAGGAGGTGGCGAAAACCTGCAAGTGCGGATGGATCAGAGAGCTTCCGGACGGCGGCATGTAGTTCCAGTTGATGATGGGATAAACCGCTTCCGGGTGGCCGATTTCCTTCACGCGCCGGAAGAATCGCATGGCCAGTTGAAACGCCTCCACCAGCCGGTGTATGGAAAAGGAGGTCATCGGCACGTAGTGTGCCGATCCGAGAGTGGCGACGGCCCCTAGGCTGTCGTAAGGGGCGATGTTGGGAAACAGGACCATGTCTCCGGATTGCATGCGGCCCTCCGGCGCAATCTCCTCCGGAAAGCACGGCGTGACCGACGTGACCCTTTCATCGCAGAACGGGCAGGATGCTGCCGTGCTTTTTACGAGGTCATCGAAGGCGGGCTTTTCCCAGGCCAGCTTCATGAAGTGGCAAATCCGGGCCGTGCGTCCGGTGAGCGGATCCACCCGGATTTCGGAGGGAATGGAACGTTCGGCCATATTTTTGGCCGGATTGCGCATTACGGTCTCTTTTTGAACGGCGTGAAATTCCATGAGGACTCCTCGCTCCACCGTCATGACGCGGGTAGGAATGGAATGGGCTTGCCGGTTCGATAGGCGACCGCCTGGCAGACGGCCGCAAGGGAGCCGCTTTCCTGGTGTACCCGGATATCGTAGACGGCGGTCTTGCGGGTTTGGCTCACTTTTTGGGCGGTGGCACGCAGTGTGGTGCCCGGATCCGGACTTGCGATGTAGCTGACGCTCACGTTCAGTGCGACGGCGATGGTGCCGTCGGTCTGACCCGCCGTTTCAAACGCCTCGTCGATCAGCGCAAAGACCGCACCCCCATGAGCGCGCTCGTAGATGTTGTCCATCGTTGCCGGATCGTAGCGCATTTCGACCACCGAAAAGCCATCCTCGAGGCGGACGAGCCGGATCCCCATGCGAACGGCAAAGGGTTCGGCTGCCGCCGCCTTTTCAATGGCCGCTTTCACGATCGGATTCATGTCCCGTCTCCCTGCCATGATCATCCGGACACCATCGATGGGCCGAAAAACGTCAACGCGGGGCAGTGTAGCAGATCTCTCCATGGGCGGCAATCCTGTCCGCAGGCCCCCTTGGGTGGACCGAAGGGCTGCCGTGGGACGGCCATTTTCGCCGATATGCACGGAACGCCGCGCCGATCCGGTTTTTCTTGACACCCATTGGCTTTGCCGGTAGATTATTTCGTTTAACGACGTTGCATCCACAAGCACGGAGATGTTTCATGAACTACAAGAAAACCCTGAATTTGCCCCAAACCCGGTTTCCGATGAAAGCCAGCCTCGTGCAACGGGAGCCGGTCCAGTTGCAGGCATGGGAGGAAAGCAAGCTACACGACCGTATCCGGAAAGCGTCCGCGGGACGTGAGCGCTTCATTCTTCACGACGGTCCCCCCTACGCCAACGGCAATATCCATATCGGCACCGCTTTGAACAAGATCCTGAAAGACTTCATCGTCCGATCCCGCCAGATGGCCGGATATGATGCGGTGTATGTTCCGGGGTGGGATTGCCACGGCCTGCCCATCGAGCACAACGTCGACAAGGAACTCGGCGAGAAGAAGCTTCAGATGTCCCAAGCCCAGGTACGCCGTCGCTGCAGGGAATTTGCCGAAAAATACATCGATATCCAGCGGGGCGAGTTCAAACGGCTGGGTGTCATGGGTTACTGGGAGAATCCCTACCTCACCATGAACTTCACCTATGAGGCCATCATCGCGCGTGAATGCTGCCGGTTTGCCCTGGGCGGCAGTCTCTACCGAAGTAAAAAACCCATCCACTGGTGCAACAGCTGTCAGACCGCTCTGGCCGAGGCAGAAATCGAGTACATGGACGAGCCCTCCCCGTCGATCTACGTAAAGTTCCCCATGATCGACGACCTGTCGGAACTGATGCCGGCCCTGGAGGGTCGCAAGGTGTTTGTGGTCATTTGGACGACGACCCCTTGGACCATCCCGGCCAACCTCGCCGTGGCGCTGCATCCGGACTTTCCCTATGCCGCCGTTGACGACGGGGAAGGGGAGGTGCTGATTATGGCCCGGGAACTGGTGGAAGACTGCATGCGCGTCTTCGGCCGCAGCCAGGCAACCGTTTTGGGGGAATTGCGCGCCCGGGACCTCGAAAACAAAAACTGCCGGCATCCGCTGTACGACCGAACGTCGCGGATCATCATCGGAGACCACGTCACGTTGGAAGCCGGCACCGGGTGTGTTCACACCGCCCCCGGTCACGGAAGGGAAGACTTCGAGGTGGGCCTGCAATATGGGCTGGACGTTCTGTCGCCTGTGAACGAGCAGGGACGCTTCACTTCAGACGCTCCCTTTTTCGAGGGGCAGTTCGTTTTCGAAGCCAATCCCGCCGTCAGCGATCGGTTGCGGGAAGCGGGGATGCTCCTGGCGGAGGAATCCATGGTCCACGCCTATCCCCACTGCTGGCGATGCAAGAACCCGGTCATTTTCCGGGCGACCCCCCAATGGTTTATCTCCATGGACGATACGGGGCTGCGGAAAAAGTCCCTGGAGGAGATCGACCGGGTGCGCTGGATCCCCCAGTGGGGACGGGAACGCATCTACGGCATGATCGAAAACCGGCCGGACTGGTGCGTTTCCAGACAAAGGGCATGGGGTGTGCCCATCACGATTTTTCGTTGCGAGCGCTGCGATTCGGTCCTCATGAACGAGGATATCGTACAGCGGATTTTCGACCTGTTCCGTGAAAACGGCGCCGACGTGTGGTTCGAGAAGGAGGCGGCCGAGCTGCTGGGCGGAGCGTATTCCTGTGAGAGCTGCGGAGAAACGGCCTTTCAGAAGGAAACGGACATTCTGGATGTGTGGTTTGACTCGGGAGTCAGTCACGCGGCGGTCCTCGAACAACGTCCGGAGCTCAAGTGGCCGGCCGATCTGTACCTGGAGGGAAGCGACCAGCATCGGGGATGGTTTCACAGCTCCCTGCTGACGGCGGTGGGCAACCGCGGGCAGGCTCCCTACGATGCGGTGCTCACCCATGGATTCGTCGTGGATGCCGAAGGCAAAAAGATGTCGAAATCCCTCGGAAACGTCGTCGCGCCCCAGGAAGTGATCGATCGCCACGGGGCGGAAATTCTCCGGCTATGGGTTTCCGCTTCCGACTACCGCGAGGACATCCGCATTTCCGAAGGCATCCTCAAACAGCTCAGCGACGCCTACCGACGGATTCGCAACACCTGCCGGTTCCTGCTCGGCAACCTGTACGACTTCGACCCCGCGCAGGACGCTATGCCCTACGAACGGCTGATGGACATCGACCGCTATGCGCTGCACCGCCTGCAGGAGATCATCGGACGCGTGCGAAAGGCATACGATGTCTACGAATTTCACACCGTCTACCATACACTCTTCAATTACTGCACGCTGGACCTCTCCGCCTTCTATCTCGACGTACTCAAGGACCGCCTGTACACCGCCGTTCCGACGTCGAATGCCAGACGCAGCGCACAGACCGTGATGCTGCGCGTCGTGGATGCCCTCGCCCGCCTGATGACCCCGATTCTTCCGTTCACGGCGGAGGAGATCTGGCAGCACATACCTCATCGCCAGGCAAGCGAAGAGAGCATCCACCTGGTTCTACTGCCGGAGGTGGACGCCGAAGCGCTCGTACCGGATCTGGCGTCGTCCTGGAAGCGGTTGCTGGAGGTTCGCGGTGAGGTTACCCGCGCTCTGGAAAAAGCCCGCGCCGAAAAGCGCATCGGACACCCGCTGGATGCAGCTGTCGTGCTTTTGGCCGCGGATTCGCTGTATGAAGAACTCACCCCTTTTGCGGAAGATCTTCGGACCCTGTTCATCGTCTCTCGGGCGGATTTGGCAGCGGCGGGATCCGCAGAGCAGCCGTCGTACGAAAGTGACCTCATCGAAGGCCTTTCCATCGCCGTTAGCCCTGCCGAAGGGGGCAAGTGCGAACGATGTTGGATTCACGATGCCGAGGTCGGGAGCCGTACAGCGCATCCCACACTATGCCCCCGGTGCGCCCAAGCGGTGGAGATCATCGGAGAAGCGCCGGAATGAAGAAGGCACCGAACGGAGGGGAACCCGAGCCAAGCCCCTCGAAGATCGGCAGACTGATGGTGGTGGCCGGTCTGGTATTGCTCCTGGACCAGTTGGCCAAAGCCTGGATTCTGCACCACCTTCCTCTCTACCACTCCATTCCGGTGCTTCCGGGGTGGTTCGAACTGACCCATGTGCAGAATCCCGGTGGGGCCTTCGGTTTTCTCGCCGGTCATCATCCGGGTATCCGAGGGGCGGTATTTCTTTTCTTTTCCGGTCTGGCCGCGGTGTTGGTTCTGTTCTTCTATTTCAAAACACCGAAAACTCATTTCATGCTGGCCGCGGGGTTTGCGCTGATTTTCGGAGGGGCGTTGGGCAATCTGGTCGACCGCCTTCGGTTCGGCAAAGTCGTGGATTTTTTGGATGTCCATTACGGAACGTACCACTGGCCCGCCTTCAATATCGCCGACAGTGCCATCACCGTCGGGATTGGCATTTTCCTGTTGCATATCGTAACAGGAAAATTACCGGATTGACGGAAGGCACGGGTTGCCGTAGAGGCGTTTCTTCGATGATCCCGAACCTTCACCCTTTCCGGTGGAGGTTTCCCAGCGGTTGAGCCCTTCCG
>JAJDOA010000272.1 GCA_022340405.1 Desulfobacteraceae bacterium | reverse complement strand
GTAGGGGCGGGGTTGATCCCCGCCCGTTCGGGGTAGGTGATCCCATCAGCGGGAGGGGATAAACCCCTCCCCTACGGTTCAAGCGAAAAGCATGCTGGAAACGGAACAGAATTCTGACAATCGCTATAAATTGTCTTTTGGACCCATCTCGGCGTCGGGTTCTCGTTTCCAGTCCTCGAAAACCAGCCGTCATCCTGCGGCTGAAAACTCGAATCCTCCTTGACCTTGAACCAAAATCCTAGTTTAGAAACAGCCCCTAGATCATCGCCGCCGTCGATGTGGTGCGACAGGGCCGGACCGGTATTGCGTTGCATCGAATGTTGCATATCTGTTGCTTGACTATTTATATAATATATACAATATATTAATAGCAATATATCGAAAAAATCAGCTGCAAGCGACGTTGCAATATCTGCAACATTCGATGAGGGCCCCCGCAGGACGCCTACAGACAACCTATTGAAGTTATTCCCCTATCCTCCAAATCAGCCGCATTGGTTGACGATGGCATGCTTTCTGCTCTCTTACAGTTGCACGACAGGGGTGGACCATCGGCAGCTCCAGCTTCCGAATGGCGGTCGTGGATCTCTCTCCGACGGAGCTGGTTTGGGCACGAATAAGGGGAAATCAGTGATACTGGTGGTGGCAGAAGAATCCGATACGCGGATTTTCCTGTCCAAACTGCTCGTATCGGCCGGCTGGATCGTCGTCGAGGCCGTCGGTATGGCCGAAGGCCTTCGGTTGGCCAAAGAGGCGAAGCCGGCGGTGGTGGTGCTCGACGTCATGATGCCCAACATGGAGGGGATTCACATGTACCATCACATGAAGAACGAACCCCTTCTTCGAACCATCCCGGTTATCATGATCTCCGGCATCGACTGGGAGACGTTTTCCTTCTACCAAAAATTTCATTCCGATCGGATGGGACCCCGAGTACCCGAACCCGAGGCATTTATGGAAAAGCCCGTCGAGGCCGACGAACTCCTCGGAGAACTCGAGCGTCTGCTCGGCGATATGGCACGCCCCGAGGCTTCCGAATCGGTCGATCCAGAGGAACTGTCGCCGATTTCCGAGCAAGGGTGTGGACGGCAGGAGAAAGTTCCTTAATGCGAACCCAAAAAATCGATACCATCGCAACGGTCGAAGCCGGCGTGATTGAGGAGGTCGTCAATGCCTGAACGAATCGGTTTCTACATCTGCCACTGTGGCATCAACATTGCCTACCGGGTGCGGGTGGAGGAGGTGGCCGATTTCGCCCGTCAGCTGCCCGATGTGGTCGTCGCTCGGGACTACAAGTTCATGTGCTCGGACCCAGGCCAGGCGTTGATCGAGAAGGATATCGCCGATTTCGCCCTGGACCGCGTGGTCGTGGCTTCCTGTTCGCCGCGGCTGCATGCCAAGACGTTCATGGCGGCCTGCCAGCGCGCCGGACTCAACCCCTACCACTTCCAGATGGCTTCGGTGCGGGAACAGGTGTCCTGGGTGACCCTCGACGAAAACGAGGCCACCGACAAGGCCAAAAGCCTGGTGGCGGCCGCCGTCAACCGGGTGCGATACCACGAAAGCCTCGAGGCCCGAGAAGCCGACGTGCAGCCGGCCATGATGGTAGTCGGCGGCGGTATCGCCGGCATGCAGGCGGCCATCGACATCGGCAATGCCGGTTATCCGGTGTACCTCGTGGAAAAGGACACGACCATCGGCGGCCACATGCTCCAGTTCGACAAGACCTTTCCCACCCTGGACTGCGCCGCTTGCATCGGCACCCCCAAGATGGTGGAAGTGGCCCAGAATCCCAACGTACACCTGTACACCCACAGCGAGGTCACCGACGTCTCTGGATTCATCGGCAACTTCACCGTGACCGTGCGGCGCAAGGCCCGCTATGTCAAGGAGGGGGTGTGCACCGGCTGCGGCGAGTGCGCCGCCGTCTGCCCGGTGGGCATCCCCAACAGCTGGGACGTGGGCCTGGGCAAGCGCAAAGCCATCGGCCGGGCCTTTCCCCAGGCGATCCCTATCACCTTCAATATCGAAAAGATGGATCGCGCCCCCTGCACCGTCACCTGTCCGGCGGGCATCAACGTTCAAGGCTACGTCCAGCTCGTCGCCCAGGGCAAATACCGGGAGGCCGTGGCGCTGATCATGCAGCGCCTGCCGTTGCCGGGGGTTCTCGGCCGCGTGTGCCCGCATCCCTGCGAAATGCAGTGCCGCCGGGCGGAACAGGACGCGGCGGTCTCCATTCGAAACCTCAAGCGGTTCGCTGCCGACCAGATCGACTGGAAGACCCTGCCCGTTCCAGACATCGTCGAGCGTACCGAGAAGGTCGCCGTGGTCGGCTCGGGGCCTGCGGGACTGACTGCGGCCTACTACCTGCGGCTGGAAGGCTATCAGGTGACCGTTTTCGAGGCCTTGGAGCGTCTGGGCGGCATGTTGCGTACGGGCATTCCCGACTACCGGCTGCCGCCGGATGTCCTCGATCAGGAAATCGACCACATCCTCAAGACCGGCATCGCGGTCCGCACCGGGGCGGTCTTCGGCCGGGATTTCACGATCGAAGACCTCCAAGCCGACGGGTTTTCGGCCATCTTCCTGGCCGTCGGCGCCCACAAGTCCCTGCACCTGCGTATCCCCGGCGAGGAAGACGCCGGAGGCGTCGTCGACGCGGTGCGCTTTTTACGAGAGGTCAACCTCGGACACGGCCGTTGCCCCGGCAAACGCGTCGTGGTCGTCGGCGGCGGCAATGTAGCCGTCGATGCCGCCCGAGCGGCCAAGCGGATGGGTGCCGAAACGGTCACGGTGGTCTACCGGCGCTCCGAACGGGAAATGCCGGCCTACGTCGAGGAAATCCAAGGGGCCGCCGAGGAGGGCATCCGCTTCGAATTCCTCACCGGACCGGTTGCCGTGAAGCAGGAAAACGGCCGGGCGATTGGCCTGGAGTGCATCCGCAACGAGCTGGGCCAGCCGGACGCCAGCGGCCGGCGCAGGCCCGTTCCCGTGGAAGGGTCCGGCTTCGTCATTGACTGCGATGCGGTGATTCCGGCCGTTGGCCAGCGGGTGGACACGGCCTTTTCCGAGCGGGAGCCGGCGCTGGCCCTGACGGCCCGCAACACGATCCAGGTGGATCCGGACTCCCTTCAGACCAACCTTGCCGGGGTGTTCGCCGCCGGAGACGCCGTGACCGGGCCGGCCACGGTCATCGAAGCCGTGGCCGCCGGCCACAGGGCCGTGGCGTCCATCCGCCGGCTGCTCGATGGTCAGGAGGTTTCCCGCGCCGGAGAAAACGAGGATCGCCCCGATGGACCGGGACAGCAGTGGGCGCCCATCCCCGAAGGCCTTCCCCGTCGGGAGCGCATCGGTGTGACCCACAGCGATCCGGTCGCCCGGGCGGCATCCTTCGACGAAGTGGACCAGGGATTCGCATCCACCGAAGACGCTCGCGCCGAGGCCGAACGGTGCCTCAACTGCGGGGTATGCTGCGAATGCATGGAATGCGTCAAGGCCTGCGAGGCCAACGCCATCGACCACGGCCAGACGGAGGAGGAAATCCAGCTGAAGGTCGGCTCGATCATTCTGGCCACGGGGTACGACGTGCTGGATCCCGCCCCGATGAAGCCCTATGGATACGGCGTCTATCCCAACGTCTTCACGGCCCTGGAATTCGAGCGACTGAGCAACGCCACCGGTCCCACAGGCGGCAAAATCCTCATCCGGGACGAAGACGGCGCCCTTACCCGAAAACCCCGCAGCGTGGCGCTACTGCACTGCATCGGCAGCCGGGACGTCAACTACCACGAATACTGCAGCCGCGTATGCTGCATGTATGCGCTCAAGTACACTCATCTGATCAAGGAGAAGGTGGGCCACGACACCGACGTCTACGATTTCTACATCGACATGCGCTGTTTCGGAGAGGGCTACGAAGAATTCTACCGGCGCTGCCAGGAGGAGGGCACGGTTTTTATCCGCGGGAAGGTGGCCGAGATCACCGATCAGGCCATGTCGGAGGAAGAGGAAGGCAAGCTCGTCGCCGTGGCCGAGGACACCCTGCTTGGCCGGCGCATCCGCGTGCCCGTGGACATGGTGGTGCTATGCACGGCCATTCAGGCGCGGTCCGATGCGCTGGAAGTCGGGCGCGTTTTCGGCGTGAACCAGGGGGCCGACGGCTTTTTCCTGGAGGAGCACCCCAAACTGGGCCCGCTGAACACGGCAACCGACGGGGTGTTTCTGGCCGGCTGCTGCCAGAAGCCGATGGACATTCCGGACACCGTGTCCCAGGCTTCGGGGGCTGCGGCCAAGTCCCTGGCCCTGGCTGCCCGGGGCAAGGTCGAGATCCCGCCGACCATTTCGTGGATCGACCCGGACCTATGCATCGGCTGCCAAGTCTGCATCGGGTTGTGTCCCTACTCGGCCATCGAGTTCGACCCGCGGCGGTCCGTATCGGTCGTCAACCCGGCCGTCTGCAAGGGCTGCGGCAGCTGCTCCGGCTTCTGCCCCAGCGGGGCCGCCCGCAGCCGACACTTCACGGGCACGCAGGTGTTCGCCGAAATCGACGGGATCATGGACGCCGTCGCCCGCACGACCGGCAAGTGAGCCGGGGGGTGCGGCAGGATAGGGAGAACCCACAACGAATCGGAGGCAGGGGGATGACGGATTTCGAACCCACCATCATCGCGTTTGTGTGCAACTGGTGCACCTACACCGCGGCCGACCTAGCCGGTACATCCCGGTTGGCTTATCCGAAAAACGTGCGGCTGATCCGGGTGATGTGCACCGGCATGATCGATCCCCAGTACGTCATCAAGGCCCTGCTCGAGGGTGCCGACGGTGTGCTGGTCAGCGGCTGCCATCCCGGGGACTGCCACTATATCAATGGTAATTTCAAGGCCCGGCGGCGCATCAAACTGCTCAAGGAGATCCTGCCCCGCTTCGGCTTCGAACCCCAGCGACTTCGCCTCACCTGGATCGGCGCCAGCGACGGCATCCAGTTTGCCGAAACCATGAATAAACTCGCCGCCCAGGTCCGGAAGTTGGGACCGAGCCAGGCCAAGCTGAAAATGGTGATCTGACAAGTCTCGATGGCCGCACGGCGCATCGAGCAGGAACCGGAGGAGACATTCATGGCCACGACGTATCGTATCCCGGTCGCCGATGAGGACCTGCCGGGGGCGCTCCGCGCATTTCTCCAGGCGGTATTATCGCTGCCGGACATCAACGCCGTTCTCGCACCCGGGCAGCTGCCCATGAAAAACACGGTCATGCCTATGCTGGTCTCGGACCCCGAGCAGCTCGCCGTGGCCGATCCGCTGGCCCCGTATTTCCCCCTCAACGGCGCCAAGCTGGTCTCGCGGCTGACCCGCAAACCCTCGGGGGGAAAAATCGCCGCCGTCCTGCGGTCTTGCGAAATCCGGGCCTTCGTCGAGCTGGTCAAGCTGCACCAGGGAATCCGCGAGGACGTCCTTATCGTCGGCATCGATTGTCTCGGTGCCCTCAACAACACCGACTACGCCCGGTTTGCCGGCGAGGCGGCCACCGAGGAAACCACCCGCCGGTTTTACCGAAGCGTGCTCGACGGAGACGGCGGCGATTTCGACGAGACAGCGCTGGCGTCAGCCTGTCAGGCCTGTGAGCTGCCGACGCCCGAAGGCGCAGACATCGGCCTGGCGCTTTTCGGTGTGAATACGCGCCAGGAGATCCTTGCCGAAACCAAAACCGACGCGGGTGAGGCGGCCCTCGAGCGGCTGGAGCTGGAGGCTGCCGAAACGCCCGCCGGCCGGGCAGATGCGGTCCGCTCTCTGGTCGCCCGGCGCAAGGTCTTCCGGGATGCCATGTTCAAACGAACCCAGGAGGCAACGGGCACCCTGGAGGACTTGACGCGCTACTTGGCCGGATGCGTCAACTGCTACAACTGCCGGGTGGCCTGCCCGGTTTGCTACTGCCGGGAGTGCGTGTTTGTCACCGACGTCTTCGACCACGAACCGGACCGTTATCTGCGCTGGGCCGAGCGCAGGGGCGCCATGAAAATGCCTACGGACACGGTTTTCTACCACCTGACACGGCTGGCCCATATGAGCACGGCCTGTGTGGGGTGCGGGCAGTGTTCCAACGCCTGCCCCAACGACATTCCCGTGATGGAGTTGTTCCGCGCCACCGCGGCCCAGACCCAGGCCGCCTTTGGCTACCATCCCGGAAGAAGCCTCGAAGAACGACCGCCCCTGTCCGAATTCCGGGAGGATGAGTTCTCCGAGGTTGTTGGCATCGAGGGCTGAACCACAAGGGTTGCGGAGGATTCATGAGACGAAAGATCGGCAAAGCGCTGGTTGTGGGCGCCGGCATCGGCGGTATCCGGGCGGCCCTGGATTTGGCCGAAACCGGATACGGGGTGACCCTGATCGACCGGGCGCCGAGCATCGGAGGCGTTCTCAGCCAGTTGGACTTCCAGTTTCCCAGCAACCGGTGCGGAATGTGCAAAATGCTACCCATGGTCGAGCGCGACGCCGCCTCCCAGTTTTGTCTCCGAAAGGGCTTGTTTCACGAAAACATCGACATTCTGACCGCCACCGAGCTGTCGGCCGTCGAGGGCGAGGCGGGGCGATTCACCGTTTCTCTGCGCGAAAAGCCCACTTGGGTGGATGCGCAGCGATGTATTGGCTGCGGGCTGTGCCGGACGGTATGTCCGGTTACCGTGCCCGACGACTTCAACGACGGGCTGAGCGTTCGCAACGCCATCTACCTTCCCGTGCCCCACACCGTCCCCAACACCTACGTTATCGATTCGGTAGCCTGCAATCGCTGCGGCGAATGCATCAAGGTCTGCCCCACCGACGCCATCCGGCTGGGCGCAGGCCTGCGCCGCGGGTTCCGGATCCTGGTGGTGGACGACGAAGCCATCGTACGCGAATCGCTGAGGGACATCCTCGACGAGGAGGGTTTTGACGTGTCGGCGGCTGCCTCCGGCCCCGAAGCCCTCGAAAGCCTCGACGCCGGTGCCTACCACCTGATGCTGACCGACATCAAGATGCCCGGCATGGACGGCGTCGAACTGCTCAAGGCGGCCAAAGCGGCGCATCCCGATCTGATCGTGCTGATGATGACCGCCTACGCCACCGTGGAAACGGCCGTGGAGGCCATGAAGGTGGGCGCCCTGGACTATTTGATCAAGCCTTTTGACCCGGATGCCCTCATCCCCATGGTGGTTCGCCCGTTCGAGCAGCTTCAGGCGAGCCGGGATCGACGCCTGGACGTCGGCGCCATCGTCTTGAGCACCGGCACCGGGTACTTCGACCCGTCGGCCGGAAAGGGCAACCTGGGCCACGGTGTCCACCCCAACGTGGTCACTGCCTTGGCATTCGAAAGAATGCTCAGCGGCACCGGCCCCTACGAGGGGAGGCTGTTGCGGCCCGACAACGGGGAGCCCGTCGAAAGGATTGCATGGCTGCAATGTGTCGGGTCACGCGATATTCAGGCCGATGCGGATTTCTGCTCGACGATCTGCTGCATGCATGCCGTCAAGGAGGCCCTCCTGGTCAAGGAGCGATACGGCGAAGCCGTGGCGTGCACCATCTACTACATGGACATGCGAACCGCGGGCAAGTCGTTCCAGCGCTACAGGGACCGGGCCGAATTCGAACAAGGTGTCCGCTTCACGCGGGGGCGTGCTCATTCCGTTTCCTGGGACGCCGACGGCCGAAATTTGCTGATTCGGGACGTCGGTCTGGACGGGAGCTGCAGGGAGGAGAGTTTCGATATGGCCGTGCTGGCCGTCGGCCAGCGCCCGGCTCCAGCCACCGAAGATCTCTGCCGGCTGTTGGAAGTGCCGACCAATGCCTGGGGATTCGTGCAGACCGAAGCCCTTTCTGCCTGCCGGACCCAGCGCCCCGGCGTGTTCGTCGGCGGCGCCACGGCTGGGCTGAAAGATATCAACGAATCGGTGATTCATGCGTCGGCGGCGGCCAATCTGGCCTCCCGGGCGATTCACGCCGCCGGAGGCGGTATCGCCCCGGAAGCCTCAGGGGAAGTCGTCTACCGGGACGTGAGCCGTGAGTCGGCGGCTGTGCTGATGGTGTTGTGCGCCTGCGGTGAAGGGGCGGAAAAGCGGATGAACGCCGATGCGCTGAAGCGCCGTTTCGAGAAGGATCCGTCGGTGCAGCAGATTGCCGTGGTCGCCGAAAGCTGCACGGATACGGGATGGGACCGGATCGCCGAACTGGTCGCCGGGGGCAAGGCCAACCGTGTCCTCATCGGCGCCTGCCATCCCTACGCCTACATCCGGAGGGTCCGGCAGTTGGGCGCCCAGATCGGACTGGACCCGTCGCTGATCGAGGTCGTGGACATTTTCGAACCGGCCTGGGCAGCCGCCCGGGCGGGTGCGGACCAGGCGACAGACGGCGATGTGGATCCAGTATTGGCGCAGCAGTCTACCCGCATCGAGATGGCGCTGGCCCGGCTCAAGCACCGCGATCCGGATCCCCCGCCCGCCATCGACGTCATCCAGCGCGCGTTGGTGGTCGGCGGCGGCATCGCCGGGATGACCGCATCTGTGGCCATCGCAGACCACGGCTATGCGGTGGACCTGGTGGAAAAGGAAGACCGGCTTGGAGGAAACCTTCACTGGCTGAACCGCACCCTCGAGGGTGAATCGCTGCAGGAACTGCGCGATGCGGTCACCCAGCAGGTGACGCAGCATCCGAACATCACGGTGCATCTGGGCACCGAAATTTCCGGAGGCTACGGCCAGGTGGGCCGATTTATCACCACCCTGCGCGATGCCGAGGGCGCGGTGCAAACCTTAGAGCACGGTACCGCCGTGCTTGCCACCGGATGCCGGGAGGCCGCAGCGCAAAGCTACGGACACGGCCAGCACCCAGCTGTGGTCACCCAGCGGGAGTTGGAACAGCGCTTGGCCGACGGCACCGTGGACCCGGCCGGGCTCTCATCGGTGGTCATGATCCAGTGTGTGGGATCCCGGGAGGAACCGCGAAACTACTGCAGTCGGGTCTGCTGTGCGACTTCCCTCAAGCACGCGCTCACCATGAAGGAGAACAATCCCGACATCGCCGTGTACGTACTGTACCGGGACATGATGACCCCGGGGTTTGCCGAAACCTACTATACCCGTGCCCGCCAGGCCGGTGTGCTGTTCGTCCAGTACGAGACGACGGCCAAACCCGAAGTGGATTTTGGCGACGGAGGCGTAACCGTTCGGGCAACAGACCCCATCCTGGGCAAACCCGTCGAGATCGCCGCCGACCTGCTGGTGCTGGCCACGGGTATGACCCCGCGCATGGCTCCGGCCCTGGCCGAAGCCTTCGGCGTGGAGACCGACGCCGACGGATTCGTCGCCGAAGCAGAAAGCAAATGGCGGCCCGTGGACGCGATTCGCGAAGGGGTGTTCGCCTGCGGAACGGCCCTTTCACCCCGATCGGTCGTGGAATCCATCGCCACCGGAGAAGCGGCCGCCCAGCGGGCGCTTCGCATCCTCGACCAAAAACGGCTGCCGGCCGGACGCATCGTCGCCGAGGTCCGCCACAGCCTGTGCAGCCGATGCGAACGTTGCATTGCCGACTGTCCATACGGTGCTCGCGTGCTCAGCCCGGACGAGGACAGGATCCTCGTCAACCCGGCCATGTGCCAGGGTTGCGGATCCTGTGCGGCGGTCTGCCCCAACGGTGCCGCCGTCGTCCGGGGATTGCGGGAGAAGTCCATGATGGAGACCATCGACGCGGCCCTGGCCCTATAGGCGCTTGGTCTGCGGCATTCGGCGGCCGGAGAAGTTAACCCGAAAACGCAAAGTTTAGGGGCGAGAAACATGTCAACGAACCCAGAACCGCAGAACCCGGATGAAACCGGCGAAGCGCCGGCGCCCGACCCGTTGGCCGACGTGCGCGGCATGGTGCAGGCGTGCATCCAGTGCGGTACCTGTACGGCTTCATGTCCCAACGAGTTCGCTATGGACGCCACCCCCCGCCGGCTGTGGCGGATGGTGCTTGTCGCCGACTGGGAATCCATCGTTTCCAGCAAGACCTTTGCCCTTTGCTCGGCTTGCTACCAGTGCAGCCTGCGGTGTCCGCGCGGCCTGCCGTTGACGGAAGCCATGGCGGCGCTCAAGCGGATCGGCAACCGGGAGAGCCTGCCTGCGAACCGCTCCGGCAACCTGTTTTACCGCAACTTTATTCGAAGCGTGCGCCGCCACGGGCGCGTGCGGGAAACCGAGTTCATGACGTTGTATTTCGCGGACATGAAAAACCCGCTGCTTCCGCTGCGGTTCGCGCCCCTGGGACTGCGCCTGATGGGAAAGGGCAAAATTCACATCCAGATTCCGTCCAAGGGAAGCGGAAAACTGGAGGCCATCTTCGCCAAAGTGGAAGCCATGGAGGGATGATGAAATACCTCTACTACCCGGGATGCTCCTTGGAGGGAACCGCGCGGGAATACGACGTGTCCACGCGGGCGTTTCTCGAAGCCCTGGACGTGGAACTGGTCGAAATCGAGGATTGGACCTGCTGTGGGGCCAGTGCCGCCGAGGCCGTAAACCGCCTGCTCTCGCTGGCCCTGCCGGCCCGGGTGCTGGCCAAAGCCGAGGGCATGGGCACGGACTGTGACATCCTGGTGCCGTGCAGTGCATGCTATCTTAACCTGAAGCGGGCCGCCGAAACGGCCTACAAAGAGCCCGCAACCCTCGACGCGATCAACGCCGTGCTGGCCGAAGAGGATCTTCGATTCGAAGGCCGGGTGCGCGTGCGACACCTGCTGGACGTCGTGGCCGTCGACATCGGTGCGCAACGGATGGCCGGGGCGGTCCAGCGTCCGCTGACGGATCTTTCCATCGCCCCGTATTACGGATGCCAGTGCCTGCGACCGTTTGTGACCTTCGACGATCCGGAAAAACCGACATCCATGGAACCCCTCATCGAGGCTGCCGGCGCCCGCGTGCACCGGTGGACGATGGGTGCGAAATGCTGTGGCGCCTCCCACATGAACACCAAGACCGAGGTGGGCGTTGCGTTGGTGGCCGCCATTCTCCGGGAAGCCAGGGGGGCCGACGCCGTCGTGACCGTGTGCCCCATGTGCCAGATGAATCTCGACGGGTATCAATCGAAGGTTTCCCGAAGCCAAGGGGAGGCGTTGAGCGCCAACGTCCTCTACCTTCCGCAGCTTCTCGGGTTGGCACTGGGCCTGTCGCCGGAGTCGCTGGGAATGGCGATGAACCTGGCCGTGAGTGACGAGTTGCGGAGAAAGATCGCATAAGAGGCTGTGGATAAACAAGCATCCCGCCTTCAGGCAAGAGGCTCTCCGCCTGTCTTGAGAGATCAGCCGAGTCATCCCGCAACGCGGGGGACGCAGCCGAAGGGGCGACCGCAGGCGTAGCGTGGCTACGTCGAGGATCGA
>JAJDOA010000265.1 GCA_022340405.1 Desulfobacteraceae bacterium | reverse complement strand
ACGTAAACAAACTTCCGGCCCATGCCCTTGTCGATCACATACGGAAAAAACCCAAGCTCGGATAGGAGCCGGGTCTTCTTCTCCATTTGTTCTGCCGACCCATAGATCCCGATCAGATTGGCATAGGGAACTCTCGAGGGCTTGACGTTCGACAGATTCTCCTCGGCGATGAGGTTCTCCGCGTCCGTCTGCGTCGTAAAGCAACCGACCATCACCCGGTACCAGATGCCCTTGTCTTTCAGGTCCACCCTTGTCAGAAACGCATGCAAACCTTTTTTTTGATAGGCCTCGATGGCTTGCTCCGCCGTTTGCCGGGAGCGGTACGAACCGGTGTGCAGCGAATAGGGATAGGAGATTTCCGGGATCTCATTGGCCAGGATCTGCCAGCCGGTCTCTCCTTTACCGATGACCAGTTCTTTTTCGGACACATTGCTGCGTTCCGGTGATTGGTACTCCTGTTCAAAAGAGGCCACATAGCGTCCATTTTCGAAAGGCCCCGAAACCGAAACGTCCTTCAATTGGACGGCAATCCATTCCCTCTGCCGATTCAAACTCGCCTTGTGTTTTCCCCAATCGGCCTTGTCCAGTCCATTCGAGACGAAATCGTCCGAATAAAACGACAGAAAGGATTGGATGTCGCCGGCTTTTCCGGCACTCTTCTCCCAGGCGGTCTTCCAGCGGATCAAAAACTGCTCGATTTCATCTTCAGCGGCAGCTTGCTTCGGCGGCGGCTCCTGCTTTCCCTCCCCTTCGACGATTGGTGGCGGCGATTGCGCGGTGGTTTGGCGTTCCCCATCTTCCGGCTTTTCGGTGGGCGTCGTTTCCGCCGGCTCGACGGACATCCGTGCCTCGGAGTTCAACTTCTCTTCGGCCGGCCGGGAGCCATCGGCGACCGGTGTGACAGATGCCAACTTCTCTTCGGCGGGCTGGGACCGTTCTGCGGTCGGCCTCTCCATTCTTTTTGGAGGGGGCTTTTTCGAAGGAGATATCTTTCGTTCGGCTTGATTAGGAGAAGGCGTTTCTCTCTCCGGAAGGGGAGCCGGTTTGAAAAAGACATAGTAGGAGACTGCCGCGAGGAGGAGGACGACGGCAGCGGCCATCCAGTAAAGCCGAGATGCTCGGCCGGAACGACGCGTCGGCCGTCCGGCTCCGGACACCTTCGGTTGTAAGGCTGGTTTCGGGCGAAGGGTTTTGTCCGGCGGCGCTGAGGTGATCCCGGGTTCGGTTTCTGCTTTTCGGACCGTTTGCGCAGTCCGCTTTGCTACCGGTACCGCTTTCTTCGGTACGGCTGTCTCCTTTTTCAGCGACGGCTTTTCGGCTGCAGCGGATGTTTGAGCTACGGTGCCGGACGCCTTTGCCGGTGTTCCCTTGGGTTGAGGCTTGATCGTGATATGGGCTGCGGTTCCGGATGCCTTTGCCGGTGTCACCTTGGATTGGGGTTTGGGCGTGGTTTGGGCTGCGGTTCCGGATGCCTTTGCCGGTGTCCCTTTGGGTTGGGGCTTGGGCGCGGTTCCGTCAGGGGGCGGAGTGGCTTTTACCGGTGCCGGGTCATTGGATGACGGCTTGTCGTCGTCATCCGAAAGGAGGCTGTCGAGGGCATCGCCGAGCTCATCCATGAAAGCATCGCCGTTGTGCTCCTCATTTTTCCCGTCGGCCGGGCCGTCTTCGGTCATGGAAACCTCCCTGTCTCATTGCGCCAGAAAGGGACCGCTATGGGCTGATTCTACATTGTCTATTGGCCCCATCTCGGCATCGGGTCCTCGCTTCCAGTCCTCGAAATACGCAAGTATTCCTGCGGCTGAAAACTCGGATCCTCCTTGACCTTGAACGAAAATCCTAATGTAGAAACAGCCCCTAGTAAGGTAGGGCAGTTCAGCTTGGAGACGATTCCGGCCGAGAGAGATCGAACTCTCCACGGAGACGGCAAGGGCTGATGCGGCCGGAACAACATTGCAGTAACAGCCGGGTTCGTCGTTGTCAAGGTAGCCGTCGGCGCCGATCCCAATGCCACGTTGGCCCGGATGCCCTCTCCGTACGAGATCCATAAGGGCGCGTTCGTGAATACCTTCCTGAGGCGGCGGAGTGGGGAGTCCAGCGAAATGCGGATCAAGGGGGAGTGGGGATGCAACCGGATCAAGCGATTGATTCGTCCCCTGCCAACGGCTCATGACGTTGGCTTTTCCACGGTCTCCGATCCCGCAACCTCCCTGGTTCCGGTTCCGGAGCGGATTGTCGATGACGATAACAGGGCGGCCGCCGGGGACCACTGCCGGCGGCCGTTTTCAACGGTGGGTGGGTTTTCAGTCCACCCGGAAGAACGCTTTGGCTTTCGCGTTGCACACCGGGCAGGTTTCCGGCGGCTCCTCCTCGCAGGTGTAGCCGCACACCGAGCACACATAGTAGCATTCCACTTCCTGCTGCGGGCCTTCGATCCCGTCCAGGGCCTTCTGGTACAGCTCCGCATGGATTTTTTCCACTTCGTTCGCGTAGCGAAAACTTCTTTCCGCGGCCTTGTTGTCTTCCCGTACCGCCTCTTCGATCATGTCCGGGTACATGCTCTTGAATTCATGGGTTTCGCCGGCGACCGCCTCCTTCAAATTGTCCTTGGTGTCTCCAATTCCCCCCAGAACCCGCAGATGGGCGTGGGCGTGGACGGTCTCCGCCTCTGCCGCGGCTCGAAACAGCTTGGCCACCTGTGCAAACCCCTGCTGATCGGCCTTCTTGGCAAACGCCAGGTATTTTCGATTGGCCTGGGACTCCCCGGCGAAAGCATCCATCAGGTTCTGTTCTGTCTTGCTGCGCATGCTCATTCTCCTTCCATTCCGTTTGTTTTTTTCGGTTCGGTATCTTGGTTTGTCGATGCCAGCCGACGGTATGCCGGCGCTTTTCAGTAGCCGAGCTCTTCCGGATTCACCTTGGTGCGGAATTTGTTGTACGCCCATATCTGATAGGCCAGTACCACGGGAACGAACACCAACACCACACCCAACATGATCTTCAGGGTCAGCGGACTGGAGGAGGCGTTGAATGCGGTCAGGTGATAGCGAGGGTTCAGACTGGACGGGAACAGGTTCGGGAACAGGCCGATCACACCGAAGAAGGTGGCGCTGACGATGGTCAGGGCCGAGGCGAACCATGCCCGGAACAGTTCCCCGCGAAACAGAAACAATCGAACGGCAGCCAAAGCCAGCACCGCGACGACCACCACGGCGAACAGGGCCGGCTGCTGGATGTAGTTGTCGTAGAGACGGGTGGCGAATTTGGAGGAAACCAGAAACACGACGGCCGTCACCAGCACGACGGGCCACAGGAGCGCCGCGGTCCGTTTCGCCCTTTCGTGCAGTTCCCCTTCGGTCTTGATGGAAAGCCACAGGGCTCCGTGCTGTAAAAACAGCACCAGGAAAAGGACACCCCCGAGCAGGCCGTATGGATTGAGCAGGGTGAGAAGGGTGCCGTGAAAAATACCCTCCCGGTCGATGGGGATCCCCTGAAAAATGTTGGCAAAGGCCACACCGAACAATACGGCCGGTGCCGTGCTGCCCACGAAGATGCAGGTGTCCCATACTTTGTGCCAGCGAGGTTCGTCCAGCTTGTTTCGAAACTCGAAAGAGACGCCTCTCAGGATCAAGGCGAATAGAATCAACAAAAGAGCCGAATACAGGGATGAAAACATCACGGCATACACGCGCGGAAAGGCGGCGAAGGTAACGCCGCCGGCGGTGATCAGCCACACCTGGTTGCCGTCCCACAGCGGGCCCATGGCATTGATCATCAAGCGTTTGTCCTGTTCGGATTTTCCCAGGAATGGGTACAAGGACCCGATGCCCATATCGAAGCCGTCGGTCATGAAAAAGATCGCCCACAACAGGCCCCAGAGAAAAAACCAAATGATTTGCAGATCCATCTTGTCCTCCCGTATCGATTACGGATTGTCGAACCCTGTCAAAAGGAGACCCCGAACCGGCACTGGAATCATGCCGGCTGGGCCTGTTCCCCCTCGGAGCCGTCGGCCGGCGCCGCATCCTCATCTTCGATCTGCGGACCCTTGCGGGCGTATTTGGCGATCAGCGAAAAACCGGCCAATCCCAGCAGCCCGTACACCAGGAGGAATGCCAGCAGGGAAACGGCTACCTGGTAGCCCGCCACGGGAGACACGGCCTCTTCGGTTCGCACCAGACCGTATACGATCCACGGCTGTCTTCCGACCTCGGTGAGCAGCCAGCCCAGTTGCGTGGCCAGATAGGGCAGCGGGATCGCGTACATCATGATTTTCAGATACCCCGGGCTTTCCAGCAGGCGCTTCCTCTTGAACCATCCGACCACCGTGAGCACTATGAACAGGCAGCCCAGGCCCACCATTCCTTTGAAGGCCATGCTCGTCAATAATACGGGCGGGCGGTCCTCCGCGGGGAACTCCCGCAAACCCTGCACCACGTGATCGTAGTCGTGGTAGGCCAACAGGCTCAGGGCCCCGGGTATAGCTCCGATTTCAATGGTGTTTTTCGCGTTTTTTTCATCCGGCCATGCGAACATGTACACCGGAGCCGCCGGCTGGGTCTCCCAGATGGATTCCATGGCTGCCAGCTTCGTGGGCTGTTTGTGGGCCACCACAACCCCGTTCAGGTCGCCGAGGATGAACACGGTGAAGGAGAACACCAGCCCGAAGGTAAGCGCCATGCGGAAGGACCGGGTGAAGAATTCGATGTGGTGCTTCTTCAAAAGGTGGTAGGCGCTTATGCCCATGACGAAAAAGGCGGCCAGCACGTAGGCGGAGCTGACCGTGTGGATGAATTTTACGATGGCAAACGGCTGGGAGATGACGGCTCCGAAGTCCACCAGCTCGGCGCGGCCGTTTCGGATGGTGTAGCCCACCGGGCTCTGCATCCACGCATTGGCGATGAGAATCCAGACCGCCGAAACGTTGGAGCCGATGGCCACCAGCCACATTACCGTCGCATGCGCCTTTTTCGAGAGTTTTTTCCACCCGAAAATCCAGATGCCGATGAACGTGGATTCCAGAAAAAAGGCAACGGTGGCTTCAATGGCCAGAAGCGATCCGAAGATATCCCCGACGTAGGCGGAATATCGCGACCAGTTGGTGCCGAATTGGAATTCCAGAGTGATGCCGGTCACCACCCCCACCGCAAAGTTGATGAGAAACAGCTTTCCCCAAAACTTGGTCATGCGCAGGTAGGTTTCGTCACCGGTCCTGGCGTATTTGGTTTCCATGTAGGCCACCAAAACGGAAAGACCCAGGGTCAAGGGAACGAAGAGAAAGTGAAACATGGTTGTGGCGGCAAACTGCAGCCGGGACAAAAACAGGGCGTCCATTTCCTCACTCCTTGTGCCGAAGCGTTAGCGGATATGTGGGTAGCGGTTGGATCCGGGGCACTGCGCCTCCAACTGGGACTCGGCGCGGCGGCGGTTCATTTCGGTGCTTTTGCTGCCTTTCCCGAATCGGCGGCCATGTCGGCCAGGCAGCTGTCGCCGGACACCAGCCTTGAAAAACGGGCCTTGCGGAGGGTTTCCCGCAGCTGAGACCGTGCTTTTTCCCACACCTTGTGCACGGCGCAGCCGGGACTTCGAAAGCAGGCGTCCGGATTGACGATGCAGTCGTTGAGAAAGATTTCCCCAATGACGGACTCCACGACCTGTAGCATCGTCAGGCGGCTCGGCGGCACGATCAGACGGTAGCCGCCCTTGGCCCCCTGAATGATTTCGAGAATACCGGCCCTGGCCATCTGTTGGGCGATCTTCCCCAGGAACTGGTCCGGTATGTCCATCGTCCGGGCGATTTCCTTGCGCGTGCACAACACTCCTTTCCCTCGCAGGGACAGGAAAAGGGCACATCGTACAGCGTACTCTCCTGCGCGTGTCAGCCTCATGATGTTTCCCATGAAAGAGTTTTAAGATGATATAAATCCGGTATCGAAATCGAGACCGTGTGTCAAGCTCTTTTTTCATCCCACCGACGGAGGGGAGGGTCGCGGTCTCCGTTCGGCGGCAATGGAACGTCTTCGACAAAAACGCCAGGGGGGGTACGGCACCTGCCGGTGGACACCGCTTCGTTCCTTTCCAGGCCGGGCAGGAAAGGGACATTCCGGATACCGAGAGGGACGCATGGAAGGGATCCGTTGTTCGTTTTCCGAAACCGCTCCGGGACCTCGCATCCGAAAGTAGATGCTACGGCAAACGAAGGTGCAAGGCGGCGTAGCGGTTTCCAGCCGACAACAAAGACCGGTGGGAGCCGCTTTCCACCACCTTGCCGCCGTCCAGCACGAAGATGGTGTCCATCCGATCCATCCGAACCAAACGATGGGTGATCCAAATGAGGGTTCGGCCCTCCGTGATCCGCAGCAATTCGTCCACCAACCGCCGCTCCGTGACCGTGTCGAGGCCCTCGGTGGGTTCGTCCAACAGCCAGATGGGAGCATCGTGGAGAATGGCCCTTGCCACGGCAATCCGTCGGGCCTGTCCCCCCGAAATTTTTTTCCCCCCCTCACCGACGATCGTTTCCAATCCATCCGGCAGGCTGCGTACGAAATCGGCCAGATGGATCTGATCCAGTGCATCGTAGAGCCGCTCCTCGGAAGCGTCGCCGTCTCCGATGTAAAGATTTTCCCGAAGGCTGGCGTGGAAGAGATGGGGCTGTTGCGGTACCACGGACCAGAGGCGGCGCAACTTGTTTTCCCCCAGTTTTCGAATATCGGTCCCGCCGACGGAAACGATGCCCTCATCCGGATCCCAGAACCGCACCAGAAGCTGTGCCAGTGTGGATTTCCCCGATCCGGTCTCACCGACCACCGCGGAACGGCTCCCATGCTCGAGGTGCAGATCCACACCGTCCAGAGCAGGCGGGAGGTCCGGCTCATAGCGGAACCGCACACCCTCGAAAACAACGTTGTGCCGATCCGGAACGGGTGCACCGGATGGGGGGAAACGAACCGCGGGCTCGGCGCCGGCGACCTCGTTCACCCGTCGGGCCGACTCCAGCAGATTGCCGATATGCTGAAAGGCCCCGGAAAGCGGTGCAGCCGCCTCGAAAGCGGCCCATACCGCCAGCACCACGCACGCCAGGCTTTCTCCGCTCAGCTGCCGTGCGTGCACGAGCCGGACCCCAATGCCCAGCGCTGCCATCACAGCAAACCCGGACACCAAGGTCAATGCCGCCTCGGAAAAGCCGGCCAGCCGGTTCATCCTCCGCTGCTGGGACAGCATCCGGTGGTCCAGCTCATTGAGCTGCTCCAGGTGCCGTTTGCGGCCGTGGTAGACCAGCAGTTCGGCTATGCCCTGGATCGCCTCCACCGCCACGGTTCTCAGCCGGGCGCGTGCCAAGGAAAGCCCGGATCCCACGGACATGCCGGCCCAGGCCATCGCCAAGGGGAGAAGAACACAGGCCGCCAGCAACAATCCCACGGCAACGGCGGCAAGCGCCGTATCGAAGCAGAGGAGGAAAACGCCGAGGGCGCCCACGGTGAGCGCTGCGGCTCCGGCCGGTGACAGGATCCGAACGTACAACAAATCCAGCACATCGATATCGGCCACGAGCCGGTGCAGGACATCACCGCTGCGAAAACGGTTCAGTCCACCGGGGGAAAGAGGTTCCAGCCGAAGGTAGAACCATGTGCGCAGACTTTCCAGAATCCGGAAGGTCGCCTCGTGATTGAGCACCCGTTCCCCATACCGCGACAGGATTCGAAGGCCGGCGAACAGCCGGACGCCGACACTGGGATGGAAGAAATTGAAGGCCTGGGCCGTGCTGATCGACAGACCGGCCACGGCAGTGGCCGAAAGGAACCACCCGGACAGGGAAAGCAAGCCGATGGAGGCCAGCACCGCCGCTCCTCCCGCCACGGTGCCCAGCAACAACCAACGCAGGTGGGGGCCCAATCGGGCCAGCACCGGCTGCAGGGATGACAGGCGCCCCTCTCTCATCCGTTTTCTCCCGAATCCGCTCGCCGCATCAGATCGGCAAAGCCGGGATCGCCCGCCGCCAGCTCCGTGTAGCTTCCCTGGGCTGAGATGCGACCATTTTCCATGACAAGGATCCGGTCCATGGATTCCAAACCCGCCAGGCGGTGCGTGGTCATTACCATTGTTTTCCCCCGGGAACTGTGTTGCAGGGCTTCCAGTATTCTGAATTCACTGTAGCGGTCGAGACCGGCCGTAGGTTCGTCCAGCAGCAGAATGGGCGCGTTCTTCAACAGGGCCCGGGCCAGGGCCACCCGCTGGGATTGGCCCCGTGACAGCGACAAACCCCGTTCGCCCACCGGCGTGTCCAAACCCAGCGGCAGCCGGAGGGCGAAGTCCGTCACCGCGGCCGCCCGGGCGGCTTCCAATAGTTGGGATTCCGCTGCTCGAGGGGCTCCGGCGAGGATGTTCTCCCGGATGGTGCCGTAAAAGAGAACGGGGTCCTGGCCCACCCACGCCATCGCCTTCCGCCAGTCGTCCGGCAAAACACCGTTGTAGAGGGTGTCGTTCAGCCACAGTTCACCGCTGTCCGGATCGGCAAAGCGCAGCAGCAGTTTCAGCAAGGAGCTTTTGCCGGAACCGCTGGCACCGACGACGGCCACATGCTCGCCGGGGCCCAACGAGAACCCGACCCCGGCGAGTGCGGCCTGCTTACGGCCCGGATAGCAAAGATAGAGATCCCGCCCGCACAGTCGCGGGGTCGCGGGGATTTGGAAAGACCCTTTCGAGATTTCGGTGTTCGCCGTCAGCGGAACGGAGAAAACTGCTAGGATTTCGGTTGCGGCGCCCACGGCTTCGGCCCTTGCGTGGTATTGCGTTCCCAACTCCCGAAGGGGTTGATAAAAATCCGGTGCGAGCACCAGGATGAACAGACCATGGGACAGGGTCAGCGGTGAATCCCAGGTGCCGAACTGCAGATATCCCAGGTATCGCAACCCCAGAAAAATGGCCACCAACGCAATGGAAAGGGCTGCAAAAAATTCCAGCACCGCCGAGGATAGAAAGGCCAGCCGCAGCACCTGCATGGTCCGTTTCCGGTACTCTCTCGCCGCTGCTGCCACCGCAAGCCCCTCCCCCCTGCTGCGGTTGAAGAGTTTCAGCGTGGTCAACCCTTGAAGCGTGTCGAGAAAGTGGGCGCCGAGCCGTGCCATGGCCTGAAAATTGCGTTGACTGATATTTTCGGCCCCCATACCCACCAGCACCATGAACAAAGGGATCAGCGGTGCGGTCACCAGCAACAGACCGCCGGCCGCCCAACTGACGGGAAACACCGCGCAGACGATGAGTGCCGGCACCAGCACGGCCAAGGCCATCTGTGGAAGAAAATGAGAATAGAAGGCGTCGAGGGCTTCCACCTGCTCGATCACCGTGGCGGCGAGGGCGCCGGTTCCACGCCCCTCCGTGTATGCCGGGCCCAGCCGGGCGATGTGGTCCATCAACCGCTCGCGCACCTTTCGGCGAACGGCGGCGCCGGCATGAAAACCGCAGGTCCCCCGGGCCCACGCCAAGATGGCCCGTGCTGCAATGACAGCGGCCAGAACAGCGAACCAGGGGGCGAGGTTCCGAAGACCGGATCCGCCCATGACGGTGTCTCCCACGATGCGTGCGACCAGATAGGCCTGCAGAACGATCAGCCCGCCGGCGGCCGTACCGACACCGATGGTAGCCAGAATCCAGCTGCGTGCGTGCGGTGCTTCCCGAAGGCAGGCCATGAGCCAGGGCAGGGGCTTGGCTTGTGCGGTGCCGTGGATGGCTTCGTCCACGCCCGCTCGTTGGGATCGGTCCTTTTGCATGGGTGCGATTCAGGGCAAGAAATCCGCTTCGGCCGCGGCTCTTCGTGCCGCTTCCATCACCGATTTCAGCGGCACACGGTTGCGATCGGCCAGACGGCGACAGTCCTCGTATTCGGGGGAAACATTGAGGATGCGGCCGTCCATGACGGCCACCTTGATCTTCACCGGTCCGTAGGCCGTGGTAACGGTTTCCAGTCGACGCTCGGCCTCGATACGCATATCCGTGCGCCACCGGACTCCGATGGTGCTGGTTTCCCGGAGGATCTCTCCCATAAAGTGCCGGGCGCGGTGTGCAGGACACAGTACGGTAAGCCGGGTTCCGGGGCGGTTTTTCTTCATGTACAGCGGTGCCATGGATACGTCCAAAGCCCCGTCTGCCAGCCATTTTTCAACGACGTAGCCGTAGATCTGCGGGTTCATGTCGTCCAGGTCGGTTTCCAGCACTGCCACCGTTCGTGCCGCCGCCGTTTCCGTCGTTTCGCCGACAAACAGACGCAGCAGGTTGGGAAGCGTGCGGACGGCCGCCCCGGCACCGTAGCCCACGGCGTCCACTGTCATGTGGGGCAAGGGTCCGAAAGTTTCGGCCAAGGTGGTGAGAAGGGCGGCCCCGGTAGGTGTGAGAAGCTCGCCCTCCACGTCCCCGGCATAGGAGGGAAATCCACGGATCAGCTCGGCGGTGGCCGGTGCGGGCACCGGGAGGATGCCATGGTCACAGGAGACCGTGCCGCTTCCCACGTGCAGCGGAGAGCAGACCACCCTTTCGATGCCCATCTGCCAGAGTCCGGTGACCGCGCCGACGATGTCGATGACGGCGTCCACCGCGCCCACCTCGTGGAAGTGCACCTCCTCGGCCGGAATGCGGTGCACGGCAGCCTCGGCCTCGGCCAGTCGGCGAAACACCGAAAGGGAGCGCGCTCGGACCGGTTCCGGAAGGTCAGCGGCCGAGATGAGCGCCGTCACATCGGGCAGATGGCGGGGTTCGGAAGCCTCGTCGACCTCCACTACGGCCCGGCTCGCACCGATGCCGCCCCTTTCAGTGGACTCCCTGTGCAGCCGCCAGCCTTCGATCGGCAGCCGGCGCAGCATCGACAGCAAGGATTCCAGTTCCAGCCCGGCGTCCAGAAGGGCTCCCAGAATCATGTCTCCGCTGGCGCCGGAAAAGCAGTCGAAGTATGCGGTTTTCATGGTGTTTCCTCGCCGGAAGGAAGTACAGTGGACTCTTCGTTCCTCCCATCGGGCAAACGATCGGCATCCAGATCCCGATTGAGGCTGCCGGTGGTGTATCCTTCCAGATCCAACGCCACATATTGAAACCCTAACGCGTTGAGGCGACGGTGGATCCGCCCCCGGAGGGGGTCGGTCGCAGCCCGCTCCAGATCGGACGGTTCGACCTCCAGCCGGGCGAGGTTCCCGTGGCTTCGGACCCGCAAACGACCGGAAAAACCGAGGCCACGCATCACTTCTTCCGCGGCGTCGACCCGCTCCAGTTTTTCAGCGGTAATCCGTTCTCCGTATGGGATGCGGGAGGCCAAGCAGGCACTGGAAGGTTTGCCGTGGGTCTCCAAGCCCGCCTCGGAGGAAAGGCGGCGAATCTCGGATTTGGTCAATCCCGATTCGCTCAGCGGGCTCCGGATCCCCAGTTCCTGGCGGGCCCGGATTCCGGGCCGGTAGTCGCGGTGGTCTTCCGCGTTTTCTCCGTCCAGTACGTAAGAGATCCCCTCCCGGCGGGCGAGGTCCAGCAACTGACGGTAGCGGCGCCTTTTGCACCAGTAGCATCGATCCGGAGGATTGGCCGTAAACATCGGATCGGAAATGTCGTCGGCATCCACGGTCAGGTGCCGCACGCCCAACTTTCGGGCGATGCGCGGGGCATCTTCCCGGTCGGCTCGAGAAAGGGTCGGGGAGGCGGCGGTTACGGCCAGAACGCTGTCTCCCAGCGTTTCGACGGCGGTATGGAGCAGAAAGGTGCTGTCCACACCTCCGGAAAAGGCCACCAGCACGCGATTCATCGTTTCGAGCGTCGACCGCAACGACGCCATCTTGTCGGTCGTCGATGTCATGAAACCTACCATACACCAACCAGGTCTGGAAGTCAGGGGAATGGCGTCAGGAGGTTTTGAACGGAAGGTTCAACGGGCCCGAGGACGTTCTGGTTTTTGACGAAGCGTCACCGGAGGCGAGCAGCATCACCATGACCGTGGCGGCGGCCAATGTGGACACCGCTGTGGAAAAAAGGGACCACCACCTGCGCAGCCCGGATTTCTTCGAGGTCGAAAGCCGTCCGGAAGTAGCGCGAAAGGCCCGACTCTCCCCCCGCCCCTCTCCGGCCGACCGCTTCCTTGCGTTCCCTACAGCAGGCTGCTATTCATATACCTACAGGAAAAGAGGGCATTTGACGCAGCTCGGGAAACCGATCCGAAACCACAGCAGAGGTGCCGACATGTTGGATTTTACACTGACGGAGGCGCAGCGGAAACTTCAGGACAAAGCGCGGGATTTCGCCCTTCGCGAGATCCTTCCCATGGCCTGGTACTACGACGAGCAGGAGGATACCCCCAAGGCCATTCTTCGGAAGGCTTTCGAGGCCGGCATCATGAACGCCGACGTCCCCGAAGCCTACGGCGGCCAGGGGTGCGGCCTGCTGGAAAGCGTGATCCTCACCGAAGAACTGGCCGCGGCCTGTGCGGGAATGGCTACCTCCATTTTTGACAACTCCTTGGGGATGGAGCCCCTGATCCTCTCCGACAACGAAGACCTCAAGAAGCGCTATCTTCCCGAAATTGTAAAGAACTTTAAACTGATCTGCTTTGCCACGTCCGAACCCACCATGGGATCGGACGTGGCCGGAATGCGGTGCCGGGCCGAAGAGCACGGCGACGCCTATGTGCTCAACGGCACGAAATACTGGATCACCAATGCCGGTCTGGCTGACTACATGAGCGTGTTTGCCACTGTGGATCCAGATACCAGCCACAAAGGGATCTGCGCATTCCTCGTGGAAAGAGAGTGGGAGGGTGTGCGAACCGGCCGCCACATTCCCAAGCTGGGCCAGCGTGGATCCAACACGGCGGCCATCCATCTGGAAAACGTGCGCGTCCCCAAGGAGAATGTGATCGCCCCGCCCGGGGAGGGCTTCGTCTTGGCCATGAAAACCTTTGCCCGTACCAGGCCCTCTATCGGCGCCTTTGCGGTGGGTGCAGCGCGGTCGGCCATGGAGTTCGCCGTCGACTACGCCAAGCGCCGGCGGGCCTTCGGCAGCAAAATTTCGGATTTTCAGGGCATTCAATTCAAAATCGCCGAAATGTTTCAGAAGATCGAAACCTCCCGCCTGCTGGTCTGGAAAGCTGCCTGGGAGGCCGACAACGGATTGGATCCCACCATCACGGCGTCCATATCCAAGTTTTACGCCACCGAAGCCGCCCAGGAGGTGGTGGAGGACGCCTTGCAGATATTCGGCGGCTATGGCTACACACGCATGTTCCCCTTGGAAAAGCTGCTGCGGGACATCCGGCTGTTCAAGATCTACGAGGGAACCAGCGAAATCCAGCGGTCCATTGTGGCCGGACACGTCCTGACCCACTACAGCCCGGTCATGCCGCCGCTGGAGGATCTCGCCCTGCACCGCGAGCAGCCCCCTGCCGGGACCGATGAGGAAGACGGCGGCGCCTGGCGCTGCCGCATGTGCGGCTATGTGCACTACGGCGATGAACCTCCCGAGCAGTGTCCGTACTGCTTTTTCCCGAAATCCGCATTCAAAGAGGTGGCGTAGGTGACGAAGGCTTCCAATGGCAACCGGAGATCCGGGAAGCGGGGCGGCTGCCCGACGGACGGGGCGGTGAACGACGGAATGGGGAGTGCACAGCGGGGCTGCGCCTCGGCGGCGCTCTCCGATTGGATCGAAGGCCGTGGAGCGACCCGATGGTGAAAAAGACCGCAATCGCAGTGGCGGTGTGCCTGGCCCTTTTTGCAGCATACCGATTTCTCACGGCCGGATATCCCATTGTCAACGCCGACCCCAAAGGCGAACGCCTCGTCGCCTTCGGCGACAGTCTGACACACGGCACAGGCGCTGCGGAAGGGATGGATTACCCCAGCCAGCTCTCCCGGATGATCGGCGAGCCGATCATCAACGCCGGCGTGCCGGGCGATACGACATCCAGCGCACTGCAGCGACTCCAGCGGGACGTTCTGGATCACGATCCGCGCATTGTATTCATGACCTTGGGGGGCAACGATCTGAAAAACCGTGTCGACAAGGCGACAGCCTTCCGAAATCTGGAGAGGATCATCCGCGAGATCCAGGCCACCGGGGCCTTGGTCGTTCTGGGCGGAATCCGGTTTCCCGTCTACGACCGCGGATTTTCGGAGGCATACCGGTCGCTGGCCGAGAGAACCGGCACGGTGTTGATTCCCAACATCTATAAGGACATCATGGGGGATCCCAAGCAGATGAGCGATCCCATCCATCCCAACGGAGTCGGCTACCGCCGGATGGCCGAGTATTTTTTTGAAGCGGTACAGCCGTATCTTTGAACCGGCGACAGCGAGCGCATCCAGATAAGGAGAATTCCTTACCGGGCTGCGCAGCACCGCCGCCAGGCAGAACATTCCCCGCTGCTTGCGGCGGGGAGTCTTCAAACGGCCGACAGGAAGGAGACGGAAGGAATGAAAGATTCCCTGAAACCCGGTATGAGCTTCACGTTCCAATACAAGGTTCCGGAGGACAAGACCGTTCCGCACCTTTTCCCCGATATCGAGGAAGGTCGGGTCATGCCCGAAGTGTTCGCTACCGGGTTCATGGTAGGTCTTTTCGAGTTTGCCTGCATCAAGGCCCTCAACCCGCACCTGGACTGGCCCCGGGAGCAGACCGTGGGCATTCACGTTGACGTGAGCCACACCGCTGCGACCCCGCCAGGGATGACCGTCACGGTCAAGGGCACACTCAAAAAGGTGGAAGGCAGAAAGCTCCATTTCTCCCTGACCGCCGATGACGGGATGGACACCATCTCCAGCGGAACCCACGACCGGTTCGTCATCGACGCCGAAAAATTTACGGCCTCCGTGGCCCAGAAAAAAGCCCGGTTCGAGGGCGGTTCTTCCGCCGCCCCGGCTTGACAATCGGGCGAAGATTCTGCACGTTACCCATGCCCACTGCATCCCCTTGCAGCGGAGACCCGGTTTTGCCCGGGCGATACCGCCGAAGACGGCCTGCAGGGGCCTCAACTGTTCATCGAGGAGAACCCGCCATGCCGAAACGAGCCAGCGGTCAAAAAGTGATCGTCGATTTGGAAATGCTCAACACCCTTAATGCCGAGGGGTGCCCGATCTGCGGCGGAAAGTTCACATTGGGCGAGACCGTGGTGGCCGCCGTCGGATCCTGGGGCAGCGAGCGGCGCTGGGTGCACGAAAAGGAGGCTGTTTGGGACCGAACCCGAAAAGCCTACGTCGAACGTTGAGAGGATTTGCCGATACGGAGGAAAGCGAATGGAAAACGAAAAACTGGACGAACTCATTGCTACGGCTATTCAGCGGGAAGAGGAGGCCTATGATTTCTATATGGGCCTGCTGGACAGGATTCGGGACGAGGAGGTGAAAAATGTCATCACCTACATCGCAGAGGAAGAGAAGAAGCACCGTCAGTTTCTCGTCGATTATCGCGAGGGGAAATTCGGCGCCGCTCCCCTGCGGATGAGCGAGGTGGTTTTCTA